>JAILIB010000036.1 GCA_024695505.1 Saccharofermentans sp.
TAGATCTGCTCTGTCTGGATGCTCTGGATCCTCTGACGTGTCTCGTCATCAGGTGTAACAGAACCGATAGCGACTGCCTGAACGACAACGCCTCTTGTCTGGAGCCAGTCCTGATCGAGGACTTCAGCCATGTAGTTACGGAACTCACCCTGATGTGCAGGGAGCTGAGAGAACTTGATCGCATTTGGGCCAAGGCTGCACTTGTTGAGAGCCTCGGTGATGTGATCGAGGAACTCAAGACGAGGCTGGAGGGGCTTTGAAGGTGAGCCCATGAAGTCGTCGTTCGTGTAAACGTCAGCGATATTACCGGAGATGTTCCTGAAGAACGTGATAGGATCCTGGATCCTGTAAGAGAAGGTACCGTTGAGGCGGATGTAAACCGTCATGTAAGCAGGATCTTCGTAGCTGACAGGAGAAGGTGTACCGAAGTTCTGGTTCCTGATCTCGAGCAAGTTAACGAAGTAAACTCTCTGCTGCTTTGAAAGCTCGCCGCCCTGCTTCATACGTGTCCAAGCATCAACAACAGTCTTCTTGATGTTCTCGCCGAAACCGCCGGGAGCAAAAACTGAAGGAGATGTTGAAGAATCCCATCTGTAGTAGCCGGCAACCATTGTAAAATCAACGATCTGTCCGCCGTCTACGAGCAGAAGTGCAGTGCCTTCAGGTACAGCAATAACTGAACCCTGTGAAATGATCTCAGAACTGCCTACGTTGCGTCCCTTCTGTATACGGTTAGCACCCTTCTTAACAAGGATGTTGTCTCCGAGGGAATCGCAAGTAAAGAATTCGAGATACTGATCTCTAATCTCATCACCGATCGTACCGGTAATCGTGCCGGCAACGTTCTTGATCAAGCTAATCAATCCCATAATCTTATTCCTCCTGATATTTCTTATTGGTCCTAACGACCACCATTTAGAATAATATCATTTTTTTGACAAAACAACAATGTATTGTACACCAGGAGAACTCAATAGTTGTAGAAGATCTGTCTTGTCATCGGGAATAGCTCATGGCCCTTAATTTCAGGCATTTCAATGCCTTCCATGAAACAGGTGGCAACTACAGGTACTCCGGTAAGCTTTGAAGCTTCCTCCATGATCCTTTCACCTTCTTCTATCTGAGCCGGTGTGGTCTCATCAAGAAGGTTCGTATTGTGAAGATATCCGTCTATCTTAAATCCTGCAGCCTCCGAGAGGATCGCCGTCATCTCCGCGATCTGCCCGGGATCTGAAGTAAACGGCCTCAAGGTGTTGACGGCCATGAGTATCTGAGAATCCGTGTTTTCGATCCTCTTTCTCATTGAACCGAGCACCGTTGCGCCCATGTCCTCGCCTCCAATGTCGAAAACACCCGTATAGGTCTCGTCGTCGAAGATCGAGAAAATGTCTGCCGGAATGACAGGAGCGTCAACATTTGAGCCTGCATACATCGGTGAAATGACCCTGATGCCGGCCTTTTCGAGCGCCGGAGCGCAGTCGGAAGACCTGTAGAAGGGATTGATTATATCCATGTCAGCGATCAGAAGGCGCTTATCGGGCCAGGCTTTCCTCTGAGCGAGTGACATGTTGACCGCAATCTCGGATTTTCCGCTTCCGTAAGCACCGATCACTATACTTAATCTATGATTTTCGTAAAACATCAGAACAGATCTCTCCTCTTGAAAAGGATAAAGCCGGCGCCCGTGAGCACGGCGTACCAAATGACGGACTTGACCACGTATTCGAGGTTCTTCGTTGCGTATGACGTTGAAATTCCGTCCATTTTAGATAGCGTCTCCTTGTCCAGCAGAACTTCCTGGGCAAGTGCAGTTAAAACCATATCGTCCGTATAATCGATCTTATCATTGTAGACGAATTCACCGGAAGTAAGTCCCAATCCGTTGGGCATCTGATAATCCTTCTGGAATCCGGCATTTGTTGCCTGATAAACGGGGTGGAAGATGTACCACGCCTTGCCTCCGCGGATCTTATCTGCAGTATTAGCCTTTATCAGCTTATCAGCAGCCTCTCTCGACATATAACCCTGTTCAACATTAAGCTCGACTCTCTCGCTGAAGTGTTTTGCATAGCTGTCAGATGCGGCTTTTGGCAGAGCGAACATTCCTGTTGCCATGCAGACACCGCTTGTGACCATCGTAAACAAAATTGAAAGGACAACAGGAACAGCACGGTTGCGGAATGCGAATGCGACCGATGTGAACAACGCCGATAACACGAGCAGTACCGCTATAGCCGTTCCAAGTCTTGCGAATACCCCGCCGCCGTTCAGCATAGGGCCAAGGCCGTTGATAAGCAGACCCAACATGGCGAAGCAGATGTATACAACGCACCAGAAAACGGTCACCAGTGACTGGGCGATATTGTTGCTCATGAAAACGGAAAGTCTCGAATGTCCCGAAATAACCTTGTTGCGCACAAATCCGTCGCTTTGGTCCTTGCCTATGTAAAGGCAAGTGAAAAGCGCCATGAACTTTGGCATCTCAGCGAAGAATGCGCTGAGGATGATCCACGATATATATTTCTTCTCATCTCCCGTCAGATTGAGCGGACCGAAGGAAAAGCCGTTTTCATCAACATTCAGAGAAAACAACAGTCTGTAGAACGTTGCTACGAATACCGGCCATACAACGCAATAGAGCGTGAGAAGCCAGAAAAACAGGTTGGAACGGATCCTTCTGAATTCAAATCTTAAAAGCTTAAACATGGCCGTGACCTCCCACCAAATTGATGAAGTAGGTCTCGAGATCCGTATCGCGCGTATTTACACGGGCGATATTGACCCCCTGCTTCGAAGCCTCCATGACCACATCCGTAAGGTTAAAGACACCCTTGACCTTGATAATGCCGGTGCCCTCTTCCATCTTGGCTTCAAGACCCTTTTCTTTGAGAACACGAAGCAGGCCCTGAGGATCTGCCGAGAAGAAATCGGACTGAACGCCGCCTGCGTTCTCGACTTCCTCTGTCGTAACCTCTTTTACTACCGTGCCGTCCTCAACGAACGCAAAATTGGTCGCGAGCTTGGAAAGCTCGGAAAGAATATGGCTTGAGATTATGATCGTAATGCCCTTCTCACGGTTCAGGCGCTGGAGAAGATCTCTTATCTCGATGATTCCCTGGGGATCGAGGCCGTTGATGGGCTCATCCAGGATAAGCATGTCGGGATTGCCGGCCATTGCCATGCCGATGCCCAGTCTCTGGCGCATACCGAGCGAGAACCTTCCTGCCTTCTTCTTCCCTGTTTTATCCAGAGAAATAAGCTTAAGGATCTCATCGATCGAATCGTCGATCTTAAGTCCGAGGTTCATGTACTGGAAAATAAGGTTTTCACGGGCCGACTTGGACGAATAGATCGACGGAAGCTCAACGAGCGCGCCGATCTTGCCGTATCCTTTATGGTCAAAACCGTATTCGACCTTTCCTGACGTGGGTTTCTGAAGACCCGATATGATCCTCATGATCGTCGTCTTGCCTGCGCCGTTCCTGCCGACAAGTCCGTAGATAGATCCTTTCGGGACCTCAAAAGACATCTGCTTAAGGACCTCTGTCTTGCCGTATTTCTTGCAGACATCAGTTACCTTGAGCATATAATCCGTTGTATTGCTCATTTCTGACCCCCTGTTCCAAAGTCATTATTGAAGAACATATTAACATAAAAGGGGGCTGTTTTCTTTACCGGCGGACGAACCCGGATGCCCTGCTGCTTATGATGACCGCAGCCGCTATCTTGACGAGATCCGGGATGATAAACGGAATGACGCACCATCCGAGAACGGTAACAAGTCCCACCGGACCTGTCTGGGCGGCATAGACCGTCATGAACCAGATAACTCCGACCGTATACATAATGAGCTCGAATATGACCGAAATCACAAAACCGAAGATGATCTTCTTTTTCTGCGTGGTCATGAGGCGCTCAAAAACAAGCTTTTCGAGGAGCCAGTAAACAAGAGCTGCTGCCAGAAAACCTATCAGGAAACCGCCTGTCGGACCTGCAAATGCTGCGGGGCCGCCTTTAAAGCCCGAGAAGACAGGGACTCCTATTGCGCCGAGCGCAAGGTAAACCGCTACCGCTATGGTGCCCCTCCTGCCCCCTGTTGTCAGGAGCACTGCCAGGACCGCAAGAGTCTGCAATGTCACGGGAACCGGACCGACCGGTATCGAAATCCAGGAGCAGATCGTTATCAGTGCGGCTGAAACCGCTATAACTGCAATGTCATATGTTGCATTGCGCCTTCTTTTCGGGGCCTCTGTCATAATTGTAAACCTCTCTTGTCTCTAACTTTACAATCGGCATTATACTCTTTCTTTTGCAATTGTAAACAGAATCCGGAAAACCAAAGAAAAAGGCCCTCACATAAGCCGTGAGGGTCTTTGGTTCAGTCAGGTTCACCTTCCCGGTCAGCCCGATTTCGAAACGAAGAAAATTATGATATTTACCAGATACGAATGCAGGAAAAGGACTGCGGTCATGGCGATGTAGATCCAAAGCGCCTTGTCCTTAAGGAGATAACTCCTTACTTCCTTATGAGACGGCTCGCCCTTCTTCATGTTGAGTGCCAGTTTCTTTCTCTTGAGGCCCTTGATCAACCTGACGATCCCTATTATTCCGATCGTGATCATTCCGCCTGCCCACAAAAGCATGATCAAGGCGCATACAACTGAAACCGCACTGTAACGACCTGATTCACGGGCATCGAGGACCTGCTTGAGGAGCGACTGCATGACGAGCGAGCTCGAAAGGTTGATCGCCATGTGCAGGAAGATCGTGTAACGGATACGGCCGGTGCGGATGTAAACGTATGCGAAAAGCATTCCGACAAGCGCCGCAAAGAAGAACTGCGAGAAATTGCCGTGAAGCAGTCCGAACATGATACCGGACATCACGATACTTACGTATTCGCCGTATCTGATGGTCCTGTCTATGAGCACCTTGCGGAAGATCAGCTCTTCAAAGACCGGTGCGCCGATGCCCGCCACCAGCGTGCTTACGAGGATGTGCGAGTTCTGGATCATGCTTGTTGCCTTGTTGATCGTTTCACCGTTGAACGGCTGCGTAAGCGCAGTATGAATAGGGCTTCCGATCAATGATCCGACCATCATGAGGCCTTCGGTCATCATAAGGAAACCGAACCACTGTGCGAAGCTCAGGCTGTGTTTTTCTATCTTAACCTTCGGTATGCCCCTCATCAGAAGCCATATGAACGGAAAGCCGATCACGTCAACAGCGAGCACCGTAAGACCCATCGAGATCGAAGTCTTGTACTGTCTTACGACATCCGGAACAAGAAGCGACAGCAGATATGCACCCGCGAGCTGGACAAGCAGGAACACCACGCAGAATGCAGCGTATCTCGCGCCGACCGCGGGAATACAGTTCTTTATGCCGTCAACAAATTCAGGATCCGCGGGAGCAGGCTCAGGTTTCTTGGGTTTGGCGCTGTAATCAGGCTTGGGCAACGCCGCGTATGAAGGTACATAGGCCTGCTGTACAGGTGCCGGAGCATGAGCGGGCTGCGCATACTGTACCGGCTGCACAGGCATCTGGTACGTAACCGGAGCAGGATACTGCTGCACCGGCACCGTATATGACGGAAGCTGGTATGTCGGCTGCTGATATGTCGGAACCTGATACGAAGGAGCCGGCATGAACATTCCCGGCTGGCCGCAGTTTGCGCAGAACCTTCCGACGTTCATGTTGTATCCGCAAGTGTTGCACACCCATGCGGCGGGCGCGGGATAAACAGGCTGCTGATAAGCGTATTGCATGGGTTGTGCCACCGGTCGTGCCACCGGTCGTGCCGCAGGCTTGACTGCGGGCGTTTCAGGAATTGCGGGCGCCTTGCCGTCATAAACTTCAGGTTCGGCGGGTTTATTCTGTTTGTAAAGCACTCCCAAAATGATCGTTACCGCTATCAGCGTTAATCCGAGTGCGACCAATACAAAAATGTCGGCCAGGCCTATCCTTGAGGAAGGCGCCTTTCCGATGCTCACTTTGCAATTAACGGTAACGGTCCCGTTCTCATTGAAATTCGAAAAATGGACCTTTGAAATTAATTCCCTTATGTTTTTCGCATTATAGGATGCATCGTATTCTTCGATGAAGTCCCTGAGATCCTGATCAGACGTCAGGTATCTGAAAAGAACGGAGCAGGTTCCTTCTTTAAACCAGTAATCCGACTTGGACTCTTCCCCGCTCAAAAGCACCATGGCACCAAGGATCTTGCCGTCAGAGTCATACACTTCGCTTCCTATGACGAACGTCTTATTAGAAGTCGTAGGATCGATCGTGACACGGTAGGTTCCCGCCTTTTTTATCTTGGTCTCAAACTTGAAAAGGTCATTCTCCGGCAGGCCGTCCGAGACTTTTGAAGAGTTCTTGAGCTGTTTCGTAACCGTCTGGCTCGTATTCTTTCCGGAGCCCCTTACGGATATGAAAATAACGGAAAACCCCAGTGCTACAGTCAGCACCAGGGCCATGATCCACAATATCAGTTTCGCAATCTTCACCCTTATATCCTCCGATATTTATTCCGAGAATAATATATCACCGACGTCTGTTTCGGTCTATGAAAATCGCAAAAAACACCAAAGATGCCTATATCACTCTTCGCCGTAGAAGACTGAAAATGCGCTGTTTGAGAGTTCTCCGTTACCTTCGGAGACAACTGAGCCGTCAGTCAATGAGATCTTATAAGCCTGCTGGCCGCTTCTTCCCAAAGCGGTCTCGCCATCAAATCCAAGGAGCATCGTATAAAAGGCATCAGTAAGCACTCCGTCAAGGAAATCCCTTAAAATCTTCTCATCGGCAGAAGGCGCACCGAGATTCTTTAACAAGGTTCCGGCAGGAGATTCCCCGCGGCCGAAATATGAAGAAAGCATTCCCTCTTTCTCGTCTTTAAGTGCCTGAGCAAATTCCTGTGCAGTCATATACTGAACCTCCACATTTTTGTCCCCTCAAGGGACGGCCGTCATGCCTATATTTTCGGACATTTCAGAGCAATCGTCAACGTCCGGATAACCAACCCACAAAAGTGTTGATCAACGCCATAAGGAACTGCGTTCCAAAGATAGCTCCGGCAATGATGCCGAAGATCATGAAGAACCTCTTGAAGGACTTCGGCCACGTTCCGACGATGTTGCCCGTCTGACCGTTGATGAGGACGCGGTAGGCCGTACCGTGATAATCGAACGAAGTTATCCAGATCGGTGCGAGAACATATTTTGCGCGAATGTTAGTCGCCTGCGGCTGCATGTCGATTTTAGAGATCACGTCAGCATCCTCTTTACGCTTGATCTCTCTCTTTATCATGTCATAGATCTTGCCCATGGCATTCTGCCAGGTCGTGGGGCCGTCAACCGTATAGCTCTCGGACCAGAAGCCTGCGAGAAGGTTCGGATCGTATCTCTTCATCATATTCATATCAAATTTGGAGACGGCTTTCCAGAAAGAATCGTTTACAAGGCGGTTCGAAGCTACGAGCGTCAGGTTCCTGACGTACAGCTGACAGACGTCGGAAGACTTGTGATACTTTGTGTAAGTACTGTCTCCGCTGCTGTACGTCTTGCCGAACTTTCCTTTGTACGGAGTTACGGTATCGCAGTCGAATACCCAATAAGGAACGTATACGCCTACCAGATCCGTGATCTCAGAATTCTTTGCAATATCCATCGGTGAAAACCTTCTCCCGCTGATCCACTGTTTGAACATGGCCTGCGCCTGTTCCTTGCCGATCTTGAAAGGAATAACACCGGTAGGTTCAAGCGTTCCCGTGGCTTCACCGACAACGGTAATGGAATTGGAGCCGCAATACGGACAAAGACCCGAGATGGAACTCGCTTCGGCAAGGAAAGCACCTCCGCAGGTACCGCAAGAAACCTGCTTGGCAGTCGACTGCAAGCGTCTTCCAACGTTATTCTGAAGTTCCTGGAGCGAATATCCGGTTCCGGGTGCTGCCGTCTCGGTCTGAACGGTCACTGCCCTTCCGCAGAAGTTGCAGATGAGTCCGCCCGACGCCGGATCGTAAGAAAGCGTTCCGCCGCATGACGGACACTTGTTGTCAGTCGCACTTTCATTCGCGATGCCAACTGACGGCGGAGTCATTACAGAAGCCGGTATCGGGGCCTGACCTTGAGCGCCGGGTTTCACGGCAGGCGCGTTGCCCAGATCAACATTCATCTGCTCGATACGCTCCTGTTCCAACGTATCGTTTTTCAGCGCTCTCCGGTTTTGGATATTAGTTACTCCGAAATGATCCTTAAGTACGTCTCCGATAGTTGTATCGTTTCTATTGTCTGCCATTTCCCTTACTCCTTAAAAAACATCCAATAAAACCTATCCCGGTTTTGTCCATTCAAAACCAAGATAATTGTATCAGAAAATACCCTTAATAAGAATAACGGGAAACAGTTCCTTAACTGATAATGAGCAAAAACAACGGACCCGAAAAGGAGATCAGGCTCTTGACCAAAGGTTCCAAAGTGTTTTACAGATTGTGCACATGATTATCAGCATACGGATATTTTAACGGAAAACTTTCATATTTCATGGGTCAAACCAGAGGTATTTTTGAGTGAATCCGGTGACAGGTCTGTGACATTCCACCATCTTGACGCATAAAAGCTGCTGCTGTATTATCACGGCAGAAAACTTGAAAAACGGAGGAACACCAATGAGAAAGACGATCTGCTGAAGTTAATAAACTGCCTCGCGGATAAGTCTTTTTGTGTGTTCATTTATATTGCTTTTATTTAGCCGCGCCGCTTCCTTGTGACGCGGCTTTTGATTTATCCGGCTGAGGATCCCCCGAAAGGAATCAATATGCCAATAATAAACATCAACAACTTAACATTCGGATATGACGGTTCTGAAAAGGTCCTGTTTGACGATGTCTCTATCGTTTTAGATACTTCCTGGAAGCTTGCTCTGGCAGGAAGAAACGGCCGGGGCAAGACCACGTTCTTTAAACTCCTTCGCGGAGAACTCCCCTACGGAGGAACCATCACGGGAGTGCCTGAGACGGTTATCTTCCCGATGGACGAACTTCCGGAAAACGAGGAATGGAGAGTCAGAAAAGAGCTTAATCTCATGGGGGCCGACCCCGACATAATGTGGCGTCCGATGGACACTTTATCAGGCGGAGAGCGCACCAAACTGATGCTTGCAAACCTCTTTGCATCAGACGGCATCTACCCTCTTATCGACGAGCCTACGAACCACCTTGACAGGCAGGGCCGTGAAGCCGTCGCCGATTATCTCGCGTCAAAAGAAGGCTTCATCCTGATATCACACGACCGTGCCTTCCTTGACCGCTGCACGGACCACACACTGGTTATCACGAAGACAGGCTTGGAACTTGTCGGCGCGACATATTCTGTGTGGTGGGAAAACAACGAACAGCGCATGGAAAGCGAAAAAGCCAGAAACGACCAACTAAAGAAAGAAATGAGCTCCATCGATGCCGCAATGAAGAAAAACGCGCAGT
Source organism: Saccharofermentans sp. (assembly GCA_024695505.1). Lineage (GTDB taxonomy): Bacteria > Bacillota > Clostridia > Saccharofermentanales > Saccharofermentanaceae > Saccharofermentans. The sequence goes on from JAILIB010000036.1 coordinate 9,485, forward strand.
GGTCTTCCAAGGCTGAGGGATACAAGAACCGCAGCAAAGCTCCCTCAAAGGTCGCAGAGGACCATTTCAGGAGAGC
>JAILIB010000144.1 GCA_024695505.1 Saccharofermentans sp.
AGCTGGACCTTGAACAGGTCATATTCTTCCTTTGAAGTATTGGGCGTGATTATCAGGAATTCGTCGCCACCGACACGGTAGATCTCTTTATTTGCGCACTCAAGCTCTTTAAGGGTTGACGCAACGTCGGTAAGAAGATGGTCACCTTCCAGATGTCCCTGCTTGTCATTTATGGTCTTGAGGCCGTTGACGTCAATGAAGAAGACGCCAAAAGGCTTTGCGATCTCTGCATCACCGCTTACATCGTAACTGATCCTGTTATTCATGGCGTTACGGTTATAAACCCCAGTCAGGAGATCAGTGGTGCTCATGATCCTCATCTGTCTGATCATCTGGTCGTTAGCGATCTCAGCTGAAAGAATGAATGCTGTAAGTCCAAGCGTCTCTTTGATCATGAGCATTTTCTCGGAAGGGTAATTACCTGCCCAGATATAACCTATAGTCTTGTTGTCGGATCTGAGCGGATAGATGACCAGGGTCTTTACGCCTGCAAATCTAAGGGAATCGATCCATTCAGGCGCGATCTCATGAGCACTATCCATATCGCTCTCGCTATTGATGATAAAGCAGTCGCTCTTGTTTATCAGCCTCGGCCAGGTCTCGATGACCGCGTAAAACTCCTCGGTGAGGAAAGATTCCATCGGCTGCTGGTTGGGATCATTCTCATCATAATCCTCGCAGAGCAATGAGTATTCCCTCTTATCATAGTCCGTCAGCAGAACGCTGCACCTCCGCGAATCACACTGCAGACGTATATCCTTGATGACGGCTTTCATGGATTCGCGGAAATCAGTGGTCTCACGGAGTTTGAGACAGGTCTTGATGACATTGGTCGCAGTCTCTGAACTGATGTCGGTAAGCTTGTCGACATCTGCCTTCTGGTTCATGACATAGGAAAACACCATCAGCTTCCTGTCCGGTTCATCGGATCTGAGCGGCCAGAAATACACTTCCATCCAGCAGTTAAACTTCTCAATGTCAAAATAAGTGTGCAGAGGCTTATTGGAATTGGCGCAGGCATCACACAATGCCTCAAAGTTGGAGGCCTTAGCGATGTATCTGGTATAGGGAACATTTCTCTCGAATTTCTCGGGCGAATCCACGACAGAATTGATGTAGGCTTCGTTTCCGTCTACAACCTGATATCTGTTGTCTCCGTTTTCAACTTTGAGATCAACGGCTATAACGCAAGCCAGACCGCTGAAAGTCTCTAAGAAATCCTTATAATCCATGGACCGCCTCTGCCAAATTGTTATCCCAAGGAAATTATACTCCCCCCCAAAAAGGAGTGAGGTGAATTTTCTATGAATAAGGATAATTTCAGGCACCGAGCCACTGGTGCATTCCGCAGCCTACGGTCTCATTGGGACGGATCTCAAAACCGAACTTGTCATAGAACTCTTCCTTGCCCTTTGCCGCCATGAGGCTGACCATGACCCTGTATCCGGGCTTGAGGGTTTCCGTGATGCGCTCCATAAGCGTCTCCATGATAACCCTGCCCAGACCATTCCCCTGATATTCGGGAACAACGATGACGTCCGCTATGTAAACAACGTAGCCTCCGTCGCTGATAACTCTCCCCAGACCGATCGGATTCCCCTCCATGTCTCTCAGGCAGATCAGGATAAAAGAATTCTTGAGGCCTATAGCGGCCTGCTCCAGAGGAAACTCGCCCCAATTGACGATCCTTCTCATTTCCATGTACTCTTCGGGCGTTATATAGTCAGTCATCTCAAAATCGATCATAAACCTCTCCTTTTTCCGCTTTGTAACATTGTTACATCCCGGCAAAAACGCCGTCAGCCACTCAATAATTATACATCATCGGAGCTTTCGATAATCGGCTTGCCTAATATGTTATAGTAAAAAGCATTAAAAGGAGTTTAAAAATGAAAAAAGGCGTAATTTTTGATATGGACGGCACGGTCTGGGATTCTTCCGAGGGCGTTGCCAAGGCCTGGACGGTAAAGATCCATGAAGCCGGCTATACCGACAGATTCGTGACAAAAGAAGACATCCAGAGCGTCATGGGCAAGCCCATGGACGTGATAGCCGATACTCTTTTCACCTATACGGAAAAGGGGCCCGAGAGGGACGCGCTTCGTTTTTCGTGCGAGAATTACGAGAACGAGTATCTGACCGAAAACGGCGGCATCCTCTACGACGGGATCCTGGAGACCTGGGCAAAGCTCAAGGAAATGGGCTATCACGTATATATCGTAAGCAACTGCCAGGCAGGATACATCGAATCCTTCCTGACTTACTACAAGATCCCCTACGGAACACCGGACGATCTCGTTGAAGACATCGAGTGCTACGGAAACAACTTCCTGCAAAAAGACGAGAACATCAGGCTTATCGCGGAGAGGAACGATCTCACCGCCGCCTGCTACGTCGGCGACATCCAGAGCGACTACGACGCTACGGTCAAGGCGGGATTCCCGTTTATTCACGCTAAATACGGATTCGGCACGATCAACACCGAAGTCCCTTATATCAACAGTTTTGACGAGCTTACCAAGGTCGTCCCCGAAGTGTTAGGTTAATCAGAAAGTGAGGTAAACATCATGTCCAAAGACGAAATCTCAATTCCCCCTATCCTCAAGATCGAACGCGGCGTTACCGCACACATCGGAGAATACCTAAAGGCTGAGGACTTTACCCAGGTAGTCATCCTTTTCGGCAACGGCCTGATCTCAATGTTCGGCGATACGGTCTTCAAGTCTTTCGACGAGTCAGGAGTAAAAGTCCTCCACAGCCAGGAGATGGATACCGTTGATTTCAAGGACATAACAAACCTCGCTTTTGAGCTTCCAAACAAGACTCAGGCCATAATCGGCATGGGCGGCGGCAAGGTCATCGACGCGGCGAAATACATCGGATACGTTCTGCGCATTCCTTTCATCAGCGTACCCACGAGTTCTTCCTCCGACGGGTTCTCAAGTTCAACGGCATCCTTGATCGTTGACGGCCACAGAAAATCCCTCCCTGCGAAAATGGCATACGGTATCCTCGTTGATACAGATGTCATCAAGAGCGCGCCCGTCAGATTCCTTCATTCCGGCGTAGGCGACATGGTCGCTAAGATCCAGTCGACTTACGATTGGCAGCACGAGGAAGACTTAGGCTACGGCGAGGTCAACGATTTCGCTTTCATGATCGCCAAGAAGGCAGTCAATTCATTTGTAAGAACACCCTTCCAGTCGACCGGGGAAGACCTCTTCCTTAAAGAGCTCCTGGACTCCCTTGCAATGAGCGGCGTCGCAAATGAGATTGCAGGAAACTCAGCTCCGACGAGCGGAAGCGAACATCTCATCTCACACGCCCTGGATTCATTCTTAGAGCGCCCCCAGCTTCATGGCGTACAGGTCGGGATTGGAACTTACATCATGTGCAAGATCTTAGATCACCGCTGGCAGAGAGTCGACTCTGTCTTCACAAAGACGGGCTTCTGGGATTACTGTGCAACGCTCGATCTCAAGGCAGCTGACTACGCAAAGGCTATCGATCTTGCGCCTTCGATGAAGCCTCACCGCCATACCTATCTGCACGAGGAAAAATACAGAGAGCTGGCAAAGGCTCTTCTTACAACTGACGAAAAACTGAAGGCGATACTGCACTGATATGAGACTCGCAACCCTTTCTGAAAAAGAGATAATCATAACGCTGATAGCGCTTTCGCTGCTTCTTCTCTTTGCGTTCGTATTCGGAACGCTGATGGAGAAGATCAAAGGTCCGCGCGTAGTCGGTGAGATCTTAGGCGGCATGATCCTTGGCGGGAGCTGCCTGTTCCTGCTCTTCCCTGCTCTGTCGCAGCAGGTTTTCTTCTTTTATCCCGAAGAAGGAAAAGTCCTCAATATCTTCTACCAGCTGGGACTCATATTCCTGATGTTCCTGTCCGGATACAACACTGATATCAAGGTCGATAAGTCAAACGCAAAAACGATAAGCCTCGTGTTTATCGGTGCAACCATTCTGCCTATGGCAGGAAGCATCCCGTTCTTCGGTCTTTTCAAGGATCATTTCATCGGTAGCATCAACAACGAGACTGCTTATTGTCTTGTCTTCGCGATCGGTGTTGCTATCACCTCGATCCCCGTTATTTCGAAGATCTTTTTCGACATGGGGATAATGAACACGAAGTTCTCCAACACGGTGCTGACGGTATCGACCTTCCAGGATCTGTGCCTCTGGATACTCCTTAATGTCGCAACGAGGATCGCGCAGTCCGGCGAGATCAAGCTCGTTGAGATGATCGTCATCGTAGTCGTCACCATAGGGATCTTCGTTGCGATCGCGCTGATATCAAAGCACGTCAAACAGATAAAGACCGAATGGAAACCCGTAACCTTCTATTCGCTGAGCTTTGTCGTTCTGCTCCTGACCTGCGGACTTCTTTATATCGCAGGAATAAACATCATGTATTCCGCATTCGTTGTAGGCTATCTGATCAAGGCTGTTTTCGGAACGGAAGAAGTCACCAAAAACCGCATGCATTCATTGGAACAGATCGCGTTCTCATTCTTCATTCCCATTTACTTTGCGTTAGTCGGAATTCAGCTCAATGTGGTTCACGATTTCTCGGTAACGAGATTCCTTCTTTTCTTCGCTATCGCATTCGGTCTTGAGTTCGTCGGGACATGGCTGTTGCTCCTGCCTTCAGGACTTAAGATGAGCACTAAGATGAACTTCGCCATAACCATGAACGCAAGAGGCGGCCCGGGCATCGTGCTCGCCACAGTTGCATATTCTTACAACATCATCAGCCTGGAGTTCTTCACGGTGCTGATACTTACAACGATGCTCTCTTCCATGATCGCCGGCTACTACCTGCGCCTGCAGCAGAGAAGGGATGCTAATATCTTTAACGAGCTTTAACAGAATGGAGATCACATACAGAAAACTTACAGCATCAGACCTTGACACGTTCATAAGCATGCGTATCACACAGCTGAGAGAAGAAGGCGCAGCTGAGGATATCGATCTTGTGCCCGCATTAAAGGATTACTACAACCACCATTTATCTGACGGCACGTTCGTCTCATGGCTTGCATTGGACGGTGAAAAGATAATCGGAACAAGCGGCATGTCTTTCGTTGAAAAGCCGCCTTATTTCAGCTGCCCGACAGGAAGGATCGGTCTTCTTTCGAGCATGTTCACCAACCCTGATTACAGGCGCATGGGCATCGCGAAAGAACTGCTTCACAGAGTTGTCTGTGAGGCAAGAGATTACGGTTGCGGCGCCGTTCAGATCACAGCATCGGACATGGGCGTAAAACTCTACACTGCATACGGTTTCGTCCACAACGGCAACTTCATGCAATACAACCTGTAAGGATAGAAATGGACATCAAACGAACAGACGAATACTTAAAGCTCATAGATGAAACTATCTCAAACGGCAGATTCAAGGCCGACTGGTCTTCTCTGTCCGGCCATAAGATACCGGACTGGTACTACGAAGCCAAGTTCGGTATCTTCATTCACTGGGGCATATATAGTGTTCCCGCTTATGCCTGCGAATGGTATCCCAGGTGGATGTATAACCCTGCATCGCACGAATATGAATATCACAGGAAGAACTTCGGTGATCCTTCCGTATTCGGTTACAAGGACTTCATCCCGATGTTAAAAGGCGAAAAGTTTGACGCTGACCAATGGGTGGAACTCTTCAAAAAAGCAGGCGCGAAATATGTAATGCCTGTCGCGGAACACCATGACGGCTTTGCAATGTACGATACTGATCTCAACCGCTGGAACGCAGCAAAGATGGGCCCCTGCAAAGACATCGCGCTCGAGATAAAACACGCATGCGAAGACAAAGGTCTTGCTTTCTGCGCATCGTCTCACAGGGCCGAGCACTACTTCTTCATGAACATGGGAAGGGCGATCGACAGTGATGTGAACGATGAGGAATTTAGTGACTTCTACGGCCCCGCAGTTCTCACTCCTGAGCTTTCCGGTACCGCTGTTTTCGCAACGATCAACGACATCTTCGCAGCGCAGCCTGACGAAGAGTTCCTCACCGACTGGCTCGTGCGGACTTGCGAGTTGGTAGACAAGCTTCAGCCTTCTATCCTCTACTTCGATTCATGGATACATAACGTGGCTTTCAAACCTTATCTTAAGAAGTTATGTGCATACTACTATAACCGCGCTCTTGAATGGGGCAAGGAAGTTACGATCAATTTCAAACACAACGCATTCCCGCCTGATGTCGCAACTTACGATGTTGAACGCGGGGCACTTACGGGAATCGCTCCTTTCCCCTGGCAGACAGATACAGCCATTGGAAGAAAGTCATGGGGATACACCAAAGACAATGAGTTTAAATCCGCAAGACAGATAATCACGGATCTCATCGATATCGTAAGCAAGAACGGAATGCTCCTGCTAAATGTCGGACCCAAGCCAGACGGCACGATCACCGATGAAGAGACTGATGTTCTACTTGAGATCGGTGACTGGCTGAAATCAAACGGTGAAGGCATTTACGGCACAACGCCTTGGAAGGTTTTCGGAGAGGGCGAAGTCAACAACGTTGAAGGCTCTTTCAAAGACAATGACGAAAAAGGATTCACCTCAAAAGACTATAGGTTCACATATAAGAACGGATATCTCTACGCTTTCTGCATGCATCCCGAATCAGCTGAATTCAACATCAGTTCTTTAAAGATAAAAGGCGAGTTTGATATTGTTACCGGCAAGGTCGAAGCACTCGGCGGTTATGCCGTTACGGATCTTAAACGTGATCCCGAAGGCCTCAGGATCACCATAGACAAGATGCCCGTGTCAAACAAGCCGGTAGGGTTTAAAATAGAGATAGTTTAGAACGGACAAAACAGTATCGAAAAAGACAAGAACCATAATCCCCCGGAAGTTATACTGACCTCATCAAGGAAGGAGAACACGAGATGGAGTGGCTCACAGGCATCAGATCGGCGATAGACTTTATCGAGAACAACCTTGAAAATGACATCAGTGTACAGGATGTCGCCGACAAGGTCTTTATCTCTCCGATCTTTCTGCAGCGCGGCTTCTCGCTGATGACGGGTTTTACCGTCGGCGAGTACATCCGCAACAGAAGGCTTTATCAGGCGGCTTTAGACCTGGTGAACACGGAAGACATGGTGATCGTTATCGCCTACCGCTACTGCTATGAGACACCCGAGAGCTTCACCAAAGCATTCTCGCGTTTCCACGGAGTAACGCCTTCACAGGTAAGAAACAGCATTCCGTTCAAACCTTTCCTTCCGATAAAGATCAACTTAACTGTTCAAGGAGGAAACAACATGGATTACAAGATCAAGCAGATGACCGGCTTCAAGGTCATAGGATTCCAGAAGACATTTGACACAGAGACTTCTTACGCAGAGATCCCGAAGTTCTGGGATGAGATCTGCACCAAGTACGCTAACAACGTCTGGGCAGGAAAAGCACCCGCGAACGATTTTGAAAAGGCCGTAAAAGACAACAACATCGGCGAATACGGTATCTGCATCGATGACATCAGCGGCAACAAGTTCAGATATCTTATCGCAGGAAAGTACGAAGGCGGCGAGGTTCCTGACGGACTTGAGATCTATGAGTTCGCAGACAACGACTGGGCTATCTTTGACATCTTCGGACCCTGCCCCGGAGCTCTCCAGTCGGTAAACACCAAGATCTTCACCGAATGGCTTCCCGGCAATCCCGAGTATGAGATCTCAGGCAATGCGACCGTAGAATGGTACGACTGCAAAGCAATGCCGACCGACAAGGATTATCACAGCGCAATCTGGATCCCTGTGAAAAAGAAATAAGCTTAAACACAGCGTACTTCAGAGGCTGCCTGCGGGCGGCCTCTTTTTGACTTGTTGCTCTTCCCTGCCAAATGTGAAACAATACAGGCGATAAAACGTAAGGCGGTAATCTCGTGGCCAAAGTGATCGTAGGAATGTCCGGAGGAGTAGACAGCGCTGTTGCAGCATATCTGCTGAAGCAACAGGGCTATGAAATCCTGGGCGTTACGCTCCGCGTATGGGGTTCTGACGAAGAAGGCGACAGCAGATGCTGCGAGATCGATGAGGCAAGACGCATCTGCAATCTTCTCGATATAAAGTACCACCCTCACAACTGCACCACCCTTTTCAAAGAGAATGTCGTAGATCCCTTTGTTGACGCTTATCTAGAGGGCCTTACTCCCAATCCCTGCATTGAGTGCAACCGCTTCGTAAAGTGGGCCAAGATGATAGAACTCGCCGACATCTTCCAGGCAGATTTCGTCGCGACCGGCCACTACGCTTACATCGACAAACTCGAAAACGGCAGATTTGCCGTCCGCAAGGCTTCACAGATCAGCAAAGACCAGACATACATGCTCTATAAGCTCACACAGGAGCAGCTTTCAAGGACTCTTATGCCACTGGGTCAGTACACCAAGGACGAGGTCAGAAAGATCGCCGAAGATGCAGGTCTTCCCTGCGCACACAAAGAGGAATCACAGGAGATCTGTTTCGTAACCGAAGGCAGATATACGGACTTCATAAGCGAACACACGGATAAAGCACTTCCCGAAGAAGGAAATTTCGTCGATGAGGAAGGCAATGTTCTCGGAAAGCACAAGGGAATCCACCAGTATACCGTCGGCCAGAGAAAAGGCCTCGGTATAGCTCTGGGCTACCCTGCCTTTGTCACAAAGATCTGTCCTGAGAACAATACCGTTGTCCTCGGAACCGAAGAATCGCTTATGTGTGATACGTTCCTTTGCAGGGACGTCAATTTCCAGTCGATATCCGTGCCTTTAGCCGGAGATAAGATCCGCTGCCTTGCCAAGGCGAGGTATCATCAGACCGAAAGACCCGCCACCATCGAAATGCAGGATAGCGGACTTGTAAGTGTTAAGCTGGATGAGGCCGTCAAAGGGGTCTCCCCGGGACAGTCTGCGGTCTTCTATGATGAGGACGGTCATGTAGTCGGCGGCGGCCTGATCACAAGAGGCTGAACATTAATCTTTCTTTCAAAATGAAGTATAATAATCAGTTGGAAGCGCATTGCCTGTCAATGCGAAAAGAATAAGGGATAAACGTTAGGAGGTAACACTCATGGAAAACAACAATGCACAGCCTCAGTACAATCAGCCGCCCGTTCAGCAGAACGGATTCCAGCCGCCATACGGCACGCTCAATTCGAACTACAACGAGATAGTAAAGGATTTCCTTACCAAGGCCATCGTTTCCTGTGCGATCTCAACCCTGCCCATAGGCAGCATCATCGCAATCAGCATGGCAACCAAGAACAGAGCCGCCCTGTTGGATTACTTAAGCAAAGGCGGTTACCATACCACCAGGGTCCAGGTCTCCTCTGCTTTGAGCCGCGCAGGAAAATACTCCGGGATCGCCAGCACGATATTCTGGGGTATATATCTCCTGTACTTTGCTATAGCGATCACAATGGCGATCGTGGCAGTAATAGCCGGTGTAGCGCAAAGATAAGCCTGCAGTTAAGTTACATCCCGTGGTAAACGGAAGCATAAGATGGAAAAGAAAAAGACTGACAGGAAAAAACTTCACATAGACGAGCGTTACTACACCGTCAATCTTACTCTGAGCATCATCATATATTCCGTGGTCGTGCCTTTCTGCGTTTATCTGTGCGTGGACAACTACATCCACGGAAACATGCTGGTCGCCAAATATGCGGCATTCTGCGCCATCATGACGGCGATCGCCATCGTAAACTTTTCGATCTGCAAGTTCGGTAAAAAGAAACGCAGCTGGCTAATGCATCTTGCAATCAACATCCAGTGCGTCGTTTACTGGATCACGTTTACTTTTTTCATCTACACGGGAGGAACGGAAGGCACGAGCCTCTTCCTCATCTTCATTTCCGTGCCGGTCGTTTTCTTCTTTTTCAACCTGTCATACGGACTCTATTTCTGCACTGTCTTTTTCATCATAATGTGCGTGTACATGTACACGCCTCTCAGATATTCAGGCTACCAGTTTCCCGCCCCGTATTTCGCGCGTCTTCCGATGCTTTACCTGGCAAACGTCATTATGTGCGCGCTCGCCCAATATGAGACCGTAAAAGCCAAGATCAGACAGGAAAAGGCCTTGGAAGAGGCAAAACAAGCAAGCGAAGCCAAGACTGATTTTCTCGCGAACACGAGCCACGAGATCAGGACTCCTATAAACGCTGTCCTCGGCATGAACGAGATGATCCTTCGTGAGACCACCAAGGCCGAAAAGCTTAAGGAAACTGATCAGGAGGCATACCAGGAAGCATTCAGGAAGATCAAGGTCTATTCCGGAAACGTTGACAGCGCGGGCCACAACCTGCTGGCCATCATCAACGACATCCTCGATTTCACGAAGATCGAAGAAGGCCGGATGGACATCGTCAAAGTCGAATACCAGCTCAGTTCGGTCATCAATGACGTCAGCAACATGATCTATTTCAAGGCCCGGGAAAAGAACCTCACGTTCCAGACCGACATCGACGAACATCTTCCCGACTATCTCTTCGGCGACGTCGTAAGGGTCAGGCAGGTCATTACTAACATACTCAATAATGCCGTCAAATATACTGACAAAGGCGGCGTAACTCTTAAGGTCACGGGAGTTAAAAAGTTCAGGATCCCGGACGGCAAGTCCATGATCGATCTGACCGTATCCGTAACCGATACAGGAATCGGGATCAGCGAAGAAGACATCGGCAAGCTCTTTGGCAAGTTTGAGCGTGTTGATCTTGATAAGAACAGCACCAAAGAAGGCACCGGACTGGGCCTTGCGATAACCAAGATGCTCCTCGACATGATGGGCGGAGACATCAAGGTCGAAAGTACCTACGGCGTCGGTTCGACATTCACTCTCACTATCCCTCAGGGCGTCCTTGTTGATGAGCCGATCGGAAACTTCAGGGAAAAGTTCGAGAAGAGCATGGGTGCAAAAAACGCATACCATGAAAGCTTCAGAGCTCCTAATGCAAAGATCCTCATTGTCGATGACACCAAGATGAACCTTGTCGTTGCCACCGAATTCCTTAAGGAGACGAAGGTTAAGATCGATACGGCAGGCGGCGGAAAAGAAGCCGTGGAACTCGCGCTTTCGAACAAATATGACGTCATCCTCATGGACCAGCGAATGCCTGAAATGGACGGTGAAGAAGCCTTCCGCCTCATCAGGAGCCACGCTGACGGTCCGAATATAGAAACTCCCGTCATCTGCCTTACGGCTGATGCGGTTGTCGGCGCAAGGGAACGCTATCTCTCCAAGGGCTTCAATGACTATCTTACCAAGCCGATAGACAGCACATCGTTAGAAAAGATGCTCAAGAAATACATACCTGCCGAAAAGATCCTGAACGTCTCAAAGGACGGGACCGAATCTTCGTCTGCCGCAGCTGAGAAAGCCGAAAGCAAGAATGCTTCGATCTTCAAGATGCTCCAGGCCGAAGGCATCGATACCGCAAAGGGTCTTTCCAACTGTGCCGGTGACGAGGACTTCTACATTTCAATTCTTCTCGAATACTTAAACGGCGCTGACGAAAAGAAAGCCAACCTGAAGTCATTCCTCGACAGTGGTGATTTCAAGGATTACGGGATCCTCATCCACTCGATCAAGAGCACTTCCGCCATGATCGGCGCAACGGTTCCCTTCAAGCTTGCGCAGGACCTCGAGGCCGCTGCCGGAAAAGATGACAAGGGATATGTCTTATCCAACCACGACGGTTTCTTAAAGGAATACAACACCGTTCTGGCAGCACTGGGAAACATCGTGCCTGCCGAAGATACTGACGGCGACATCGATTTTGGCGACGACGGCGTTATGGAGTTTTTGCCTGAGGGCGGTTAAAAAGAAAACAGGTCGCCTTTTTCAAGGCGACCTTCACAGAAAGGAATTGGTTTTTCGGCTTTAGATCATCATCTTCTGCCGTAAGGACTTTCCCAGCCGCTGTTACCGTCACGGCTCTGATCAGGAAAATCCTGATCCCGGTCGTCCTCATTGTCTTCAGGTGCAGTTGTCTGCTGGCGCACGCCCAACGTAACCTTCAGTTCTATATTCTCGCCATCGCGTATTATAGATAATGTCAACACGTCACCTGCCTTGCTCTTGCTTGTCCATGCGCTAAGGCCCGAAGCGGATGTGATCTTCTCGCCGTTTACAGCTGTTATGATATCGCCTTCTTGAATGCCTGCTTCTTCTGCAGGACTGCCTTCGGTAACGCTCTTGACTGTAACTCCCTGAACGTTCTGAGAGCCTCTCTGTCCATAAGACGCTGATACCGTTACGCCAATGTAGACCTTTTCCACATAGCCTTTTTCAATTATCGAAGTGACGATGTTGCTGACGGTATTCGAAGGGATTGCAAAAGCGATGTTGTCTATTGAGGCACTTGAAGAATTGCCCGAAGAAGAATACTTAGCATTGGTCATGCCGATGACCTCGCCGTAGGAATTGAAAAGCGCTCCGCCTGAATTGCCCGAGTTGATCGCGCAGTCGGTCTGGATCAGATTCATCGACATGTCATCGATAGTGATCTGGCGGTTAAGGGCACTGACCATGCCTGCCGTCAGCGTGAAAGTAAGCTCTCCCAGCGGGTTTCCGATCGCGACGACATTGTCGCCGACGTTCATCTTGTCAGAATCCCCCAGGACTACCGGAGAAAGGCCTGACGCATCAACTTTCAGGACCGCTATGTCATTGCTGTCATCATATCCGACGAGCTTTGCTTCGTAAGTGCTGTTGTCGTATGTATTAACCTTGATCGCGGTCGCGCCTTCAACGACGTGATAATTCGTGACTATATAGCCGTCAGAGGTAAGGATGAATCCTGAACCGGATGCAGTTCCTTCCACCGTTCTTCCGCGGCTGGTCGACCTGACAGTTGCAGATATTCCGACCGTTGAATTAACGTTTGCTGCGTAGATCTCGGCGGCTGTCAGCACTTTGGAAGAATCGACTGAGACAACGTCCAGTTTCTTTTCTTCGCGCTCGCCTACGTACATCTTGGATGTGGAGGAATCGTCTTCTATATTTTCAATATACATTTCGCCGGCATTCTGAAACAGGTACTGATATCCGGCCATTCCCACCGCGCCTGCGGCGCCTCCGACAAGAGAGCAGCAAAGAGACAGTGCTACGATCTTTGCTGCACCTCTTGTCTTTTTTGGGGAGGGTGTATATGTGGTGTTGTCCATGTTGCTAAACCTCGTTTGCTCAAATCTTTATGAGCTCATTATCGGGCTGCAACTTGAAACGAACCTGAAACCAATTGTGGCAAAACTCAGGTAATGAAAAACGGGATCCCGAAGGATCCCGCTATCAACTTCAAACGTTATCTGTAACAGATTATGTTCTCGTCAGACGGACTGTACTTCTTACCCTCTACGAGCGTAAAAGCGTGCTTTTTGGCAACTCCGCCGAACCATTCATAAGGACCGTCGTTTTCGGTCTTTCCCTCCACTATCTCCATCGCTCCCTGCCTGATGCATCTCATCAATGATATGTCATCAAAATCACTCGCATGGCCGTGAAGAATGTAGTCAGCCTTATCTTCCAGGAACAATATCCTGTCCAGGGCGGCAACGTAATCCTTCATCGGCAGGCATCCGTCCAGCATCATCCACAGATAGTGATTTATCGAATCTCCCGTAAAGAGGATCCTGTCTTCTTTGAGGAGCAGAACGATGCCGCCCGGCGTGTGACCGGGAAGCTCATATATCTCAAGAGTCTTTCCTCCGAGATCTATAACGTCGCCTTCCTTTATTGTCTTGAAAGGAGGCATTGAAAAACCGTGTTCCTCACAAGCCTTGATGAAATCCGGATGCTTGGCAAACATCTCCGCCAGTTCAAGGTCCTTCTCATGAATATATGCTTCATCAAAATAAACGTTTCCGAAAATGTGATCCGGATGGCCGTGAGTATTGATGACGATTATCGGCTTGTCGGTAAATCCTCTCACAAAGCTCTTAATGTCCGTAAAGCCGTTCATCGTATCTATTACGCATACCTTCTCTTCACCGACGACAACATATCCAGTAGCCATGTGTCCTTCATCCAAAAGGTAGATGTCAGGTCTCAGCTGCTTTGGATAAAGCTCCAACTTTTCCATAAGTCACCCCCGATAATAAGATCTAATACAGTATATATTAAAAACCCGGCTTCACATACAAAATGAAACCGGGTTTGTAATTATGTCCTCATAATCGGCGTTCTTACCTGTTATCCACCTTTTCGGGGTACATATCGTGATTGAAGAGCCTGTCTTCAGCTACCTTCTCCCACTTCGTTCCGGGCTTGCCGTAATTGCAGTAAGGATCGATCGAAATGCCTCCCCTTGGAGTGAATTTACCCCAAACCTCGATATATTTCGGATCCATCAGCCTGATAAGATCCTTCATGATTATGTTCACGCAGTCCTCATGAAAATCCCCGTGGTTGCGGAATGAGAACAGATAGAGCTTTAACGACTTGCTCTCGACCATCCGCATAGAAGGAACATAAGAGATCGTGATAGTTGCGAAATCCGGCTGTCCCGTTATCGGGCAGAGACTTGTAAATTCCGGGCAGTTGAACTTAACGAAATAATCGTTGTCAGGATGCTTGTTCTCAAACGTCTCAAGAACTGACGGATCGTAATCCCGGCTGTATTTTGTCCCGTTGCTTCCGAGCTTTGTAAGGCCTTCCTTTTCACGCATGAGATCACCCCTTTACAAGATTGTATTTTATGCCTTCATCGTAAACGTCGATGCCCTCTATCCTCTTGATGGCTTTTACGACAAGGTAAGTGACAGGCGTAAAGAGTATCTCGTAAGCGACCTTGAAAAGATACTGGAAGAGGATCATCTTGAGGACTACGGAATTCTCCATCGTTCCCCAGAATGAGATCGTAATAAAGATGACCGAATCCAGGCCTTCACCAACCACGGTCGAAAGGATCGTTCTGACCCAGAGGTTCTTTCCCTTTGTCAGGACCTTGAGCCTTGACAGGACTATCGAGTTTGAAAACTCTCCGAAAAGATATCCCGCGAAAGACGCAACGGCAACCCTCGGAGTAGTTCCAAGAACTGCCTCATACGCTCCCTGGTTCTCCCAGTATCCGGGATGAGGAAGAGCTATCGTAATGAGGTAAACGCATACTGCAAGGAAACTGCAGATGAAACCCAGCCAGATGATGTTCCTTGCTTTTCTGAAACCATATACCTCAGTAAAAACGTCGCCGATGATGTAAGTCAGCGGGAAAAGTATTACCGCCGCGGGCAAAGTAATGTTCTCCGTCACTGCCCACATCTTGCCTGCTATCAGGTTTGACAGCAGAAGGCATGCTACAAAGACAATGCCGATGCACATAAAGATCTTAGATACTGTTTTAGATTCATCCATAAGAATTCTCCCAATAAAAAATGACTCCAAAACAGGAGTCACATTCAATCAAACACCGCTTCTTTACAGGCGGCACGAAAACTGATTTAAATGATTGTCCTGGTTTTGTTTATCGACAGGATGGCACAAACGAACTGTCGGCGCTTTGTTCTACGCGCGTATTAAAATACCATCTATGTCGTATCAGGTCAAGTGAAAGAATGTGTCAGAATATTAATAACCCGCGTTAATTATTATCTTTTTGTTTACACTAATGAAAACCAATTTGCATTCTTATAGTTATAATTTAATTGTAAGCATCGGTTCTTTCTGCAAAAGGTAAACTGTTATGGAAAGCGCGATCAACCTGCAATCCGTATATATCACCGATCTCGTCGGCATAACCATGCTCGTGATCATACTGGCCGCCAAGGGTTGGAATCTTCCTGCGCGTAAAGACGAGAGCCGCATCCTTGTCGCACTCATCCTCTTATCCATTCTCAACTGCATCGCTGACATATACGTTTTTGCCTGTGACGGTATGACTGGTACGCTCTATTACTGCATATTGCTTGTCGGGAACACTTACCTCTATCTTTACAACCTGATCGTCGGCATCGGCATAATCTATCTCATAATCAGGCACATCGACCACAAGGCAAAAGGATGGCACATAATCCTTTTCTGGTTCCTTGTCTTCATTGAAGCAACGCTTCTCATCGTTAATTTCTTCAGGCCGGTAGTCTTCTATTTCGATAAGAACAACAAATACATAAGAGGTCCCTATTATCTTCTATTCGTACTGATCGGCTTCGTCCTGATCTTCTACGGATACGCCTACTATCTGATCAACAAGCTGAGAAACCCCTCCCTGCGCTATTTTCCTGTAATAGGATTCTTAACTCCGATCCTTATGGGGAACGTCATCCAGATGAAGATCTATGGCATCTCGCTTCTTCCGATAAGCTTCACTGTCGCTTTTGCCGCAATATCTATCGCGCTGCAAAATGAGTGCATCTATATCGACAAACTCACCGGCGTATATAACCGCTATGAATTGGATAAGGTTTTGAAAAAACGCATGTTCAGCAGCAATACCCGGATCGCCGCGTTGATGCTCGACCTGAATGATTTCAAATCCATAAACGACAACTATTCTCACGACGAGGGCGACCAGGCTTTGTATGCTTTCGCCACCATACTTGCAGAAACGATCGGCCCCGAAGGGATCGTCATAAGATTCGCAGGCGACGAATTCATAATACTGATGCCCAAGTTCAAAGCAGATGACTTAACGGGACACATAGACCGCATCCACGAAAACATCGACAGATACAACGAGAAGTCGGGCAAACCTTACAAGCTTTGCGCCGCGATCGGCGGTAAGATCTTTGACTGCAACAAAGACGACATGACAGACATCGTCAAACAGATCGACAAGCTCATGTATTCAGATAAGAAAGCCTACTACATGCAGCATGACAGACGTGGCAGGAACCGCAGTTCAGATTCCGCTTCGCCTAAATCCTGAACGCTGTCACCGCAAAGCAGACGGCTTCGATCAACGACATCGGAGTCATTATGTATCTTTCCTTTTTGCTGGTAGAAAACAGGTTCATAACAGTATTCCCGCCGAAGAATACCGCGAAAACGATGCAGGTGATCTTTACTGCTTTCATAGATATGAATACGGGTGCGATTCCGCCGGCAGAAAGCAGGATGTAAAGCGCAAAGATCTGCACCAGCAATTGGCTTACCGCCAACAGTCTGAGCTTGCCAGGCCATACTTTGTATTTTCCACCCATAGTAAGTTCACCGAGCGGAAGACCGCATATCAAAAGTATGCTGAGAATTATCACTACAACGAGCAATGCTGCTCCAATATAGATCTGCATGAAGTTCTCCTTTTATTTCTTCATTTCAAGGTGAAGGAGTCTTTCATAGAAATCAATGTCTGCTTCAGTACGCGCGATCCCGTATTCGAGCAGATGCATCTGATAATCATAGGTGTTGTTCAGGACTTTTCTGACACTCTTCTCTTTCGATACCGCAAGAAGGTTTTCTGAAGTCTTCGGATCAGCTGAAATACGCTTCACGTTTTCTTTTACGACCGCTTCTTTCGACTCAAGTGCAATGCTCTGAATTGCTCTCATCTTTTCATTTTCTTCTTTAAGGTCTTTCAGATAATCTTTCAAAAATGCGATCCTCTTATCCTTCGGAGCTACGCCCAGAAAGAAGAGTTTGCCTTCCTCCATGTTCGTCATCTTCGCAAGATTTATCGGCATGCCTACCCATTCCTTATAAGATTCAACGCCTTCGCCGGTAATGCTGTATTGCTTCTTGAGCATTCCGTTATCAACGAATTCCTTCACGTCGATATAGCCCTTCTTTATCAGGTTCTTGATTGCAGTCTGTATGCTTCCCAAGCTGTCGCTGCAGACCGTAGTGAGGTTTCTTTTAATATACGCCCTGATCTCATAGATAGTCATAGCCTTGAAGATCAGCATACTGAGAATGATGTTTTCCACAACGCCTCCTTATTGCTATTGGATATGTTACTATTAGTAATACTAGTTGTCAACCCGCTACATATGTCTGAAGACAGAAAAACACCGTATAAAGAACCCGAAGAGCTCATTTATACGGTGTCTTTTTCCAAAATAATATTACTTAAGCGTTCGTTCCGCCTGTCTGGCCGGACGGTGCCTGTCCGTTTGCATCAGGAGTCTGACCATTCGGAGTCTGATCATTGGGTGCCTGGTTGTCAGGCGTCTGGTTGCCCTGAGGCTGGTTTCCGTTGTTCGTTCCGTTGTTTGACTTGCCGTTCCGGTCCGGCTTGCCTTGTCCTCTGTTTCCGTTACTCGGACGTCCCTGGCTCCGGTTGCCGGAATCTATCCTGTTGTCTTTTGATGAATTCCGGTCTTGGTTGTCATCCGATCTCTGACGGTTGCCTTTGTTTCCATCAGACCTTCCTCTTCCGAAACCGGAACCCGGATCGGAATCAGATCGCTCAAACTGAGCAAACCTGTCTTCTTGTCTGAAGTTTCCCATCTGCATTCTGCCCGGGCCGCGTAATCCCATAAATGCCAGCGTGCCTCCGATTCCAATCGCAGCACCCGTAAGTGTGCATCCGATCGCAAGAGCAACTACCAGACCTGCTTTGCCTTTCTTCTTTTTCTCTTTTGGCTTGGCAGCCTCCGCGGGAATGATCGGTTTTACTATCGGTGTTTCCGAGTTAGACGTTTCCGGCTTGATTTCTGCAACTGCTGTTTCTTCCTTGATCTCCATGTCTTTTTCGTTGTCCATAATGATCCATCCTTTCCTTGGATTTGAGTTCATTATGAAACGGCAACTTTAATCAGACTTGAAATCAAATGCGGCAAAAATGAAAAGAAACCGGTTCAGACTTCTTTGCCTTCAAGGATTTCTTTATAGTCTTTAAGATTCTTCTTTAAAAGATTAGGAATATCGAGTTCATAAGGGCATCTCGTTTTACAGATGCCGCATTCAACGCAGGATTCGATCTTCAGCATTTCTTTCTTCCAGAAATCCGTAAGCCAGTTCTTTGAAGGTGCGCGCCTTATCATCTGACTCATTCTGGCACATTGGTTGATCATGATGTCAGCGGTGCAGGGCATACAGTATCCGCAGCCTCTGCAGAAATCGCCAAGAAGCTGCTTTCTGTCGTTCTCTATAAATGCTTTTATCTCACCGGTCATTACGGTTTCATTCTCAAAGAAGGAAAGCCATTCATCAAGCTCGGCGTCTCTCTGGATGCCCCATATCGGAAGCACACTAAACTCGCTCATGAACGCCATGCAGGCTTTTGAATCAGTCAGGAGTCCGCCTGACAATCCTTTCATCGCGATAAAGCCCATGCCTGCCTTTTCGCAGTCTTGCACGAGCTTTATGTCCCTGTCAGACGCAAGGTATGAAAACGGAAACTGCAGCGTCTCATAAAGTCCGCTCTTAACGATGTCTTCGGCTACTCCGATCTTGTGCGCGGTGATACCGATGTGGCGGATCTTGCCCTGCCTTTTGGCTTCCTTCATGCACTCGTAAAGGTCATCGCCCTCACCGTAGCATTTCGCGGCGCAGTGCAGCTGGTAAATATCGATGTAGTCTGTCTTAAGCAGTCTGAGTGACGTCTCGAGGTCTTCCCAAAACTTCTCTTTGGTCGTTGCTCCTGTCTTCGTGGAAATGAAGACCTTGTCCCTCATCCGTTCAAAAGCTATACCGACCTTTTCCTCACTGTCGGTATAAGCCCTCGCCGTATCGAAAAAACGCATCCCGCCGTCGTATGCTTTACGTAAAAGCATGACGGCATCAGCCGTGCTTATCCTCTGAATGGGCAAAGCGCCAAAGGCATTCTGGGGAACTGTAATGCCGGTTTGGCCTAAAGTGACGGTTTTCATGGAAGATTACCGGATCGTCAGAACAAGCTTACAGACTTGCCGTCGTCGTTATAGATCTTCTTCTCGTTGACGACTACGTAGCAATCGCCTCCGAGCTTTGCGGCCTTGCTCTCGATCGTCTTGAAATCGATCTGTCTGCCGTTGATCTCGAGCATGATCTTGCCCGCTTTTGAAGAAGTTGTTTTCTTTGTTGTTGAAGTTGTCTTCTTAGCAGTAGTCTTGCTTGAAGATGACTTGGTTGTATTTGCTTTCTTTGCCGCATTTGCACCGGCGGCGATCGCCTTGTCAACAGCCGAGCTCTTGCTGGAAGACGACTTCTTTGAAGTGGATTTCTTTGTCGTTGACTTTTTAGTTGTTGTGCTTCCGGGAAGAGGAATGCCTGCGATGGAAGTGACTTTCTTTTTGGACTTCTTCTGCGTCTCACCTGACAATGCGTCAGAGATCTGCTTAAATGTATCACCAAAGATAGATGAAATATCGAGTTTGTCGTCTGCCATTGCTTTATCCTCCAATATTTGTTTTTCTTATATTCCTGATTCTATAAATCTTCGGAATAATCGTCAACTTAACATTATTCTCTAGTAGCAGTTCAATAACCGATCCGGCCCAGCACCATATCCAGCAATTCTGCATTTCTGATCGAGAATTCAGGAGTAACATGCGGTGTCTCACCGTTCTCGATGCATCTTCCGAGCTGTTCGATCTCGAGCATGTAATTGTGCGGCGCATCGACCGTCGGATGATACTCTTTGATCCCTGTCTTTATGGTGTAGGTCAGCCTTCCTGACTGGTTAAATTCAACATCTGAAACAATGGTGCCCTTTGAACCGTGGATATAAAGCCTGTCGCGCCTTCCGTCATGTGAAGGGTCAAATATCATTCCTACGTTAAACGCAGCCCTTATGCCGTTATTAAACCTCATGATTGCAGATGCGAAAAGATCTGCGCCTTCATCGTTAAATTCGGCATCAGCCTTGACGTAATCGACCTCAGAATCGATCAGGGACAAGATCAGGGTAGTACAGTAGCATCCGAGATCATAGACCGCGCCGCCGCCCATGCTCTTATGGATCCTTATGTCGTCAACGTAACCCTGCGTATAGAATGCAGTCTCCAGAAAATCCACGTCACCTATAACGCCGCTCTTAATGTCTGATACGAGCGATGCGACATAATTGCTGTGAAGATACGCATAAGCTTCCATGAGAAATACGTTATTCTCCTTCGCAACGTCAAACATTTCCTTAGCGTCAGCAGCGTTAAGCGCCATCGGTTTCTCACAGAGAACATGCTTTCCCGCCTTCAAAGCTTTGATCACCCACTCCTTGTGAAGATGATTCGGCAAAGGAATATAGACCGCCCGGACCTCCGGATCTTCCAAAAGCTTTTCGTATCCTACATAAGCTTTCTCAAATCCAAATTCTTTCTGATAGCTTAAGACTTTTTCCTCAGACCTTCCCGCGATCGCGTAAAGCTCGCAGCCCAAGGCTTCCTTCATGCCCGGGATCGTGCAGCCTTTCGCTATATTCGCAGTACCTAAAACGCCCCACTTAACTGACATAAGAAAGCCCTCCTTTGCTTAAACGCTTGCCTTAAAGATGTTCAGCATGTCCTCTTCATTTAAGACTCTTGCAGAACCCATCTCACCGCCTACGCCGACGGCGCACTTGTGAGCCATGTTCACCAGGTCTTCTTCTGTCGCATTGACACCGAGCTCACGCAGATTCGTAGGCATATTGATCGATCTGTAGAAGTCCTCCATTGCCTCGATACCCTTAATCGCGATCTCCTCATCAGTACCTTCGTCCTTGACGTCCATGACGTTTACCGCAAACTTCTTGAATCTAGGCAGGCAGTTCTTGTAAACGTATCTTGCCCAGGATCCCCATATCGCAGCGAGGCCCGCTCCGTGAGCTACGTCATAAAGGCCTCCAAGCTCGTGCTCGAGCTTGTGGGTCATCCAGTCTCCTCCGTCATTGCCGCATCCCGTAAGACCGTTATGCGCAAGGCTTCCGGCCCACATGACCTCAGCTCTTGCATCGTAGTTCTTCGGATCATCTCTCAGTATCACCGCATTCTTCTTTACTGTGCGGAGGAGTCCTTCTGCAAGAGCATCAGTGATCTCCATGTTTCCGCCATTTGTGAAATATCTTTCCATCGTGTGCATCATGATGTCGGTGCATCCGCACGCAGTCTGGTAATCAGGAAGCGTCATCGTAAGCTCAGGGTTCATTATCGCGAACTTCGGACGCGAATAGTCACTGCTGTATCCGCGCTTAACAAGTCCTTCCTCCTTTGTGATAACGGAAGAATCGCTCATCTCGCTTCCCGTTGCAGCAAGGGTAAGGATTACGCCTATCGGCATGCAGCCTTTTGCCTGACGCTTGTAATCATAGAAATCCCAGACGTCGCCTTCGTTAACAAGGCCGTAACCCATCGCTTTTGCCGAGTCTATCGCGCTTCCCCCGCCAACTGCGAGGAGGAAGTCAACATGCTCTTTCCTGCAAAGCTCTATCCCCTCGTAAACGAGTCCCAAATGAGGATTAGGAACCGCACCGCCCAGCTCGACATGGGCAATTCCCGCCTGATCAAGAGTAGCTTTTACTCGGTCGAGGAGACCTGAACGGACAACGCTTCCGCCGCCATAATGGATAAGCACTTTTGTTCCGCCGAATTCCTTAATGAGGTCAGCGACCTGGCTCTCGGTATTCTTTCCAAAAACGACCTTTGTAGGTGTGAAGTATCTGAAATCGAACATGGTGTCATCCTCCCGCGAAATAAATAATGACTTTATCGTAACATCGAATGACAAAAAAATATGATATATTTTAGTCATTATTGCAACATTTCCTTCTCTTTATCTGTATATAGGGTAAAGACCTGAAAGTGAGGGCAAAAAAATGAAGATAACTCAGGCCAAAGGCTATAAGAAACCACTCTACGCAATAGGCATTGCAGCAGCGATCACAGCTTTATCCGTAACGGGATGCACGGATCCCGGCAAGATCGACTATGCAGGTGATGTAGCCACATGCACAACCGAAACGACTGAGGTCAGACTCGCCGGTGAAACCGCTGACACCGATCCGACTGAAATCGAGCTCGACGGCGATATCGCTATACCCGAATCAACAAGAGCAACAGAAGCGCCTCTTATAACCGCAGGTATCGTATCGCAGACAATAGATTCCAACGATTAAGCATGAACCTTACTCTTCACCTCACAGATAATTGCAACATGGACTGCAGCTACTGCATCCGCGAAAAATGTCCAAAGGACATGAGCGAAGACGTCCTTTTTAAGGCCTGCGACCTTGCGTTTTCGAAAGGAACGCGCGCAGGTCTTTGCTTTTTCGGCGGCGAGCCTCTTCTAAAAAAGGACCTGATATACAAAGCATTGGATTATTGTGAGGAAAGATCGAAAACAACGGGAATCCCTTTCGACTGTAAGATGACGACCAACGGAACACTTCTGGATGAAGGATTCCTCGAACGTGCCAAAAAGGCAGACATGGGCATCGGTCTTTCTTTCGACGGAAAAGCCCAGGATGTCTGCAGGATATTCACAGGCGGAAAACCGACTTCATCAGTTGTCGAAGAGAAAGCCGGGCTTCTTCTGAAAGTCCTTCCCGGATCCTATGCGCTTGCCACCATCGCGCCTCAGGCCGTGCCCTACTATGCGGAATCGGTAAAACATCTTCACGATCTGGGATTCAAGCGCGTTTCTTTCGTTATCGCGTATGGCAAAAAAGTCAATTGGACCGATGACGATCTGGAAGCATTAAGAGAACAGCTTGAGCTGACTGCAAAATATCTTAAAGAGCTCTTCATCAAAAAAGACATGTTCTTTATGTCCACGATCGGCTCAAAGATCAGTGACTGCATCAGAGGCAAAAATCCTGCGGAACGATGCCACCTGGGCGTCAGGCAGATGCCCGTCACGCCGGGCGGCGATCTTTATCCCTGCACTTCATTTATAGGAGATGAAAGATATCTTCTCGGAAATGTTTTTGACGGTATCAATGAAGCAAAGGTTTTGGAACTTGCCAAGAGATCATCCGTTCCCATGACATGTGCCGGATGCGATCTGGTTAAGCGCTGCACAAATTCATGCGGATGCGCCAACAGGATGAATACCGGCAACGAGAATCAAGTGTCGCCTCTCCAGTGCACATATGAACGCATGCTGATCGAGATAAGCGACCGCCTGGGTGAAGAACTGTATCAGATCGATCCAGAATTGTTCGCAAGAGTATTCGCATAACTAAGTCAGTTGAACCTCTTATCTTAAAGTAATAAAATAGTTATTTGGGAGAAACAACGATTATCGTTTCCCCACTATTTTTGCGAAAGAAGAATGCTATGGGTCACATAGATCAGTTTACTGCATGACGATCATATCCGTTCTCTATACCCTGATAATCACTCCTCTTGAGCTTCTGTTCGAAGTTATCTTTACTGTCGCTAACAGACTTATCGGCAATGCAGGATTATCGATAATATTCTTAAGTCTTGCCGTAAACTTTCTCGTCCTTCCCCTCTACAAAAGAGCAGACGAGCTTCAGGCAGAAGAACGCGACATACAGACCAAGATGGCTTCGCGTCTTAAGCACATAAAGTCGACTTTCAAAGGCGACGAACGTTTCTTCATGGTCCAGGAATATTACCGCATAAACCACTACAAGCCTGTTTATGCGTTAAAGAGTTCCTTGTCCGTTCTCCTTCAGATACCATTCTTCATCGCAGCATACAATCTCCTGTCGGGCATGCAGGGTCTTCAGGGAATGAGATTCGGCTTCATACCCGATCTCGGCAAGGAAGATGCCCTGTTCATGATAGGAAACTTTCCCGTTAACGTGCTTCCTATCCTGAT
>JAILIB010000157.1 GCA_024695505.1 Saccharofermentans sp.
CTGGATACCTGCAGCTTCTGCATCGTACTTTGCCTTGATACCTGCAGCTTCCTGCTCTGCAGCATAACGCTGTGCTTCAGCCTGAGCCTTCTTAGCTTCTGCGTCCTGGATCGCCTTATACTTTTCAGTCTCAGCGATTACACGCTCAGCCTCAGACTTCTTCTGCTGATTGTATAGAGCAGCTTCAGCCTGCTTCTGCTTTTCGATGAGCTCGGCTTCTGCGAGTTTCTGCTTCTGATACTTGTCGGCATCAGCCTTACGGTTGATCTCAGCTTCGAGTTCCTGCTGTCTGACGTCGACCATCTTCTGACGGAGGATGGCTTCCTGCTGGGTCTTAGCGATCTCAGCATCGGTAGCCTTAACGCCGATGACCTTCTGCTGTTCCTGCTTCTGGATCTCATAAGCAGCGTCAGCTTCAGCCTTCTTTGTATCAGCCTGAACCTTGAGGTTAGCCTGCTTGATGGCGAGATCGTTGTTACGCTCGGCGATGATGATGTCAGACTGTACGGATGCCTCGTTTGCTTTCTGCTTAGCTTCAGCGACTGCGATTGCGACGTCTCTGTCAGCCTGTGCCTTTGCGATGGAAGCGTCCTTCTGGATCTGGGACATGTTGTCCTGACCCAAAGCGATGATAAGGCCGTTCTCGTCGTCGATCCTCTGGATGTTGCAGGAGATGATCTCGATACCGAGAGCGTTCATGTCGGTCTGTGCCTTGTTCTGCATCTCGTCACCGAACTTCTTACGGTCGGTGTTGAGCTCTCTCAAGCCAACGGTACCGATGATCTCACGCATGTTACCCTGAAGGGAATCGGTGAGTGCTGCGCAGATCCTTTCCTCGTTCATGTTGAGGAAGTTCTTCATTGCGAGCTCGATTCCTTCCGGATCGGTCTTTACACGGACCTTTGCGACTGCGTCGATGTCGACACCGATGAAGTCATTTGTAGGTACGAAACCGTTCGTCTTGATATCGATGCTGATCTGCTTGAGAAGGAGGATATCCTTTCTCTCGATGAACGGGATCCTTACGCCTGCGCGGCCGATGAGGATCTTCTTTTTCTTCCTCGGACCGGAGATGATGTAAGCGACATCCGGCGGTGCCTTAACGTAACCGGTAAGTACGATGACGATCACAAAGATCAATAAAGCGATTCCGATTCCGATAGGAAGTGCATAATCTGATAAATTAGGCATAATCTTAATCCATCCTTTCCTTTGATGTTGCTATAAATCTTAAAGATATTTGTCACGAAAATCAATATAAATCGGTGCGGATAACTTACCAAACCGGAAATGATATTTTTGGATCCCGATTTGGTCCAAACGCACAAATAGTTGCGTTTGAGGGGATTATTGTAATAGGTTGACAATTATATACCGATGCGATAAAATTCAAACAAATGAACATATGAATAATTGTTCATATGAAAAAGGAGGACAAGATGCCGAACGATCATAAAGAACAGCACAGTAACTTAAATCATGAACTGCCGTCTGAAGAATTGCTGCAGGACTTAGGTGACCTTTTCAAGATCTTCGGTGATACGACAAGGATCAGGATCATGTTCGCTCTTTATGAAGGCGAGATGAGCGTTTCCTCTATATCGGAATTGCTCAATATGACACAGCCGGCGATCTCCCACCAGCTTAAGACATTGAAGGCGGCCAATCTTGTCGCAACGCGCAGGCAGGGAAAAGAGATCTATTATCACTTGTCTGACGAGCATGTAAAATCCATCATCGCCGCCGGCTTTGAACATCTTATCGAATAACATTTTGGAGGTTATATATATGAAGAAAACATTTGAACTTGAAGATCTTGATTGCGCCAACTGCGCCATGAAGATGCAGGAAGCTATCGAGAAGATTCCCGGAGTGATCTCATGTTCCGTCAATTTCATGACTCAGAAGATGATCCTTGAAGCTGACGATGCTGAATTCGACAAGATCCTCAAGCAGGCTGTCAAGGCTATTGCAAAGGTAGAGCCTGACTGCACGGTTGTCCTCTGATATGAAATACAAACTCACCAGAAAACAAAAGAAGATGCTGATCCGGATAATCATTTCGGCAGCTCTTTTGGCGGTGTTCCTGCCTTTGGAACATTTCATCGAAATGCCCTGGTGGGTTGAACTCATATTATTCGTAATCCCATATGTGATCGCAGGTTATGATGTATTAAAATCTGCCGCGGTCAATATCATTCACGGCCGTATCTTCGATGAGAAATTCCTCATGATGATCGCGACGGTCGGAGCTTTCGCAACAGGCGAGTATCCTGAGGCATCTGCAGTAATGCTTTTCTATCAGGTTGGAGAACTCTTCCAGAGTATTGCAGTCGGAAGGTCCAGAAAATCTATAGCAAAGCTCATGGATATCAGGCCTGATTATGCGGTCGTAATAAGAGACGAAAAAGAAGAAAAAGTATCTCCTGATGAAGTATCCGTAGGTGAGATCATAATTATCCGTCCGGGTGAGAAGATCCCGCTCGACGGAGTCATCATCGAGGGTACGAGCTCCATCAATACTGCCGCTCTCACGGGCGAATCCGCTCCTGTTGATGCGGGTACGAGCGATACCGTCATTTCAGGCACGCTGAACCTTACGGGAGTGATCAAGGTCAAGACAACATCTTCGTTCGGACAAAGTACTGTTTCAAAGATCCTGGAACTTGTTGAAAACGCTTCTGACAAGAAAGCGAAGGTCGAGAATTTCATCACCAAATTCGCAAGATGGTATACTCCCGCAGTTGTTATCGCGGCCGTGCTTCTTGGAGTGATCCCGCCGTTATTCATCGGCATCGGAAGCTGGGAAGTATGGAAAGCATGGCTTATCAGAGCTTGCGTGTTCCTTGTAGTTTCATGTCCTTGCGCGCTGGTCGTATCCGTTCCGCTCTCTTTCTTCGGCGGGATCGGTGCCGCTTCGAAGCGCGGCATACTGATCAAGGGCGCGGGCTATATGGAAGTCCTTTCAAAGACGGATACCGTTGTCTTTGACAAGACCGGAACGCTTACAAAAGGAGTGTTTTCAGTTGAAGACGTTCACCCGAATCTGATCGGCAAACCTGAACTCCTTGATATTGCGGCAGCATGCGAAAGCTTTTCGAGTCACCCCGTTGCACAGTCTATCGTAAGGGCGCATGAAGGACACATCGACAGATCGAGGATATCGAACGTTGAGGAACTTGCCGGAAAAGGCGTGAAAGCAGTAGTTGACGGTCAGACGTACTATGTCGGAAACGGACAGCTCATGGAGCTTTGCTGCGCTAAATGGCATGAGTGCCACATGACAGGAACGATTATCCACATCGCCCGTGAAACGGAAACCGGGACTGAATATCTCGGACATATCGTTATTAACGATGAGATCAAGGAAGATTCGGCTTCCGCGGTCAAAGAACTGAAGTCTTTGGGCGTTAAGGAACTTATAATGCTCACGGGCGATAAGGCTAAGGTCGCTCAAAACGTTGCAGAAAAGATCGGTCTTACCGGACATCACGCGGAGCTCCTTCCAGCCGATAAGGTTTCGAAGGTTGAAGAACTCCTTGCGAAAGGCGGCGGAAAGCTTGCCTTTGTAGGTGACGGAATAAACGATGCTCCGGTGCTGATGCGTGCCGACGTCGGTATCGCGATGGGCGCGATGGGCTCTGATGCCGCCATAGAATCTGCAGACGTTGTCCTTATGGACGACAAGCCTTCAAAGATCGCCGAATCTATCAGGATAGCGAGAAAGACCATGCGCATAGTATGGGAGAACATAGTGTTTGCGATCGCCGTCAAGGTGATCATCCTTGTTCTCGGCGCACTGGGAATAGCAAACATGTGGCTTGCGGTCTTTGGTGACGTCGGTGTTCTGGTCATCGCGATCCTCAATGCAGTCAGGTGCATGAGAGTCAAGGACTGATCTTTTCATCAAGGCATAATTCTGTCCCGATAATCGTACCCTTAATCTACCCCTTGTGAGTTAAAATATACTCAAAGAATCTGATTGGGGTATTAGCTGATGATAGATGTTTACAGATACGGCGGAATAGACTGTATTACTCCCGTCGTTATCAGGAAAGAATTAAGCAGGGAAGACGGTCGCGAGACAATCTTTATCGTGCCTGAATTTGCAAAGGCGCAGGTTGAGCGTGAGATCCTGAGCCGGCTTGAAGATTCAAGCAGACAGCGCGGTGCATCCATCCGTTCCGAAGGCAGGAACATCCCTGTCGATTCTTCGTTCGTCGCAGGCGACGTATTGAGCTTCATCACTCTTTCATCTGCGATCCTTGAAGCTGCAGGATATGAGTACGGCGGAGCGGGCAGCGACGTTGCTTTAAGGTGCGCCATCTATTCCGTTCTTGCCAACTATAAAGACGATTTCAAGACATTCGGCAAGCTCACCAGCAGGTTCGAATACATAAATATGCTCATCGATCTTTTGGGCGATTTTACCAGGTACGGGATCGGTGTTGCCCAGCTTGAGGAAGCCATCGCAAATTCATCTGCTTACTCTGCCGAATACAAGAGCAAGTTGGAAGACATCAAGCTGATGATGGAATCCATCGGAAAGATCAATGACCAGTACGGAATGTCTTTCCTTAAGAACCGTATCGAAGCTGCAAGCCAGGTGCTTATGCAGGTTTCATCCGACAAGCTTAAGAACAGGCGATTCTCCGGATTAAGAAAACTCCTTTCTTCACGTTTTGTTTTTATCGGATTCGGCTCAGGAAGAAATCTCACGCCGCAGGAATATCTTCTTGTCAATCTTCTTTCCGAGAAGGGTGCAGATATAACTTTCTATGTACTTTCAACGGATAAGGCTCCTCTCTCAGAGAAGAACCTTTATAAAGTCGGCAATGAGTTCACAGACCGTATGAAAGCGCGCGGAGCAGGCATTCATGATCTTGAAAGAGAAGACAGGGATGAAACCCGTTTCGCAGATCTCATCGAGCCGTTTGCTCTTGATTCCGCGTATGAAGGTGAAATGACTGACCGCATCAGGCTTGCTGCGATCAGCGGTGCAGATAACCAGCTTGGTTATGTGTTTTCAGAGATAATCAGACTCACCCGTGATGAAGGTTACAGATACCGTGATATCAGGATCGTATGCTGTGATGACGATCTTTCATCAAGGATGAGGAGCAATGCGGAATTGTTCGGCCTTGATGTCTTTATAGACAGACGAATCGAACTCTGGAGTACTCTTGTCCCAGTTTTTGCCGAAACGGTTTTAGAGCTCCCTGTCCACAACTACAAGATCAGTGATGTCTTAAGAGCGATGAGATGCGGCCTTGTAAAAGTCCCGCCGGTTATCGTCGATATGTTTGACAATTACTGCAGGCGAATGAACATCACTGACGGTAAGAGGCTGTTTAAGAGTTCCGTTTATCTGAAGGATCCGAAGAATGAGATCTCTCTGCCTGACACATACGAGGACATTAAGCCGGGACAGCTTATTGATGAGGGAAGCTTCTACTGGAATTACATAGTTCAGGCAAAACTGATGCCACTCAGGAAGTCTGCCGATGCGATCGCTGAAGAGAGGCTCCTGAGCCGCAAAGCGATGCTTCTCCGCGACCTTCTCATAGATCACCGTGATGATGTCGAATTATTGTCCGGAGAACAGCAGAATGCCAAAGAGAGTGAGGCAGCTGCAGCTCTGGTCCGCGGCTTTTCTGAGGTAATGAATCTGCTGACGCTGTTTACTCATGAGATGAACGACGTTCCGATAGAGCAGAGGGCTTTTATTTCGCTTATCAGGACTGACATGAAAAACAGGATCGAAGGAACGATCCCCCTCAAGGTCGATTCAATCGAGATCACGACGCCCGACAGGGCTTTTGTAACGCCGTGCAAGGTTATGTTCATTCTTGGAGCTTCACGCGAAAACTTCCCGCACAAGAAAGGCTCTGAAGGCTTATTAAGCACCGGAGAATTAAGAAATCTCTCCAAGTCCGTCACCGATTGTGAACTGCCTGATAAGAACGAGGCAAGATCAAAGGAAGAGTTCGTCACTTGCTGCCTGACTTTAGGCACGGTCACCGACAGGCTATACATGATCCATAATGCCGATAAGAATTTCACGAGCAGCGTATATGATTATCTTATGGATGTAGCTGATCCCGGTAGGTTTGTCAGCGGATTCAGGACCCCGGTAACGGGCGTTTACAGAAAGAGAAACCATGTGTTCAAGGAATCAGCCGTGGACAGCGATATAATGGAACAGCTCCTTGTTCTTTCCGACGGCGGAAAAGGCATGAACCTCAGCGTCAGCGCGCTTGAGGAGTTCAACGCTTGTCATCTCAAATACATGCTTAACCGTGTCCTTTATGTCAGAATGCGCGATGACAATACCGAGGTCGATTCAAGGGCATACGGCACGCTTATCCATAAGATGTATGAACTTGGATTGTCTGAGATGGGGAGCGAGGACTTCACTTCAAATGCAAAGGAACTCCTCGAAAACGATGAGCTTTATGAAAAGAAAGCAGATGACGTTTTTGAACAGGCCGTTTTGGCAGAGAACATTCCGGGTACTGTTGATGAGGACGGTGAGTCCGTTAAGATAAACAAGGAGTTTGATGTCGACACGGGCGTTAAACTCCGCAGGATGTTCAAGCTGACTTTCAAGGGAATATTGAGCGATATATTGAAGACGGGATTCATTCCTGCCGGATATGAAGCGCAGATAGGCAAAGCTTCAACGGACGGTAACGGCAGGGAGATCGTGCTTTCTCTTGAAGATAAAGAACTTGAAGATGAGACCGGTCTTAAGATCCGCTTCAACGGATTTATCGACCGCTTCGATCTGAAATCATCAGAGCAGGGCGATGAAGGCCTCAGGGTTATCGATTATAAGAGCGGTGATAAGAAGATAAAGACCGCTGAACTCTTCAACGGTATCCAGATTCAGCTCCCGCTTTATACCAGGGCTTTATGTGCGGGTTACGGCATTGATCCCGCAGGCTGCGATTACGGTTATTTCAATGTCGGCCTGAGGACTGGATCCGGAAAGAAGCCTTTGACGTTTGAGCCGAAGACTGCCAAAGCGGGATCGGATTATTCGGATGAAGACATAAAGCTTGCGCTGGATTATTCGAACCATATCGTAAAGACATCTGTAAATGACATCAAGGCGGGAAAGGCAGATGCGCTTGTAAGTCCCGGGTATCACTACTGCGGATTCTGCCCGTACGCTGGAGCCTGCGGCAATGTTCCTTCCAGACCGGTTGACCGTTTGGGAAACAGGAACCCGGGAGACGTTTATTCCGGTTATCTTGAAAAAGCGGCTATGAAGACCGGAGGTCAAAGTCAAGACCAGGATGGCAAGCCTAACAGAAAAAGTATGAATGAGGCTTATAAGATAATGATGCGCGAAAGACTCGGCATGAAAGAAGATAAAACCGGAGGTGAAGAATAATGGCAGGACAGAAACCTTCACCCGATCAACAGGCTATCATCGATAACAAGACTGAGAATATTCTTGTTCCTGCAGCTGCGGGTTCAGGAAAGACCACGGTCATGATCGAAAGGATCATTACCAAGATAATCGAAGATATCAAGGATGATTCTATCCCTGATAACGAGAAGCATTCACTCGACAGCATCCTGGTCGTCACTTTTACCATTGCGGCAGCCGAACACATGCGTGAAAAGGCGGAAGATGAGCTGAACAAGGCTATCTCTGACAACATGGATAATCCGGACCTCGTAGCAAAACTCAGCAGACAGAAAGACCTTTTGCCTAACTCATACATTCAGACGTTTGACTCTTTCTGTGCAAGGGTCATCAGGGAGAAAGGTTATTGCGCCGCTGATTCTAAAGAGGCGGATGTTTTTGATCCTGCTAACATCGTCCTGGATGAGCATGAGAAGACCATCCTCAAGAATGCAGCCGCAAAGCAGGCTGTAAAGGAGATGTATGCCTCGGTCAAAGATGAAAACGATCCTTTCATCAAGCTGACTCAGAGATTCGGCGATGGCCGTTCTGACAGTTCTCTAATTACAGCGGCACTGGACATCTACGATAAATTGAGAAGCCTTCCGAGATATAAAGACGTTATCTTTGAAGAAGTCGAAAAGAGAAGAGCCTGCGATAATGCGGGCAAGCTTGCTTACGCAGACAGGATGACTGCGGTAATGGGCGACGTCATCGAATTTCTCGTAAGGAAAAAGACTGAGATAGAGGCGAAAGGAGGCTTGTCTGATCTTCTTGAAACAAACCCCGAGCTGTATGTGATAAAGAAGGAGAAACTTAAGCCCGAGGCAGCTAATGCAAGGTCTCTTGAGTTCCTCGGAAAAGTCATTGAACTGATCGTAAGGCATGAGAAACTCTTCAAGACGTCTGCTTATGAAGACATATATGATCTGGCATTTATGATGATCGATGAGTGGAGCGCGCTTAATAACGAGTATGGATTTAAGCGCATGACGACCGCATCCAACGTATTGAAAAATGATCCCGATCTCTACGCTGAATATGATCTTGAAGCGGATTCCGTAAGAGCGATATTCCAGTTGATCATTGAAGATCCCAAGGCCTCTTCCAAGGTCAACAGATCTGCTCCGAAGGAACTTTTGGAACTGTTCTCGCTGCTGAAGAATAATGAAAAGAGCGTGCTGCTGGATCTGCAAAAGGAACGTACTGAAGTGACCGGTGCAATGGTAGAACTTCTTCTTAAGATCGACAGGTGTTTTTCAGAATTAAAAGCCGGTGTTCACGGAATGGATTTCTCGGATCAGGAATATGCTGCTTATGACATCCTTGAGACTGAAGATGCCGCGCATTTCTATCAGGATAAATTCGTCGAGATCTATATTGATGAGTATCAGGATAATACACGGCTTCAGGACGATATCATCAGCAAGATCTCGCGTGAGGGAGGCAATGTATTCAGAGTAGGCGACGTCAAGCAGAGCATCTACAGATTCAGGCATGCCGAGCCCGGTATCTTTAATGAGAAGATCGACAGGTATAAGGCTGACGGTTCGCTCGGCAAAGTGCTGCCCCTGACGGAGAATTTCAGGAGCAGTCCGCAGATACTTGCTTTCGTAAACCATATCTTCGAACAGGCAATGACAAGAGAAGGTTCCGAGATCGATTATGGTCCGGATCAGAGGCTGAACCATCCCGAGAACGGAGGCTGTGAAGACCAGGGAGAAGAAGGACTTCCCAAAGTTATCGTCATCGACTCCGAAGGAGCAGGCGACTTTGAAGGAATGGATATGGGAACTGATGTTCCTGAAGATGAAGAAGAGAACAGCGGATATGCAAATGAGACGTCTTCCGGGTCAGGAGATCCTGGAGATGATGATCAGCAGCCTCTTAACGGCGAGATGAAGGCACTGTGCCTCGGCGTTGAAAAAGAAGTCAGGAACTATATGTCCCGTTTTGATCCGTCAGATCCCGATTACGAGACTCATTTTGCAGATATCTGCGTCCTTACGTCGATCAAGAGCGAATCTGAGATAATCTGCAATTTCCTTAATGACCATGGACTTCCTTCCACGGGAAGATTTACTACGAGCATCTTTGGCGATCTGGATATCAGGGGCATAATCAATTGCATTATCTGCCTTGGGAACTCGTTAAGGGACGAATATCTTTGCGGCATGCTTTTTGCGCCATACAGGAATACTAATTTCACGGTCAACGATATCGCGAAAGTCCAGGCTTTCATCCTGAAGAACGAACCGGGACTTAAAAAGGAATACCTGCTGCGAAAGCTCAGAAAGTACAGTGAATGCTGCGATGACGATCTTGCAAAGCGAATAGGTTCTTTTATCGAATGGTTTGAAAACCTGAGGATGAAAGCAATGACCTGTGATATCGATGAGATCATCGAGCTTATCTATAAGCGCACCGACATTAAGGCAACGGTATTCCATAAGGAAGGAAACTTCGACAAGCTTATCATCTTCAAGGACTGGATGAGCGCTAACTTCAAGAGGTTCGGCTGCGATATAGCGGGAGTCGCGGGCGAGCTTGAGAACATGAAGATCCAGATCGATACTGCTTCTATCGAGTCCGGAAAGAATGAAAACAACAAGATCACATGCATGAATTTCCATAAGAGCAAGGGTCTTGAGTATCCGTTCATCATCTTTGCGCTTAAGGATTGCAAGGGCAGGGGCTCATCATCGGGTGCCGGTTTTGATCCGCACTTCGGCTTCGTATTTGAAGATTACGATACTGACAATGTCACGAGAAACAAGTCGCTTGATCAGCTCGTATATAAGTTTGACAGCGTTCTTGCAGAAAATGCGGAAGTATTGAGAGACCTTTATGTAACTCTTACAAGAGCCCAAACGAGACTCTCGATCGTCACCTGGAATTCTTCCGGGAACAAGAACGGAGCGCTTGAAAAAGCTTCATGCGTTGCGGCCCAGGCAGACGGAGAAACCTTTAACCGTCTTGACTGGCTTACCGGCGGAAGGAGCATGTGCTCTGACATGTTCATGTGCCTGATGAGGACTGATTCTGACGAGGCGTTAAAGCTTCGCGGTCTGTATGAAACCGATCCGTCGGTCCTTGTCGGATTTAAGGCCTGCACCGAAAAGAAAAACCAGAACCCGGGTTTCGTTCCCGGTAACAGGGGCTATACCGTCGAGATCTATGATAAGGAAGCAACTCAAAAACTTGATCTTGAATCGAAGAACAACCTGAAGGAAAGTGCCGAAAACGAAGAAAACTGCGAGTCTCAGGATGACCTTTTC
The DNA here is from genome assembly GCA_024695505.1 of Saccharofermentans sp. Taxonomy (GTDB): domain Bacteria; phylum Bacillota; class Clostridia; order Saccharofermentanales; family Saccharofermentanaceae; genus Saccharofermentans. The sequence goes on from JAILIB010000157.1 coordinate 10,696, forward strand.
GACAATGAAGGAAATATCATATTCGGTCAGTATAAGTATGAGGCTGAAACGCGCATTCCTTTTAAGGTATCCGTTACCGGTATCAGGCACGGAAATCTCGAGGAAACGCGTCATGTCGATCTCGAGGTCCCTTCTGCTTCCGATTTCGAAAACTACGGAAAGAGCAAGCTTACGGCAGCCTCAAAGGGTACGGTCTTACATAAGCTCATGCGCTTCATTGATACGTCTAGATTAAGGGAGGATCCGGATTCGTTTGATAATGAAGTTGATGCTCTGATTAAAGAAAAGCTCTTTGCCGAATACAGCGAGGAGAACATAAGAGAATGCGCTTTGGAGTTCAGGAAGGGTATCCTTGACTTTGCTTCGAGCGATATCTGTCGGGCAGCTGATAATGCTGATGCCGAAGGAAAGACAGACAGGGAAAAGCATCTTGTGTTCGCCATCCCCGCGGATGAAGGTACAGATACCGATGTGGCGTTGGTGCAGGGTATCATCGACCTTGTGTATGAAGATGATTCAGGCTGGGTCATCGTCGATTACAAGACCGACAGATACGCTGAATCGGAAGCGCCCGGGAAAGAGCAGCGTGCAGTGCTTGCCAAAGAAAAGCACGCTTTCCAGCTCGATTCTTATGCGGCCGCATTTGAAGCTGCCGGAAGAAAGGTAACGCGCAAGTACCTTTATCTTGTCAGATACGGAGAGTTCGTAGAGGTTTAAAGAGGCTTTATCACGGCATTTCCGTCTTCGATGAGAATATAAGACGGAATGCTGCCTTCTTTCGGAATGGAAGGGGAGCCCGGATTCATGTAGCGGATGGTGATGCCGGTTTCCGGATCAGAGATCTCCTTGTCGCCCGCAATGTGCGTGTGTCCTGCAAGAAGGACTGAACTTTCAGGGAAAGAAACGGGCAGACAATTGGGACCGAAATTATGACCGTGCGTGGCAAAGAACGTCGTTTCTCCTGATACGAGATAGATGTAGTCAGCCAGGATCGGGAACTTGAGGACCATCTGATCGACTTCGGTATCGCAGTTTCCTCTTACCGCAAGGATCTTGTCTGCCATGGGATTGAGAAGAGATATCACCTTCTTCGGCTCATAGTGTGCAGGAAGATCATTCCTGGGGCCGTGATAGAGGATGTCTCCCAGAAGAACGAGTTTGTCGGCTTTTTCATTTTTGAAAGCTTCCAGGACACGCTCCGTCCAATATGAATCACCGTGAAGGTCTGATGCAACTAAAAATCTCACAGTAGTTCTCCTTTGTACTTTTTCTTCTTGCCCGCATCGCGTTTTCTGATATTGCGGAAAAAATCGAGCATCATCTTGGAACATTCGGGTTCTAAGAGGCCGCCTTCAAATTCGACCTTATGGTTGTGGCCGTGAGACACTTCGAAGATGTCATTGCAAGATACTACCGCACCGCTCTTTGGCTCATAAGCACCGAAATACACTTTTCGGATCCTTGACTGGATCAAAGCTCCGGCGCACATCGTGCAGGGCTCAAGGGTGACATACATGTCACAGCCTTCAAGACGCCAGTCGCCAAGCTTTTTGCAGGCTTTGTCAACCGCTAATACTTCGGCATGGGCCAATGAATTGCCCCTGGTAAGCCTGAGATTATGTGCTCTTACGAATACTTTGCCGTCTTTGACGATCACGCAGCCGATAGGGCATTCGCCAATGTCGATCGCTTTTTCAGCTTCCTTTATCGCTTCGAGCATGAAGCGTTCATCGGAGTTTGACGGTTTGAGGTCAGGGAAGAGTTTTGATTTACGTGACGGCATGGCTGTTCCTGTTGATTTTTGCTGTAAGGATACACTAATGAACGGACCGATTCAAATGATGCCTAAAAGTTAACTATAATTTATAAAGCAAACAGAGTATAATTAATAAATTAAAATGGAAGAACTTGTACTTTTGTGATTTGAATAAGGGGGCAACATGAGTATTAAACGTTTAATGGCATTACTGGTAGCTGCGGCTATGACCGTCGGCATGATCCCTACCTTCGTTTTCGCGCAGGGATTTGATTATGAGCCTGACGGCAAGGAAGCCGTGGAGAGCTCTGAAGCCGGAGAAGAAGAGGAGAGCAAGCCTGAAGTCAAGGAAACTTCCACTTCCAAGCCTAAGGCTGAGGAACCTGCAGGAAAAAAGGACGATGAGCCTGAAGAACCCAAGGCTGAAGAATCCAAAGAACCTGAGGAAGAAAAGCCTGAGGAACCCAAGACTCAAGAACCTTCGGAATCAAAGGATGAAGAAACCGCAGAATCCAAAGGTGAAGAGCCCGCTGAGTCAGATAGCGGGGAGCCTGCTGATGTCAAGGACGAGGAACCTGCCGGTACAGAGGGCGAAGATCCTGCTGAGGACGTTCCTGAGGAAGACGAAACCATTTCTGAAGAAGAGTTAAAAAAGATCAAGGTAACTGTTCCTGATATAAGCGTCAAAGTTTCCGGATCAAAAGACAACGATGAACGTTTTAACCGTTACGTTGAATCGAAATTCGGGTTTAGTTCTCCTTCTCCGTATAAGCGTAAGGCCACAGTGGCCGGAACCCTGCTTACCGGATTGGATAAGGCTCTCTACGATCAGTTAAAACCACAGATAAAGAAAGCTGCTGCTGGTGAGATACTTTCCACAAAGTTTAAAGTCGAACCGACTTCGGTGACATGGACTTCAAAACAGCTCGGCGGTGTTACTTTATTCGAAGTTTCTGGCGAAAATCTTAGAATCACTGAAGAGGCATCTGATGCGGTAGTGAATAAAATCAATATTCTCCATGTGATCAACGCTTTGTTGGCGGATTGTCCTTATGAACTTTATTGGTTTGACAAGGAGCAGTCTGTTCCTGTTACTGAGATTTATATCGGCGCGAAGATGGTTAATGGTGTACCTGCGTTGTATTTTTCCAGCATGTATATCTCTTTCCCCGTTGAAGAAGAGTATGCCGCTAGTGGTGAAATTTACCAGATTAATGATAAGAAGATCAGCAAGGTAAACGATTCGATCTCCAATGCGCAAAAAATCGTTGATGCCGCAAAGAGCAAGTCGACTGATTACGAAAAACTCCTGTATTACAGTCAGCAGATCTGTGAGCTCGTAGAATATGATCACGATGCTGCCCATGATACGAGTATGCCATACGGCGATCCCTGGCAGCTTGTATCGGTATTTGATGGCGACCACAAAACAAATGTTGTTTGTGAGGGTTATTCAAAAGCGTTCAAATATCTGTGTGACAATACTTCTTTCAAGAACAGCAAGATTTCCTGCATTCTGGCTACTGGAACCATGAAGGCTTCCAGTTCCGGCGGGCATATGTGGAATATCGTGAAAATGGAAGACGGAAAGAATTATCTGGTTGATGTTACGAATTGTGATACAGGAACGATCGGTTATCCTGACAAACTCTTTTTGGCCGGATATGCTTCAGGCGATAAAGACAAGGGATTTACATTCAAGGCAGGATCAGGTTATGTCACTTATATATATGACTCCATGACCACAAGCACTTTTAATGCGGATCTTGTTCTGTCAAATCTTAGTTATTTACCTGCAGGTCTGTCCGGCATGTGCGGCGACTATCTGAAATGGAGCATCAGCGGACATACTCTGACCATATCCGGAACAGGGGATATGCAGAATTTCAGTTATTATTCAGGTAACGGAGCCCCTTGGGAAAAGTACGCTCTTGACATTCAGAATGTTGTGATCTCTGATGGTGTTACATCGATCGGCAGTTTTGCATTTAGTTATCTCACGGGACTAAAGAGTATTAAGCTACCATATGGTCTTACCGAAATCGGCGAATATGCTTTCTTAGGATGTACAAATCTTACAGCGATCAAGATCCCTAATACAGTTGGAAAAATAAAGGGTAATGCTTTCATAGGTTGTATTAATCTTTCGAGAGTTACCATAGAAGAAAGCCTGCATGCCAGTGTTTCCGGACTGTTTGACTCTTGTACTAAAGCGGTATTCTACGATTATGTAGTGGCGGGAGATTATGAATTGCAGATAACTAATCCGGCTGTTAACGGAACGGGAACCGTAACGTTTATCGGAATGTCAAAACCGACCCAGGCCGTGGTAATTCCTGCCGTTGCCGAAATTAACGGTGTCACATACAAGGTCAACAGGATCGCTGCTGATGCATTTACTAATGATAAAGAAATCAGAACACTCAGCATAGGTTCGAATGTAGTGACCATTGACGGCAACGCTTTCTACGGATGTTCCAATCTCACGAAGGTTTCCGGCGGATACAGACTCAAGACGATAGGATCCAATGCTTTTGCTTATTGCCCGAAGCTTTCTTCATTTACCGTCACCTCGAAGGTTCTTAATAAGATAGGATCTTACGCATTCAATAAGGACGGCAGACTTAAGACTCTGAACATCAAGAAGACCAAAAAGCTGTCCAAGAAAGGTGTAAAGAACTCGCTCAAAGGTTCTTCCGTAAAGACCATTAAGGTTAAGAAATCAAAGGTAAGGAAGTACAAAAAGTACTTCAAGAAGAAGAATTCAGGCAGAAAAGTTAAGGTTAAGAAGTGAAACTATCTTTTATGAAAAGTAAGCATCTGATTGCATTTTTACTCGTCATGCTGATGACTGTCGGCATGATACCTGCTTTTGTTTTCGCGAAAGAGATCAGGCTTTCTAACAGCGGTAAAAATGACGGGGAGATCGCCGAAGAACTCCCGCCTCAATCAGATAAGAAAGACAAACCTTCCGATAACGAAGGCCTGTTTAACAAATACGTTGAGAACAGGCTTGAAGAAGAAAAGAACCAAGGTAATCCTCGTCTCCGCAAAAGATCGATCCCGAGCGGAAACAGCTTAACCGGTTACAACAAGCTTATCTATGATGAATTAAAGCAGCAGATAGCTAAGGTCGCAGCAGGAGAAATTACTTCAACGGTATTTACGGTGAATTATGCCGATATTGGATTGAAAGGCGTCAAATGGACTGCCGAGGATCTTGGCGTTTCTTCGATTAAGGGTTCAGACGGGAAACCTACTGATGAAACCAGAGAAGCGATAAATAAAAAACTCGGCCTTGATATTCACAAGCTCAATGAAGCCCTGCTGGCAGATTGCCCTTATGAATTGTATTGGTATGACAAGACGGTGGGAGTCAGCGGTACGGGTACGCGTTTTTCCTACACTGATACATATGTAACTTTTAAGGACGAATCATATACATATAAGTTTTATGTTGCAAAAGGTTATGCTGCAGGTCCCGAATATTCAATTGAATATGACGATGGAGAAGTGATTATTTCTTACCTGAATGTCGATAATACAAAGATCGCCCGCGTTAAGAACGCGATCGAAAATGCCAAAAATGTTGTTAAGGCTGCCAAGACTAAGACAGATTACGAAAAGCTTAAGCACTACAAAGACTGGATATGTGCTCAGGTTACTTATGATCACGCCGCGGCTGGAGGTGGGGTCGATTACGGCGATCCCTGGCAGCTGATCTCGGCTTTCGACGGCGACAGCTCCACAAACATTGTATGTGAAGGTTATTCAAAGGCTTTCATGTATCTTTGTGATCTGACCAGTTTTGATACAAGTATTCAGTGTATTACAGCTACAGGTACAACACCCGGCGCGCACATGTGGAATATCGTTAACATGGAAGACGGCAAGAACTATCTTGTGGACGTCACCAATTGTGATGACGGATGTTCCGGTTATCCTGACTACCTGTTCCTTGCCGGCTATAGAAGCGGGAACAAAAATGACGGATACAATTTTACGACGAGAAATACCGGCGGTCTCACATATAAATATGATGCCGAAACTTTGGAACTGTATGATAAAGAGCTCATTATCAGCAGTTCGAATTACAATCCAAACGTTTCCTCGGGTACTTGCGGCAGCGGCCTCAATTGGAAGCTCAGCGGCGGTGTTCTCACGATCACCGGCACCGGAAAGATGACCGATTGGACAAGCGATACGGGTAGTATCTGGAACAACTATAAGAGCTCCATAACAAAAGTAATTGTTTCTGACGGTGTCACATCGATCGGCAATTATGCGTTCACGGGCTGTACGAACCTCACTTCGGTTTCCATTCCGGACAGCGTTACTTCGATCGGCAATGATGCGTTCGGAGACTGTCCTGCCATTGCCACCGTTAATTACGGCGGATCTAAGATCGAATGGGACAAGCTCAGCATAGGGACCAATAATGAGGTTCTTACGTCTGCGTCCAAAAAATATGCGTACCTGTCGATCTATCTTGATAATTATTCCGGCGGAACTGTGAGCTTATCACAGACGAGAGGCGTTTCAGGCGACGAGATCACCGTGACGGCTGTTCCTGAAGCGGGTTATGATCTTGTCAGTATAGCGGTCGGCGGTGTTACGTTAACGGATAAGACTTTCACGCTGCCTGATGAAGACGTACTTGTCCAGGTCACGTTCGCAAAGCACGATCTTACCAAGACTGATAAAAAAGCAGCCACCTGTACCGAAGACGGACACGAAGAATATTACGTCTGCAGCAGGTGCCATAAGATGTTCAGCGATGCTGAAGGCAAGAACGAGATCTCTGCTCCCGTGGTCATCAACAAGCTCGGTCACGATCTCGAGAAGGTTGAAGCCAAGGATCCTACAAAGACTGAGTCCGGAAACATTGAGTATTACAGATGTAAGAGGGACGGCTGCAATAAGCTTTTCAAGGATGCGAAGGCTACACAGCCGATAACGCTCGAAGATACAGTCATTCCCGCGATCGGACATGTACTTGAGCTTGTTCCTGAAGTTAAGGCATCATGCGAAAACCCGGGCCACATTGCGTATTACAAGTGCACTGATGACGGTTGTGACAAGCTGTTCCGCGACAAGTTCGGACGGGAGCCGGTTACAGCCGATGAGACCGTAATTCCGGCAACCGGACATGCTATTGCTGAAGTTCCGGCCAAGGCTCCCACATGTGAGGAAGACGGATATGAAGCGCATTACAAGTGCAATAACTGCGGCGCGCTTTTCAGCGATGCTGACGGCAAGCACAAGATCTCCGAGCCTGTAAGCATTAAGAAACTCGGTCATGACCTGCAAAAAGTCGAGGCAGTTCCGGAGACTTATCTTAAGGATGGACACATCGAGTATTATGCATGCTCAAGGTGCCACAAGATATTCGCTGATCCGGACGGCAAACACGAGCTGACTCCCGAAGAGGTCATCATTGCCAGGAAGGGTGCGGCGGTAATCGGTGAAGAGTTTGACAAAGCAGATCTCAAATTCGTGGTAACCAATCCTTCTACCGATGGATCAGGAACCGTAACGCTTAAGGGAACTTCGAATCCGGTTGCTTATGTTTCGATACCCGCTACCGTGGAATACAAGGAAACGGTTTATAAGGTTAACCGGATCGGCTCAAAGGCTTTCTATGGAAACAAGACCGTAAAGAGCGTTTATATAGGGGCAAATATAGTCACCATTGATTCTTATGCGTTTTACGGCTGCTCGAAACTTACATCGGTCAAAGGCGGATCAAGGCTTAAGACAATAGCGACCAGAGCTTTTGGAAAATGCTCGAAGCTTAAGACGTTCAAGATCTATTCTTCTGTACTAAATAAGATCGGTTCTTACGCATTCTATAAGGATAAGAAACTCAAAACGATCTATATCAAGAGCACTACCAAACTGACCAAATCAGGCGTTAAGAAGTCGCTCAAGGGCTCAAAGGTCAAGACCGTGAAGGTCAAGAAGTCCAAGGTGAGGAAGTACAGGTCGTACTTCAGGAAAAAGAATTCGGGAAGATACGTTAAGGTCAGGAAGTAACACGGGAACAGAAAGCATCTGCTGAAAAAGCAGGTGCTTTCCATTTATCCCTCAAGAGTGATAAATTGTCCTCTTAATCCACATACTTATTATTAAAATCCATGATATAATTCTGTGATCAAATAGGTAGTTAACATGGAAAAGAATAAGTTTATCAGGATTAGAGGCGCGCGGGAGCACAACCTCAAGAACATAGATATAGACATCCCGAGAAGGGAAATGGTCGTTATTACCGGACTTTCAGGTTCGGGAAAGTCTTCGCTTGCTTTTGACACGATATATGCCGAGGGTCAGCGCAGATACGTTGAGTCGCTCTCTTCTTACGCGAGGATGTTCTTAGGACAGCTCGAAAAGCCGGATCTGGACAGCATAGACGGCCTTTCTCCGGCGATCTCGATAGATCAGAAATCCACGGTTTCCAATCCGAGATCGACAGTAGGCACCGTTACCGAGATATACGATTACTTCAGGCTTCTTTATGCGCGCGTGGGCGAGCCTTATTGTCCCAAGTGCGGCAAGCCGATAAGAACACAGACGATAGACCAGATAATCGACAAGCTCAAGGAATATGCCGAAGGAACCCGCATGATAATCTACGCCCCGATGGTCAGGGGCAAGAAGGGCGAGTTCGGAAAGCTCTTTGAAAGCTTCAGGCGCTCCGGCTATGCGAGGGTCAAGGTCGATGGGATAATGTATGAGCTTGACGAAGAGATAAAGCTCAACAAGAACAACAAGCACGAGATCTACGTGGTAGTCGACAGGCTTGTCATCAAGGAATCCAACACGACGAGGCTGAACGACTCGTGCGAGACCGCGCTTAAGCTTTCCGGCGGGCTTCTGCTCGTTGAGACGCAGACTGCAAAGACCGGTGAAAACGGTGAAAAGGAATACGAGACGAACGAAGAGTTCTTTTCCCAGAACCTCGCATGCCCCGACTGCGGCATCTCATTCGGCGAGATCACGACCAGGAGCTTCTCGTTTAACAGCCCTGAAGGCGCATGCCCGAACTGTTCCGGTATAGGTACCCTGATAAAGGTGGATCCCGAGCTCTGCGTTACGAATCCGAAGCTTTCGATAAATGAAGGCGCGGTAAGGACTGCAGGCTGGAACTTTGACGACCCTAAGAGCTGGGGAAGGGGATTCATCACGGCTTTGTCCGAGAGATACGGTTTCTCGCTCGATACGCCTTACTATAAGCTCCCTGACGAGATCAAGGATATAATCATGTACGGCAACGGCGGCGAGAAGCTGAAGATCGATACGACCAATTCGGTATATCCCAGGGAAGGCGATTACTATTCCGCCTGGGAGGGCATCGTTCCCAGCGTCAACAGACGCTGGAGGGAATCCATGTCTGAGGATGCAAAGGCTTCATATGAGCGATACATGAGCATCGACGTATGCCCCGTCTGCGGCGGCGCAAGGCTGAATCCGAACAGCCTCGCGGTCAAGATCGGTGGGCTGAACATCAGTGAGCTTACGAACATGTCTGTTAAGAACATGATCGCTTTCTTTGAAGGACTCAGCTTCTCAAAGATGAAGACGGAGATAGCCGCTCCCATCTTAAGGGAAGTAACGGCAAGGCTTCGTTTCCTTTACGATGTCGGATTGGATTACATGACTCTTTCAAGGTCTTCCGCTACGCTTTCCGGCGGAGAGGCCCAGAGGATCAGGCTTGCAACGCAGATAGGAGCGGGCCTGCAGGGAGTTCTCTATGTTCTTGACGAACCTTCGATAGGTCTTCACCAGAGGGATAATGACAAGCTCATAAAGACTTTGTTCAAGCTGAGGGACCTCGGTAACTCGATCCTTGTCGTTGAGCATGACGAGGAGACCATGAGGTCTGCCGATCACCTGATCGACATCGGTCCGGGAGCAGGCGTGTTCGGAGGCAAGGTAGTTGCCCAGGGCACGATAGACGACATCATCAACACGCCCGAATCGGTTACGGGAGATTATCTGTCCGGAAGGAAGTTCATTCCCGTTCCGTCTGACAGGAGAAAGCCTGATCCGAAGAAAATGCTTTCGATCAAGGGCGCCACGGTCAACAACCTCAAGAATATCGACGTCGACATACCGCTTGGCCTGTTTACCGTTGTAACAGGCGTTTCAGGCTCGGGAAAGTCTTCGCTGATCAATTCAACGCTCGTTCCATACCTTTCACACGAGCTTAACGGCGCGCACAAGACACGCGTGAAGTGCGAAAGGATCACGGGGTATTCAAACCTCGACAAGATCATATGCATCGACCAGAGCCCGATAGGTAGGACTCCGAGGAGCAATCCCGCAACGTATATCGGCCTTTTCGACCTGATAAGAAAGCTGTTCTCAGAAACGCCCGATGCCAAGGCAAGGGGTTTCGGTCCCGGAAGGTTCTCTTTCAACACCAAGGGCGGAAGGTGCGAAGCATGCTCGGGCGACGGCGTAAACAAGATCGAGATGCATTTCCTGCCTGATATCTACGTCACATGTGACGTCTGCAAGGGCAAGCGTTACAACAGGGAGACCCTGGAAGTCCGCTATAACGGAAAGAACATCTCTGATGTGCTCGACATGTCAGTCGATGAGGCCTGTGACTTCTTCAAGAACCACAGTGCGATCTATAAGAAGGTCAGGACGCTTCAGGACGTCGGACTGGGATACATAAAGCTCGGGCAGCCTTCCACAACGCTTTCCGGAGGCGAGGCGCAGAGGATCAAGCTTGCTTCAGAACTTTCCCGCCGTTCGACCGGAAAGACGATCTATGTCCTTGACGAGCCCACCACGGGTCTTCATGTAGCGGACGTACATAAGCTCGTGGAGATCTTGGAGCGACTTACCGAGACTAAGAATACGGTAGTGGTAATAGAGCACAATCTCGACGTTATCAAGACGGCTGACCATATAATTGATCTCGGTCCCGAAAGCGGCGATGACGGCGGACAGGTGATCGCCACAGGCACGCCTGAAGAGATCAGCAAGGTCAAAAAGTCCTATACCGGACAATTCCTTAAGCCCGTTTTGGAAAAGGCCAAGAAGAATGGCCAGTATGCCGACATTTCAGCATTTATCGATACCGCAAGGCTCGAAGAGGAACAATATGATATACTTACAGGGCCAAGGGTGAGAAGAAAGATAAAGGAACAGGGAAGAGATTAAACCTACGGAGTAATAAAATGGCACTTTGCAGCATATGTAAGACAAGACACGCAATAGTCTTTACGAGCCGTTATGAGGACGGCAAGCGCATCGACGAGGGATTCTGCCTCAAGTGCGCATATGAATCCGGCATAGCCGGAGTTACGGACATGTTCAAGGCTACGGGCATCAATGCCGACAACATCGATGAGATGAGCGACAGGCTTGAGGAGATGATCTCCAACAACGGCATGTCGGTCGATCCCGGTGATTTCCTCAAGCAGCTCGCGGGAGGAGACCTTGATTTCAACGGAGACGACTCTGACGATGACGAGTCCTATGAATTTGACGAAGACAGCACGCCGGTAGGTATTGCTGATCCTGAAAAGACTGATGATAACGGTAAGGACGACGAAAAGGATCCCGAAGGCAAGAGACCTTCGTTCTTCGATAACATCTTCGGAAGAAGGCCCGGTTCGGAGGCAGAGGGTAAGGATACGTCCAAAGACAGACGCAAAGGCCGTCCGAGGATGAAATTCCTCAATGAGTTTGGTACGAACCTTACAGAGCGTGCCGCAGAGGGAAAGATCGACAGGATCGTAGGCCGCGATAAAGAGATCGAAAGATGCATCCAGATCCTTAACAGAAGGACCAAGAACAATCCCGTTCTCATCGGTGCTCCGGGCGTAGGTAAGACGGCCGTTGCCCAGGGCCTTGCAGTTAAGATCGTTGAAGGATCCGTCCCTGAGAAGCTCCTTAACATGCAGGTCTGGCAGCTGGATCTTCCCGCTATGGTCGCAGGAACCCAGTTCAGAGGACAGTTCGAGAGCCGTATCAAGGGTGTCATCAACGAGGCTATCAAGGCTGAAAACATAATTCTCGTTATCGATGAACTTCATACGATAATCGGCGCGGGCGATGCTGAAGGCTCAACAAATGCAGCTAACATCCTGAAGCCTGCGCTCGCAAGAGGTGAATTAAGGATCCTCGGTTCTACAACTACAGCCGAGTATAAGAAGATCGAAAAGGATTCCGCTCTTGAAAGGCGTTTCCAGAAGGTCATGCTTGATGAACCCTCTATTGAGACTTCCATTGAGATACTCAAGGGCATCAAGGATTACTATGAGAAGCATCACAACGTCACATACTCGGATGAAGTAATCGAGTTTGCGGTTAAGGCTTCCAAGAGATACATCACAGACAGATACCTTCCCGATAAGGCGATCGACCTTATCGATGAGGCAGGTTCCGCTGCAAATCTCAAGAACGTTAAGCTCGTTAAGCTTGCCAATACAAAGAAGGCGCTTGAGGAAGCAAAGACTGAACATCAGCGCCAGATCGATTCAATGGAGAACTCCTCACCCGAAGAGCGTGAGGGTGACTATGAGAAGGCGGCTGAGCTTAAGGCGAAAGTCGATAAGCTTACAAATGAGCTCGAAGCTCTCGAAAATGACGTAAGACCTGATCCCATTCAGGTTGAGGATATCGCCAGGGTAGTAGAGATGTGGACGGGAATACCGCTCAAATCCATCTCCGAGACTGAGACTGAGAAGCTGGCTCACCTTGAAGACAGGCTCCATAAGAGGGTCATCGGACAGGAAGAGGCGGTCCATGCCGTATCGAATGCTGTAAGACGCACAAGAGCCGGCTTTACCAAGAAACACAAGCCTACGTCATTCATTTTCGTCGGTCCTACCGGTGTAGGTAAGACCGAGCTTGTAAAGGCTCTGGCGGAGATAATGTTTGATTCTGAAGAAGCACTCATCAGGATCGACATGTCGGAATATATGGAACCTCATTCAGTCAGCAAGCTGATAGGTTCTCCTCCGGGATACGTCGGCTTTGACGATGCCGGCCAGCTTACCGAGCAGGTAAGGAGAAAGCCTTATTCCGTAATCCTTTTCGATGAGATCGAGAAGGCTCATCCGGATGTGTTCAATCTCCTTTTGCAGATGCTCGATGACGGCGTTCTTACCGACAGCCACGGACTGCACGTTAATTTTGAGAACTGCATAATCATAATGACATCGAACGCGGGAAGCTCGGCTAAGGCTTCGACGATCGGATTCTTCAACAGCACGCATGAGGCTATGGAACAGCACGTCCAGTCGGCTCTCAAGGAGACTTTCCGTCCCGAATTCCTCAACAGGGTCGATGACGTCATCATATTCAAGTCTCTCAAGCCTGAGGAGATCCGTTCAATAGTCGACATCATGATCAAGGACGTCTTCAGTTCATTGGAAGACAAGCATATCAAGGGCTCGATCACAAAGGCTGCAGGCGACAGGCTCGCCGCGATCGGTTACGACGAAAAGTACGGTGCGAGACCGCTCAGAAAGGCTATCAGGAAGAATATCGAGGATCCTCTTTCGGATATGTTCCTGTCGGGCGAGCTCAAGGACGTTGATTCGCTTAAGATCGATTACAAGAAAGACAAGTTTGTTTTCGATACCGTAAAGATCAAGGAATGAATTAATTGATTGCGAAAAAAAGGGGCTGAACCGAAGTTCAGCCCTTTTTTCTTGGTCTGGCGAAAGATCAATTCCACTTGAAGTTGCTCCTCGTGTATGCGAAGTAAGCAGGCTTGCCTTTCGTTTTGACAGTTACCGTAATAGTAAGTTTCTGGTTGGGCTTGATGGAAACGTCCTTAGGCGTTCCTACCCAGTAGCCGTTCTTATACTTGAAGGTTAAGTAATTGGAAGAAAGACTCTTAATGGATGAAGAGCATTCAAGCTGGATGCTGAAGTTATTAAGAGATTTCTTGAGGCTTGCTGTCTTGCCTGAACCGTTGGTCATCGAAATGTTGAACTTGAATCCGCTGGAAGTACCTCTGAAGTTAGATACCTTTGTCTTGAAACTCTTTGTAGCGATACCTGTGTTAGTATTACCTGACGACGTAGCCTTTGTAGTAGCCTGCGTTGCCTTTGTAGTAGCCTGGGTTGTTGCTTCAGTTGTGGTAGTAGCTTCTGTTGTAGATTCGGTTGTAGATTCGGTTGTAGCTTCAGTGGTGGTAGCTTCAGTAGTGGACTCGGTCGTAGCTTCAGTTGTCGGTTCTGCAGTCGTAACAACAACTGTTGTCGTTGTCTGGACTGTAGGAAGCGTCTCGACGGGCTTTCTTCCGAATACGGAGCTGATCTTGTCAAGATTCTGGAGCAGCAGCAGGATGCCGATAAATGCAGCGATGATGACCACGAGCGCGATTATGCCGCCGACACCCGGATCTCTTGCTGATTTTGTTTCCTTCTTTTTCCTTGTCTTCTTGACTGTATCGACAGGGGAGATGTTCGGTTTTTCATGAGGTGTGGAAGAGACATCCTTCTGGCTCTTCTCAACGGCAAGCATACGTCTCGGGTCTTCAGGCCTGATCGAATCGATCGCGGCTCCTGTGGGAGCAGGTCTGGAGAGAACCGGAGCCTTCTGCTTTGCAGCTTCGCCGGGACGCTGGCCAACCGGTTTTTCTGCAGCTTCTGCAGGAGCTGATTCCTTGCCGGGAATAATGCTCTTTGCGGGAGCTTCCGAAGAAGGAGCCTTGGGAGCCTTATGTGCTGCCGGAGGCGTATGCGCTGCGGGAGCGGATTTTGATTCTTTAGCATCCTTCTCCTTCTCGGCTTTTGCAGCAGCGGGAGGAGTGTGAGCAGGCTTATCGTTCTGGGCTGACTTTGCAGCAGCCGGAGGAACGTGAGCTGCGGGCTTGGCAGGTTCTGCTGCCTTAGGTGCTGCCGGCTTAGGTGAGGGAGTAGGCCTGATCACGAAAGGAGAAGTGCCGCCTTTTTCTTCTTTAGCCGGCTCGGGTGCCTTATCCTTAGACTTGTCAGAACCGAAAGCGTTAACACCGGATGAAACCGTACCGTAAGTCTTTACCTCAGGCTTCTTTTCAGCCTTGGGGATGTCGACTTCATCAGGTGTGGGCATCTCAGGACGCTTTGCATTTGCAAAGGGACTCTTGTCCTTATCATGCTCGGATGTAGCATAATCAAGATTTTTTCCTGAATTGAAGAGCTTCTCATCCTTCTCAGAAGCGGGACCTGCCGGCTTACCCTTGCCATCGCTTCCGAAGACAGGGGTGTTGGACTTGTCAGGCCCCTTGGAAACGTTATCAGAAGGCTTTCTGTCAAACGTTCCGCCATCTTTGGGAAAAGCGGGAATACCGGGATCGTTCTTCTTTTCCGGTGCAGCTGCGGGTCTGCTCTGAGCAGCGGGAGCGGTATGCGCCGGCCTGACAGGCTGTGCGCCGCCCTTGGGCTCGAAAGCGGGCTTTGCAGCGTCGCTGTTTTCAGCGGGCTTGAAGGGAGTTATGGATTCATCAAATACGAAATCGTCAAACTCATCCTTGAACGCATCGAAATCGTCCGGTCCGTCATTTGCGCTTTCCTTAAGTTTGTCAGAGACCGAATTGGCTTTATCGCCGGGTTTGAACTGAACCGCGAACGAAGAACCGACAAAATCGTCTTTGCCGCTGTTCGGCTTGTCCTGACCGTTTCCTTTGTTTTTTCTGTTCAATTCATCTGGATCTATTGGCATAGTTTTGACCTCACAGATTTTTATATATAGTTTAATTCTAACTATAAATAAATTTCGTTCAATTATTATAACAAGTCTGTATGATTAAGTTTAAGTTACATTTTTCGAGTGCCGGTCTTTATCTCAAAAGTCTTTGCCTTGACATCTACAGTACCTCGTGTTAGTATCTTGTGGCATTTACGGATAGGCTCGTGTGGCGGAATTGGCAGACGCAACGGACTTAAAATCCGTCGGAGTAAAATCCGTACCGGTTCAAGTCCGGTCACGAGCACCATTTATTCCGAAGATGCAAACCAGTTAATATCGCGGAGTAGAGCAGTTGGTAGCTTGTCGGGCTCATAACCCGGAGGTCGTGTGGTTCGAGTCCCACCTCCGCAACCATAAAGGCAGTTGCTGTTTGGCAGTTGCCTTTTTTATTTTTTCAAATATTTATTGTATAATAAAATACTGAGTTTTTCTGACTACTCAGAGGAGAATGACTTTATGGCAAATTTAAAGAATGATAGCGCGCAGGAAAAGGGCAACGTAGTTGACCGTCTTGTACGCATCGTTATTCTGACGATAGTGTCGTTTATTGTGTCGATCGCGGCGGTTTCTTTTGCGGTCCATCACATGAGACTTCAGTTTGAAGGTGAGTTCAAGGGCATCTCTGACAAAAAGGTCAATCAGGTCTGTGACATTGCAAGGACCTGCATCGACGGTGATGATTTTACTTCCAACACCGTAAATTCACCGCTCAAATACGGATCGCTCCTGAGCCTCATGCTCGCTGATACCACGAGTGAGAATCTTTCCGCTGAAGGCTACGGCCTTTTCGCTTATAAGGACGGACAACTTTCACTTCTCGTCAGTGAAGGCGTTGCAAACACTTCCGAATTCGCAGTCGCAAACCGCGACATTTCCACCTGGCTGAACGGCACGAACCAGCCGTCTGTGGTCAAGGGTTCAAATTATGAGAGCGTCATCCTTCCGATAACGAACACTACCGGAATGGTCGTCGGCGTTTTCGAATACAAGTGCACCTTTGACGGTCTTTACGAACTCGGAAACAAGATGGAGGGAAGGATCCTGACGGCCGTTATAATCGCGGTCGTGTTTGGCGTCGTTGTTTTCATCCTTCAGGAACTTTTCATCAAGATGATCCGCCGCAAGCAGGGAAATGCAGGCGCACAGGTCACGGAGTCTGCCAGGGCGCGTGACAAGAGGATCATTTCATCTGCCATCGGTTATTGCTTCGCGATCATCCTGGTCGTGCTCCTCGTAATGTCAAGGCAGCTTTCTTCCGTATACGTCACAGCGCTTAAGAGCGAACGTGCGGATGCTATGCAGAAGTGTGCTGTATCATCAGCCATGGCGCTCAGCTATACGCAGGTGTCCGAGAACATGTCATACATGCTTCCCGTATATTCCTATGACAAGGACAAGCAGTATATTATCTCGGTCTACACAATGGCCGGCGATTCCTTCCTCAGGCTTTATTCCTCGACTGCTTCTCCCACATCCAATGAGCAGTATTATCTTACGGGCGTTGGCGACCAGTACATCAACTGCTTCCAGCTTCAGGAGACTTCTTTCACTTCGAGGACTGAAGCGGGCAAGACCTATGTATGCGCCATTGCGCCGATAATCTCTTCCGAGAACACCGTTTCAGGCATTCTTGAGATCATGATGCCCAAGGCTGATTTTGACGATACGCGCAACGGAATGAGCCTTTCATGGGTATTCACGATATTCTCTATCGCCATCTCGATGGGCATCGCGATCTTCGAGCTGAACCTCATCATCTCGACAATGTCACACGGCATTTCCGGAAACACTCCGGTACTCGTCATGTACGGAGAGAACGCAAACCGGTTCCTGTCATTCTTCGCGGCTTTCGGTTCCATCATGATGCCTGTCTCTTTTGCGGATTATTTCAAGGATTCGCTTTCGGACATGCCGGTGTACGTGGTGCAGGCACTTATCGCGGGTGCGCTTCTTCTGTTCGTTTTCGGTTTCTTCGGATTCTCTTCGATAAGGGCAGAACTTAAATCAAAGCTTACCAGCCGCGTTGCGCTCCTCACGATAACGGGACTCGGATATTTCTTAGCTCTTGTTGCAGGAATAATCAACATACCTTACGTTACAGCCGTGCTGGCGCTTCCTGTCGGATTCTGCTTCGGAATGCCCCTTGATTTCTTAAGAGACTACAGGATCAACGCGGGCAAGCTCGGATACAAGGATTACAGCGACAAGATCATCCACAACGTCCAGAGCACTTCATATTTCCTCGGCGTATCAGTAGGTACGGTCATTACGGGCATCTGCTACGAGCGTTTCGGCCTGCTCATCGTCGCGGTTATAAGCGGTGCGGCTCTTATCCTCACGGCTGTCGGCATGATCTATTTCATGCAGAACAACACCGTCGTAAAGGAAGCTCCGCTCACAACCGGCAGCTGGCTCCGCGTCATTTCCGACTCAAGGGCAGGGAGGTTCCTCAATTCCTCATTCCTGATGCTCGGTGTTTCAGTGGCGTTCATGCTCGTGTTCATTCCGAATTTCCTCGGAAATGTCGGTATCTCTCTCGCGACTTCGTCATTCTTCTATCTTGTCTGTGCATTCTCCGCCTGCGCGGTATGCAATTTCATCAAGAATCATTACGAACACATCCTTACCTCGAAGATCAGGGTCCTGATACAGGCTGCTTCGACGGTTCTCGGACTTCTTGTGTTCGCGCTGCTTCCTTCGGCCAAGACACTTGTCATAACGTCGGCTCTTTTGGGAATCAGCCTTGGAATACATGATTTCTATTACATCTATGCTCTTTATCTGATCTGCAGCGGAAGGATAAGGACGAACCTCAGAAAGTGCGCGGAGTACACGTTCTATTTTGGTATCGGGATCATTATCCCGATCGCCATGACGGCTTTCATGGTCAACAACGTCAGGATCGTCATGCTCATCGTGACGGTGCTCGTCGCTCTCGTTGCATTTATCTATCCCGCATCCGCATATTCGTCCATGGTTGACGATTACGATCCCACGCTGAAGCCTGAACCCAGGAGGAGACCTGCAAAGAACAATCCTCCCATGCCTAATCCTTATGCCCAGGCTCCGGTCCAGCCCGCTCCCGCATATGCGCCTCAGTCTGCTTTCGGTGAACCTGAACCTCAGTATCAGGCACCTGCACCTGAACCGCAGTACCAGCCTCAGCAGGATCCTTATCAGCAGCAGTATGCTCCTGAACAGCCTCAATATCAGCCGCAGCAGTACGCTCCGGTGCAGCAGCCGGCATATCAGCAGCCGCAGCAGTATGCTCCGGTACAGCAACCGGCATTTCAGCAGCCGTATCAGCCGCAGAACGTTCCCGATATGTACGGACAGAATCCCTATCCGCAGCAGCCGGCTGATCCTATGGCTTTTCTTAACGATGACGATCCCGGAAACGGAGGTGTCTGATCATGGCAGAAGAACTTTGGAATGAAAAACTGACTAGAGAGAACTTAAAGGACTTTTACGAGTCCACTGTTGACATGGTGTTTTCGTCCGTTTTCGGCGTGACGAAAGAGGCTACGAGATGTGAGAGGGCGATAGTCAAATCCTATCTTGACATCTATGCCAAGCGCGCAAACCTCCCCGGAGACCGTGTTATCTACGATTTCGGCGACATCCTGCTCGAGAACGCGAAAGCTGTAGTCGCAGAGTATCCTCTTCCTGCGGATATAACCTTCCAGGAGAGAAAGCTCGATGAATACACCCGCAATTCCATGATCGAGAAGATCATCGCCAAGATCGATTCGAGAAGCTACAAGATGGCGGAGTTCATATCGACGGACGTCAAGAAGACCAAGAGGACGAAGCAGCTCAATAAGGTAAGCAGTTTCTTCCAGGTTACGCCGCTCCTCGTGTTCGAAGTTATCATCCTTGCGGCTGTCGTCTGGTTTGTCGCATATGTTGCCGTAACCCTTCCTTACAGGAATTCACCCCTGATCAAGGAAAGAAGCATTTACGAGAAGTCGTCAATACAGCAGCAGTATATTGCGGCTATCCCGTTCTATCCGATAAAGCTCAGGTTCTTCAACGCGAACGGATCCGTCCAGCAACAGCAGGTCGATCCTAATACCACTTCTACGGAAACGGCTCCTCCGTCTGAGACGAGTGAGACCGGATTGGCACCTATCATTAATACGACGTCTGAGTCCGCTATATCCGCGACAAGCGGCTGATCTAAGACTTATTGCCTGAATTCTTTTCGGGATCGAAGCTCGCCAGAGGATTGCTTTCAACGGCCTTCTGGAGAGCTTCTTCATCTACATGGGTATATATCTGGGTAGTGGAGACGCTCTGGTGGCCTAAGATCATCTGAAGGTTTCTGATGTCGACGTGGCCGTATTTGTACATGAGCGTTGCTGCCGTGTGCCTGAGCTTGTGCACAGAATAGACTCTCGTATCTATGCCGGCCTCGTCAAGAAGCCTCTTGATGATTATCTGTATCATGTCATCCGAAATGCGGGTTCCGCGCTTTGAGACGAACAGGGCCTTTTCGGCTTCAGGCTTCACCTTGATCGTCATCCTCTCGTTCATCCAGTCATCGAGCGCTGCAAGACAGGAGTCGTTCAGATAGATCGTCCTTTCCTTGTTGCCCTTTCCTATGACGGTGAGGGTGGTATCTCTGATGTCGTTGATGTTGATGCCTCTAAGCTCAGAAAGACGCATGCCGCAGTTGAGGAAGAGCGTCAGCATGCAGTAGTCGCGGACGTTTGATTCCTTAGGTGATTCATAAGCTGCCTGCAGGAGTTTCTGGCTCTGCTCGAGCGTAAGGTATTTCGGATTGCGCTTGCCGATCTTGGGAGTCTCCAGGTCGTAAGCGGGATTATTGTCTATAAGTCTCTTTTTTGAATGAAGATATTTAAAGAAGCTCTTCAGGGAAGCAACATGCCTGGCCCTTGCGGCGTTTGACTGCTTCCTTGTCCTTGAAAGCCATATTATGAAGGCGAGAAGGTCATCTGTCGTCACTTTGTTCAGCATGGCGACGTCGATATCCGAGACGTCTATCTCTTCGAACTCGATGTCAGAACTTACCAGCCTTTTGTCCTGCTTGTAGAACCTGCAGAAGCAGATTATGTCATAGGTATATTCCTTGACGGTGAGCTCTGATCTGCCGAGCGCGGCAAGCATGTAATTGCGGTACTGGTCAAGAACGGGGAAGGTCTGCACTTGAGGTTAACTCCCGGTTGTTTATTTTGTTATATTTTAACACAGCGAAATTAACGATTTTTGTTGTGCGTGTACTTGTTATGGAAAAGTCATTGTGATAATATTGTGCACGTACCAAAAACAATTGTACGCGACTCGCGGACAAAATACAGAACGAAAGTAGTGAAAAAGAGTATGGAACAGAAGTTGAAAGTCGGCGTTATCGGTGCTACGGGTTATGTAGGACAGCGCTTTATCACATTGCTTGAGAACCACCCCTGGTTTGAGTGCGTTGCTCTCTGCGCGTCTCCCAGTTCTGCAGGCAAGACCTATGAGGAAGCTGTAAAAGGCCGCTGGAAGATCGATCTGCCGATGCCCGAATACGTTAAGAAGATGGTCGTGTACAGCACGGAAGATATAGAAGAGTACTGCAAGCAGATCGATTTCACATTCTGCGCGGTAAACATGAAGAAGGATGAGATCAAGGCTCTCGAAGAGAAGGTTGCAAAGCTTGAGACACCCGTCATTTCAAATAACTCCGCAAACCGCTGGACAGAAGATGTCCCTATGATCATCCCTGAGATCAACAGCGACCACGCTGCCCTCATCGATGCTCAGAGGAAGAGACTTGGAACAACAAGAGGATTCATCGCGGTCAAGCCTAACTGCTCGATCCAGAGCTACGTTCCCGCGCTTACGCCTTTCCTCAAGAACGGCATCAAAGCAATCAACGTCTGCACGTATCAGGCTATTTCCGGTGCAGGCAAGACGTTCGATATATGGCCTGAGATGGTCGGAAACGTAATCCCGTTCATCGGCGGTGAAGAGGAGAAGTCCGAGAAGGAACCTCTCAAGGTCTGGGGCCAGTTCGCAGGCGACCACATCGAGCTTGCCCAGAAGCCTCTTATCTCCGCTCAGTGCTACCGTGTAGCTGTTCAGGAAGGACATACGGCTGCAGTTTCCGTATCCTTCGAGAACAAGCCTTCCAAGGAGGAGATGATCTCCGTCTGGAACAACTACGAGAGTGAGGCCGTCAAGCTCGGTCTGCCTTCAGCTCCGAAGCACTTCCTCCAGTATCTGGAAGAGGACAACCGTCCCCAGCCTAAGCTCGACGCTATGTTTGAGAACGGCATGGGCGTATCTGTTGCCCGCTTGAGAGACGACATCATCTTCGATTACAAGTTCTGCTGCCTGTCTCACAATACTCTGAGGGGCGCTGCAGGCGGCGGAGTCCTTTCCGCTGAGCTTCTTGTAAAGAAGGGCTACATTACAGCAAAATAAGGCTTATCGGCCCCGTTAGACCGGCATAAAAATGTGCTTGACTAACGGGGCCAATATATTTATACTATTCAAGCGCTTAAAAGCACTTGTAGTGTAAAACGTGGGCCTTTAGCTCAGTTGGTCAGAGCATCCGGCTCATAACCGGCGGGTCCTGGGTTCGAGTCCCCGAAGGCCCACCAACTTACACTAACACATATCAATATGGGAAGATTCCCGAGCGGCCAAAGGGAACAGACTGTAAATCTGTCGTCAGTGACTTCGGTGGTTCGAATCCACCTCTTCCCACCACATAGGGTTTGCCAGGTTTGGCAGGCCCTTTTGTTTTGCCTTGAAAACCCTTTATTTTATAGGGTTTTGGGGTTGTGGCCGTTCTGAAACATCTTTACGAAAATTCACCCAAATTCACTTGAGTTTACGAAAATTGTGGTAAATTCGTGGTAATTTTGTTGTAAGATCTGAACTCATCCTGCAAGGTTTCCACCACCTGTTTTGCTATCTATGTTTTTTGCAAATAAGGACAAGACTCGAGATACATACGAGCTTTTCTTCCATTTGGGTGTATTAGAGATTATACTTAAATCCGTTTGATAGATAATGTTTGCGACTTTAAGGGAGGTCCGAAATGAAGATAAAGCGTTTATTGGCTTTTTCACTCAGTATGGTGATGATGGTCAGTACCGTTCCTGCATTGGTATTTGCCGATGAAACTGATTCTGAGACAACAGAAACAAGTATAGTTGAGACATCTGAACCTAAGGAAATGAAGGAAATCGAAAAGAAGAAACCTTCAGAGACTGAGGCAGACAAGTCTGAAGAAAAAAAGCCTGCCGAGACAAAAGAAACCGATCCTTCACAGACTGAAACAACAGAATCGGCTGAATCAACAATGGAAGAAACTTCAGAGCCTGCAGAAACAGAACCTGTTCAGACTTCAAAATCGGATGCTGAGGTCCCTGCAACGATAGATGTTCCTGAAGAAGGCAGAAAAGAAGAAAGTCATGCAGTTCCACCGAAAAATGAGCAAGAGTCAGCTACCGAGATTACTTCTGCAGCAATTCGGCTTGACGCACCTGTGAAAGGTGCAAAGCCTGATTACACTGCAGCTTTTTTGAAGCGTGATCCATACTATTCTTCAGATTATAGTTCAGGACCATTCCGTAATGATATCCGTTGGAAGGATATTACATCGGATGTATATATTTACCCGGACAGTGATGTGTTCCAGGTTGAGCACAAGTATCGTGTCGAAGTGTTAGTGACTGCGAAAGAGGGATATAAATTCACCGGAAATACAAAAGCTACATTGAATGGATACTCCGCAAGCGCGTCGGTTACTGCAAGTGGCAAACTTTATGTATCTTATGATTTCGAGCTTGTATTGACTGAAATTACTTCTTTGGAGATTAAACTTGACGCACCGGTGAAAGGTGCAAAGCCGGATTATACTGCTATTTTTCCGAAGAGTGCACAATACTATGCTAAAGAATACGATGAACTTCCCAGTCGAAATAATATTCGTTGGCATGATAAAACAAACAATACCGATCTTGATCCGGATAGTTCTGTGTTTGAGGTAGGACACGAATATACGGTTTATATACGCCTGTTTGCGAAAGATGGGTATATATTCACTAATAATACAAAAGGCACACTGAATGGAAATAAAGTAACCGTGGATGCTTTTGGTCCTGTGATTATCAGCGTTTATTATACCTTCGAAAAAGTACTCGATGAGATTCCATCAGTTTCTGTAACTTTTGATGCGCCTGTTGCATGCGCAAAGCCGGATTACACTGCTGTGCTTCCTTCCGGTGCAAACTATTATGTACAAACGCAATCCACGAATAAATATGTGCGTAATGGAATTAAATGGATTGATATCAGCACATCCACCGATCTTGATCCGGATAGTGCTGTGTTTACATATGGACACTTGTATGAAGTTGTTTTCTATCTGTCGGCAAAGGGTGATAATTTCTTTTCAGGCAATACAATAGCAATAATAAACGGGCAGAATGCAACAGCAAATTGTTATATGGGTTATCTTGAAGTCTGTTACACATTCCAGACATCAACCAGCTTAAACACGCTTAAAGTTACTCCTAAGACTGCAAAGGTCAAATACAAGAAACTTAAGAAAAAGAAGCAGACGGTAGTACGCACCAAAGTTATGAATGTCAGCAACGCTCAGGGCAATGTTATATATAAGCTTACAGGCGTAAAGCGCGGCAAGTCAAAGAAGTACAAGAAGTATTTCAAGATAAATGCCACGACGGGTAATGTGACCATTAAGAAAAAACTCAAGAAGGGAACCTATAAGGTCACATGCGTTGTTACTGCAGCAGGTGATACCACCTATTTAAAGGGAACAAAGACGGTAACATTCAAGATTAAGGTCAAGTAAGATTTCAATTTGTCCACTAATCACAGAGGGTTTGCCAGAAATGGCAGACTCTTTTGTTTTGCCTGGGAAAGCCTTTGTTTTAGTGGTTCTTACGGATTTTTTGCCTGAAAGCCTTATCCAAAACAAACCTACGAAAACCTACAAATGTCCAATATTGATAGGTTTATATTTGGGTTTAAGCTTTGAACTGTTATTCTTCAAAAGTGTAGAATTCTACAGATTTATTGAATTAAACGAAAAATCGCAGTACAATCTATTCGTAAAAAGTGTAGAATTCTACAGAATTGAGGAATAACATGATCAACAGAGACAAATATTTAAAGCAGCTTATAGAATCACGTGAAAATGGTTTCCCTAAGGTAATAACCGGTATCAGAAGATGCGGAAAGTCCTTTTTGCTGAAGGAGATATATAAGAAATACCTCATTTCTCAGGGAGTAAGTGAGAATAATATCATCATTCTTGAACTGGATGACGATAAAAATGTCAGGTACCGCGATCCTGTCTATTTAGGCGAACACATTAGAAATCTATGCATTGGTCAGGACATGTACTTTATTTTCCTGGACGAAATACAAAAGGTCTATCCTATAGTGAATCCGAATCTGACTGACGGAAAGCATGTCCCTGCGAAGAAAACTGACGATGATACAGTAACTTTTGTTGAAGTGGTTTTGGGGCTGTCCCGAGAGAAGAATATTGATCTTTATGTGACCGGCTCAAATTCAAAGATGCTGTCTTCCGATATAGTCACGGAATTCAGAGACAAAGCTACAAACATCCATCTTTCACCATTATCTTTCGAAGAATACTATAACTACAGAGGCGGATATGAGGCGGAAGCAATTTATGAATATATGCAATTCGGAGGTATGCCTTTGGCTGTTTTAAAAGGTTCTGAAGACAAGAAAGAATATCTTAAAAGACTTTTTGAAACAACATATTTTGCAGATATCATCGAGCATAATCATCTTCGGCGCAGTGATGCGTTAGACGAATTGTGCAATGTTTTAAGTATGTATACGGGAGAACTACTAAATTCCGAAAAGATATCCAATACATATAAATCCAGAAGTCAGGCTGATTTAAATAAATACACGATCGAAAGTTATATCAGTTACTTTAAGGATGCTTTTATCCTATCAGAAGCAAGAAGATACGACATAAAAGGCAAAAAAGAGATTGGTGCGCTTAGAAAGTATTATTTCACTGACACCGGCTTAAGAAATGCCAGGCTTGATTTTGCGTTCCCTGATGAGGGACAGATGCTGGAAAACATTGTGTTCAATGAACTGTGCTATAACGGCTATTCTGTAAGTGTTGGAGTTTTTGATTCTATTGAAAAGAACAAGAACGGACAGTCTGTCAGAAAAACAAACGAAGTCGATTTCCGCGCAATAAAGGGAAACAGAGCCTACTATATTCAAATCGCAGAAAACATATCGGATGAAAGTACACGGGCAAGAGAGATAAAACCGTTCAAATTGCTTAAAGATCCGGTACAGAAGGTGTTGGTGATCAACAGGCCTGTCAAGGAAACCCGTGATGAGAACGGGT
>JAILIB010000178.1 GCA_024695505.1 Saccharofermentans sp.
TTCCAGCGACAAGTACAGCGGATTCTTCAACATGATGATGAAGCAGTCCATCTATCTGTCTTCAAAGAACTTCAGACTTGAGCAGCCCAGTGCAGAGGCTCTCCGTGAGGCAGCTGACGCCGTTTCCAACGCAGGCGGCAATAAGGGTGAGACTTACGTTCAGGGCAGAGTCATCTACAAGGAAGGCGAAGTCGGAAAGTGCATGTACATCATCCACGAAGGAAAGGTCGGCACATACAGCCACTTCGGCGAAGTCAATGAAATCAAGCTTTCTGTGGTAGAGCCTGTCGCATGCTTCGGCGAGATGGGAATGCTCACAGGCGAGGCACGCGGAGAGACCGCTGTTTCCGAGGCTGAAGGCACCAGAGTTGAGATCATCCATCCTGAGGATCTCGGCGAACTCTTCAAGACCAGCCCCGAGAAGATCGACATGATCATGAAGAACCTTTCTTACCGCCTGAGATCTATCACTTACGATTATTTCAAGGCAATCAAGGAGATCGCAACATACTCCACCGAGAGATGATCTGCTTCAACAGTTAATGAACCGGAGGCTTTGGGACTTGATCCCGAAGCCTCTTTTATTGTTCATAATATGATGATTTACAAACGGTCTTGCAGGTGTATAATCTAGCCGCCATGTTGGAACGCATCAAGAAAGATCCTGTATTGTTTATTTCAGGTATACTGGCTGTAGTATCCTGCTTTTTCGTGCACCCGGATGAAAAATACATCGGGTATGTTGATTTCAGGGTCTTGGCGATACTGTTCTGCATGATGATCGTCGTGTCCGAACTGGTGATCCTTGGCGTATTCGACAGGATGACGAACAAGCTCCTTTCGATGGTCCATTCCTCAAGGATGGTCTCCCTGATCCTTGTCTGGCTTTCGTTCTTCCTCGGCATGATCCTTACGAATGACGTCACCCTCGTAACTCTCGTACCCTTCGCGATCGCGCTGATGAAGTCATTTGACGACAGGAGGACGCTGACTTTTACGCTGATCCTCATGACCGTCGCGACCAATCTGGGAAGCATGCAGACGCCGATCGGAAACCCTCAGAACATCTACCTTTTCACGCACTATAAAATGGAGATCGGGCCGTTCATGCTCATGATGCTCCCTTATTCTCTGTGCTCGCTCCTTCTCGTTACGGTGGCGGTCTTCCTTCTCTGCAGGGACGAAAAGATCAGTCACGAAGAACCGAAAGAGCAGAAAAAGATCTCGGGGATCAAGCTCGCCATCTGCATCGTTCTCTTCATAGCAAGCCTTCTGGTCGTCTTAAGGGTCGTTCACTACCTGATAGTCCTTGGCGTCATGATCGCCGTGATGCTCATAATGGACCGCAAGTCGTTCAAGGGCGTGGACTACACGCTCCTTATAACGTTCGTATTCTTCTTCGTCTTCGTCGGCAACATGGGCAGGATCCCCTCCGTCAATGAGGCGGTTTCAAACATAGTCGGAAAGTCGCCCGTACTGACCGCTGTCGTATCTTCACAGGTGATAAGCAACGTGCCCGCAGCGCTCCTGCTTTCCGCATTTACCGATAACGGAAGGGCGCTGGTGATCGGAACGAATCTCGGAGGCCTCGGCACTCTGATCGCGAGCATGGCGAGCCTGATTACATACAAGTTCCACGCTGCGCTTCCCAAGGCAAAGGATAAGAACGTGAGCTATGTAGGCGCATTCACTGTCGTGAACATTATTTTTCTGGCGATCCTTCTGGGAGTTCATCTTCTTTTTAAATAAAGTGCAACATTACGCACGCCCCGTCTGTATCTATAGTATCAGCAGAAAAGAGGGGTTCTTATGAAGAAAAAGGCAATCCTGTTAATCTCGATAGTACTGATCATCGCCGTTCTGACAGGCTGTTCCGGCGGGATGAGGGCTTTTGACCTGTCTGATCCAATCATGCTTACCATGAGCGAAAAGTTCGTCAACCAGTCGTATCTGAAGCGCCATCAGGACTTCAGCAAAAAGGATCTGGGCGGCATCAGAAAAGACAGCCTTTTCACCGCATGCAGCCATGAAAACATGCTCAGGTTCTGCGGCTACTACAAGGGTCTCGACTTTGTGACGTTGGTGTTTGAAAGGGAGTCTCCGATCGAGACGGATCAGCTGAAAAGGGCCACCGATCAGGGTTACAATGCAAGGCTTCAGGGGATCATATACTATCAGGATCCCTCGTACAAATACGTCACTTACCAGTACGAGCCTGCCATCTATGAGAAAAACGGGGAACCGACGCAGAAAAGTTCTGTCAACGACAGCCGTTTTTCATTCAAACTCAATGACAGGGAAGCAGAAACTTACTACCAGATCAACATCAAGGGACTTCAAGGCAAATACCTGAACTATGATCTGGAAGAATGCGACATGACGATCTACTACAGGCTCCAGACGGAAATCATCGAGGAGAGCTACTGGACCGATTACAGATACGACGAGACGTGGCAGTTCTATCACGCCGACATGGAAAAATGGAACACTTCCATGACCCGGAACAAGAAGACCTATTACATGCCGATCGAAGAATGAGGCCTGTTCCAAAGCTTAGGTTTACGAATGTTATAATGACTTTGTTTAAGGAGTCTTACCGTGAAAGTAACCATAGCAATGGATTCGTTCAAGGGCAGCCTCACTTCATTGGAGGCGGGAGAAGCCGTAAAGCGCGGCATCTTAAAGGCATGCCCTGACGCGGAGATTACTGTCCTCCCATTAGCTGACGGCGGTGAGGGGACTTTGGACTGCATCGCGCAATACATCGGCGGAGAAGAGATCCGCATTAAGGTCAAAGGTCCTTTGGGAGAACCCGTTGATTCCTCATATATCTGCGACAGCGAAAACGGGACCGCATATATCGAAATGGCGAAAGCTTCAGGACTGACCCTTATAAGTCAGGAAGAAAGAGATCCCTTTCTGACAACTTCATACGGCACGGGCGAACTGATCAGGGACGCCGTGGAAAAGGGCGCATCAAGGCTTTTCATTTTCATCGGAGGGAGTGCGACAAACGACGGCGGAGCAGGAATGCTCCAGGCTTTGGGCGCAAAGCTTCTGGACGGCGAAGGCAATGAGATAAGGCCCGGAGCGGTCGGACTTAAGGACCTTGCAGCCGTGGATCTTTCAGGTCTGGCAGCTGTTGATATCTCAGGGTTAGCCATCGAGGTCCTGTCCGGTCTGACTGAAGCGGAGTTTTCCGATCTGGCCGGCCGCAGTATTGAGATAACCGTCGCGAGCGACGTCATAAATCCTCTCTGCGGTCCGGACGGAGCGAGCTTTGTCTATGGCCCCCAGAAGGGCGCTTCCCCCGAGGCGTGCATCGAGATGGACAAGTGGCTTGAGGGCTTTGCGAAGATCTGCGGTTTCGATCCTTTTGAAGAGGGGACGGGTGCCGCGGGAGGCATGAGCTTTGCGCTGAAGAACCTTTTGGGAGCTGAGATCAGGTCAGGCGCGGAACTTATCACTGAGATAACTGATGCTGAAAATAAGATCAGCGGATCTGACATAGTGATAACGGGCGAGGGGCGCATGGACGGCCAGACCGTGAAAGGAAAAGCGCCCTTCAGGATACTCGAGCTCGGTATAGAGTACGGAAAGCCCGTGCACGGCATTTGCGGAATACTGGGCGAGGGATCTGACGAGTGTCTCAAGGCGGGATTTAAAAGCGTCAATCCGCTTACCGTTCCGGCCATGGAAAGGGAAGAAGCGATCAAGAGCGTTGAAGATACCGCAGAAGCATTGTTCTCGCATATAATGTAAGTAGCATTTTCAGGGGTGATCCATATGCACGAAGACGGACAGCCGAAGGACTATTACGCGAGAGAACGAAGGACTTCCTTTTTCAACTGTGTATGCCTGACCGCCTTTACGGTGATCCTGACCGGGGTGGACATCGGCATGTTCATCCTTGGCACTGACACTAAGGAGATCGTGTCCGGCATTATCTGCACGGCCGTCATGGCTGTCATTACCTGGCTGGTCATCTCCTATCACAGGAGGAAGTTCGTCCTCCCGAAGATAAACGACACCGAAACAGACCTTAAAAAGACCGAAATGTATTCTCCCAAGGACGGCGAGGACATATTCGATGTCTGTGACAGGTTCAGGAAACGCCATCTCAAAAACTCCATCCTGATAATGGCAGTGCTGACAGTACTGGTCATCATCGTCATTTTCCTCGGGCCTTCGGCTTCGGTTCTGGGATTCAATGTCCCGACCGCCGTCATGATCGTTTTTTACATCGCGATGCTGTTGTTCTTTGCGGTGCTCACCATCAAGACGAACAGTCAGTTCAAGAGCTCGGAGGACCTGAGGAATGAACTGCTCATAAAGGGCCTTGATCCCTACAGTGTGAATCTGGATTTCATGCACGGATCGGTCCACAGTCTCGTGAAGGGATTTCTCGTGATCGGACAGGACTGCTATGTAGTTTTCTCGCAGGATAAGGTACATGCCTGCGCCATCAGCGACGTTCGGGAAGTCAGGGGCGTATCAAACGTTGAGGAGAGCAAAGCCGACAATCTCTCCAACAACCAGTGGTACGCCGTCCACATTACCGAGCCTGACGGACTTCACACTTTTAACTGCAACAGCGTCCTGGCGGCCGAAACCATAGTCGACGGGTTCAGGAAAAAGGGTATAAAAACGGATTACCGTATTCTTCACCAATAGAAAAGGAGCCGCCAACCAATGCTGCTCCAGTTCTATCATTTATCGGAAAGAGGGGTAAAATGTCATACCTTATCGATCTTCTCTATCTGTTCGACAGCCTTTGTCCCGGGCATCGTTACCTGTACTGCCGTTTCTGTAATGACTGTATTAAACCATCTCGCAGATGCACAGACCATAAGCAATAAGGGCCTTTACTGTTGAAAAAGCAACAGTCCTGACGTCTTGTGTCGAAAAGGGACGAAAAAGTTGTATCATTTCAATAGCGATCCTTTGAAACGAGGTGCGGTTATGAAGAAATGGTATGACGAAGAGTACGAGTTTACGGTTGAGGTGACCGGGTTCCTTCACGGTGACCACACCGAAAGGTACTGCAGGAACGGCGAGGAGATAGGCGACAAGTACACCTGCACTTACGGGTGCCCCGTCAACAAGGACGGGTACGGTATCTGCTCGAAGACCATGATGATGCTCTACCCTCTCATGGAGGCGGTAAGGAGCGGCGGAGACCTGCAAAACCTCGGCGGGGACGGAAAATATACAAAGACAGTCGTCTGCCCGGACGGATGCGTGATCTTCAAGCTGACCGCAACGCCTCTTGGAAATGAGAACTTCCACAAGGGCGGTTTCTGGGAATATCCCGATCAGACTTAGGAAACGGGTTTCCCGGGATCTGGCATGACGGGAATTTGACCGGGCCATAATTTACAAAGAGATAAAAACATTTGCACTATCTATTAATATTGTGAAGGTAAAATCAAATCAGCATCAATGCTGAAACTATTGGATTCACGGAATAAATGGTATGGAAGAACGAAAAAAGATCGCAGTTTTTTCTTCAAGTATCTACGAACCGATGGTCCGTACGATGATTAACGGCATAATAAAAGCGGCCGAAGAAACGGGCGACAAGGTCATCTGCTTCACGAGTTTCAGTGATTCTTACAGCAGCAAGGTCTATGGAAAGTTCCACCTTTACGATGAGGGCGATGTTGTTGCGATCGAGCTTCCCGATCTTAATGATTTTGACGGCATAATCAAGGTCGACCAGTCCATGAACGGACATGCGCACGAATGCCTCATGAAGAGGCTCAAAAAGACGGATCTCCCGGTGATCAACGTCGGAAGCAAGGAAGACGGACTTATCAACATCCTCAATGATGAATATGCTTCATTCAGTGACGTGGTCGATCATGTGATCGCGGTCCACGGCTGCAAAGACATTTACCATCTGGCCGGGATCCGCGGCAAGTACTTTACGGTCGAAAGAGTTGAAGCATATAAGAAGACCATTGAAAAGCACGGCATTGAGTTTGATCCTGATAAGGTCTATTACGGGACCTTGTGGAGAGACTGCGGTGAATCGGCGCTCGATTATTTCATCGAACAGAGCAATAAGCGCGGAAAAAAGTACCCTGAAGCGATAATATGCGCAAACGACTATTCGGCTATGGGAATTCTGGCCGCATGCAGGAACAGGGGCATCGAGGTTCCCGGAGACATAATCGTTACGGGTTATGATGGCATCGAGGAAGCTTACCAGGGATACCCGTCGATAACCTCTTCAGAGCAGCCTTTCTATCAGTCGGGTTATGAAAGCGTTTATGCGCTTCACAGGATCTGGGACGGCGAAAAGATCGAAGGAAACATCAGGAGCAGGGGAACGCTGATGTGCAATCAGTCCTGCGGATGCAAGCCTCTGGCCACGAATGAGGTCGAAGACATCAGAAATATCTTCCAGAAAAGACTGGACGGCGCATCTTATCTTGCGCAGTCGATGATAAACCTTTCTCTCGGAGTATCGGGTGCGGATACGATCGAAGACTGTTTCCGCGAGATATCGGAAAATGCCGCCGTCGACACGGGTTTTGAAGACATGCTACTGTGCCTTCCAAACGACTGGAACAAGAGGAGGATAATAGATGAGCATTTCCATGAGACTGATGAAGAGATGACCGTGGCGGCAGGATTCCTGGACAGAAAGCCCGTCGGGAAACAGACCTTCATGAAGAAGGAGATCCTCCCGAAGGAACTGATGGATTCTCCGAAGCCGTACTTTATCTTCCCGATACATCATCTCCAGTACTATATGGGATACATGATCGTCTCCCCTGAAGACAAGACTTATAACAAGCTGACGATGCTCGCGTGGATCGTAAATCTCGGATGCATGCTCGACAACTGGAGGGTCAGACAGGAGCTCGGAGCCGCCGTGAGGCATATGGAAAACCTCTATAACAGGGATATGCTGACGAACCTGTACAACAGGCATGGTTTTGAACTGTTCTTTGATGAGATCTGCAGTGAAGGTATAGCGTCTGAAAAGCCTGTCACAGTGCTGATAATCGACGTGGATGACTTAAAGCTGATCAACGATGAATACGGCCATGCCGAAGGCGATTACTGCCTCCGCGCGATTGCCGAAGCGATGAATTCCGCCGCGGGGAAAGGCGAGATATGCATAAGATCCGGAGGCGATGAGTTCACCATGATCGCCCGCGACTATACCGAAGAAATGGCGATGGAGTTTGCGGATAAGATGAGAGAACGCCTTGCCCATATCAGCAAACGCGACAAAAAGCCGTTTACGGTCAATTTCAGCATGGGTTACTGCATAAAGGTACCCACGGCTGACATGGGCAGTGTTGCCGAGATATCCGAGAAGTACCTTAAGGCTGCGGATGAGAAGATGTACGAAGACAAGAAGAGACACAAGGCAGGAAGGGGCCTGTGTGAGGATAAACCTTAATCTCCCGCAAACCACCACTTAAAGCACTATAGATTATATTTTTGCAATAAGAGCTGCTCTATGTATTATAATTAAACCGTTTTGACAAAATCGGGCGCCATTCCCTGAAGGAACGCCCTTGTCAGCAGAGGGGTGCAAAGTGTATCAGACGCAGGCTACTACAAGCGTGAGACGTGCCAGGGGCAATCTCCTGGTTACCATATTTGACGGGCTTACGCCTCCAATGACATATGCTCTGGATGATTTCGGGAAGGATGTCGTTACTTTCGGCCGTTCTCCCGCTAATGACATCGTCCTGAATTCGGCGATCGTCACGACGGATCACGGAAGGTTCCGTTTCTATAACGGGATGTGGATTATCGAAGACAGGGAGGTCTTCGGCGGCGAACCCAGCACGAACGGCCTGATATACAACTATACCCAGATCAAATCCAGGGTACTCTGCGAAGGTGACTTCATCCGTATCGACGACGGCGTCCAGACGATAGCCGCAGGAGTTCTCTTTGTATTCTCTTCGTCGGTATCGCTGAACAAATGGTATATCATGAGGCTCGGCGGAAAGACCCTGATAAATATCGGAAGAGACCCGGGCTGCGACATCGTGCTCCCGCACGTCAGTATCTCAAAGGTCCATGCGAGGATCTTCTTTGACAGGGGCCGCTACTACATCATGGACAACGGCAGCACCACCGGTGTCGTCGTAAACAACGTGCGTATCTCGGGAAGATGTGTCCTCAATGAGAAGGACGTCATCTCCATTTCGAATTCCAAGCTTATCTTTACCTCTGCCGCGATCTCGTTCTGCAGCTACAAGACTGGTATCTCTGTCGACTGCGCGGATGTCGTCATTACCCGTGGAAAAGGAAGAAAGACCTTTGTCACGGGAAACCACGTCAGCCTCAACATAAAGCCCGGAGAACTGGTGGCGATAATCGGAGGATCAGGAGCGGGAAAATCCACGATCCTGAACTGCCTCTGCGGATATCTTCCCCCGTCGAGCGGCGATGTCTATATCAACGGCGTAAACCTTTACCAGAACTTCAACTCGCTCAAAAAGCTGATCGGATACGTGCCGCAGTCTGACATCGTTTACGACAATCTGACTCTGCACGACATGCTTTCATATACCGCGGAACTGCGCCTTCCGAAAGATACCACAAAGGAAGAGCGCGAAGCCGCCATAGACAGGGCGATCCGTCTTGTAGAGCTTACGGAAAAGAAGAACAGCTTTATCAAAGCTTTGAGCGGCGGACAGAGAAAGAGGGCGAGCATCGCAGTCGAGCTCCTCTCCGATCCTAACCTTCTGTTCCTCGATGAGCCTGCATCAGGCCTCGATCCCGGAACGGAGAGAAATCTCATGTATTCTCTGAGGGAGATGGCAAACGCCGGCAAGACCGTTATCCTCGTCACGCACAGCACTCTCCAGCTGAAGCTGTGCGACAAGATCGTATTCATGGGTAAAGGCGGCAACCTCTGCTATTTCGGTTCCCACGATGAAGCCCTTGAATTCTTCCGCGTAAACGACGTCATTGACGTATATAACATGATCTCCGACTACGCACCCGAGTGGCGCGCGTATTACGACAACACGACGGTTAAGACGGGTCCTTCCAAGCGTATTCCGGGAACCGTATCCTCTACGACCGGTAAAGACAAGCCGCAGCTGCCTGTCCTTTGCTCGCGTTATTTCAAGCTGGTCTTAAACGACAGGAAGCGTTTCCTGTTGCTCTTGTTCCAGGCTCCTGTCCTCGCCCTGCTCATCTCGCTGGTCGCGGACGGGCGGCAGTTTGAGCAGTACGACATAACGAAGAGCCTTTTGTTTGCGCTGTCATGTTCGGCGTTCTGGGTCGGCATGCTAAATGCCATCCAG
Organism: Saccharofermentans sp.; assembly: GCA_024695505.1. GTDB lineage: Bacteria > Bacillota > Clostridia > Saccharofermentanales > Saccharofermentanaceae > Saccharofermentans. The sequence continues at coordinate 9,291 of JAILIB010000178.1, forward strand.
GAAGTCTGCAAAGAGCGGAGCATAATGAAGCGCGAGTTCATGACGGGACTTTCGCTCAATTCATACATACTTTCGAAGATCATTGTCCTTGGCGCGATGTGCCTGGTCCAGAGCTTCCTGATCGTCACCGTATTCTCCATTACGGTAGGACTTCCGAATAAGGGAGTCGTGTTGCCGCCATATTTCGAACTGCTCAATACGACGTTCTTTACGGCGATCGCTTCCACCGCCATGGGCCTGTTCGTATCTTCATTGTTCTCGAATGCCGACAGGGCCATGACCGTTGCGCCAATCCTGCTGATGCCGCAGATACTGTTCTCAGGACTGATATTCAAGCTTGACGGCATCACGGAGATCATCTCCTGGTTTGCGGTCTGCCGCTGGAGCATGGAAGGCTACGGCACTTCGGCAAACCTTAACAAACTGCCGCTCAAAGCTCAGCTTGACCAGGACCTCCTGACCACATTGCAGGACGGCCTTCAGAACAGTTTCAGAGAGGGCCTGGATCCGCAGTTACAGGCGGGGCTGGAGGAGTTTAAGAGCAGTGCCGTCGAGATAACGCGTGACGTTGAAGAATACTTCAGGTATACGAAAGGCCACGTCCTTCTGGACTGGTTCCTGCTCATACTGTTTGTCTTCGGCTTCCTGTTCCTCGCAAGGATCGTATTGCAGTCGATCAGCAAGGAAAAAGAGGGCTGATCTGCAACAAGTGTACCGTTAATTGCAACAACTGCTTAAAGCTGTGGAATCTTCTTTTGCATTTCTTTAATATCGGGCTGACCGATAACGGAGGAATGCAAAATGAGAAAATTGCGGTATGTCTTAGTTTTAGTGCTCATCCTGGCTGTAGTTTCCGGCAGCACCGGAGTTATCACGCGCGCTGATGTCATCGGTGATCAGATCAGAAGTTACATTGATGGATTCCGAAAAGAGACCCGATGCAATTCGGTGAGTGCAGCCGTCTTAAATGAAGGAAGCGTAAGCTTCTACGGCGACCGCTCAGGACTTTATCAGATCGGTTCCATGACCAAGGCTTTTACGGGACTTGGCGTCCAAAAGCTCATAGTTGAAGGCAAGGTCAGACCGGATGGAGCAGTGTCACAATACCTTCCGGGATTTAAGGCTTTCTACGGATCAGTTCCTCAGGAGATAAAGATAGAACACCTGCTCACACAGACGAGCGGATATACCAATAACGAAAAGGACTATCCTCCTGCTGAAAAAGATCAGACGCTTCAGGAATGGGCGGAAGGGATATCGGGTAAGGAACTCAGATCTCTCCCCGGTGAGAAATATGCATACTCCAACGTGAACTACAATCTGTTAGGAGCGGTGATCGAGCGTGTGACAGGTAAGTCATACAAGGAATACATGGAAAAAGAGATCCTCGCGCCATTGGGTCTGGACCATACATATGTGACCGTGGATCCCGCGGAAAAGACCATTAAAGGTTCACGTCTCGGATACCGCCATGCATTCACGTATGAGATCCCCATAGCTGAAGGAAGGATCCCCGCAGGATATTTTTACTCAAATGCAGAGGACATGGCGCGCTGGATGCAGATCTGGACCGGGGCTGTTGATATCCCCGAAGAGTTCAGGAAAATCACAGATGAAGTCAAGGAAAGACTGAAAGAAACAGGTGACTATTATTCGGGCTGGGAAGTGACTGAGAGCGGCGAAATCGGGCACTCCGGAGGAACACCGAACTATTCTTCAAGGATGGTCTTCTCTAAAACAAAGAAGACAGGGATACTGGTACTCACGAACCTCAACGTCGCGGCATCGACCGACAGCCTCTGCAACGGTATGTTTGCGCTCGTTTCGGGCAATACAAAGAGCGGCATCGCGAAAGACGTGTGGACGATATTTGATATAATATTTACGGCAGTTTCGCTAGCCTCTGTTATCGCAGCTCTGTTCGTGATACGGGCAAGGAAAAGAACGGTGCTTCTGGTAACGGGAACGGTCCTGCTCCTGACCTTGATATCGGTATGCGTGACGATGCCCCTGATATTCGGTGCAGGATTAAGAGAGATCGCATTTGTCTGGGCGCCTTGGAGTTTTGCAGGCGGAGTCTTTCTCCTCTGGACTGACGTGATACTGATCCTGATAAGAACTTTGATGCCGGGAAAGAATGAAGATAGAAAAAAGACAAGTTGACGGCAAGCCGCTGACGGTCATTGTCGAATATCCCGAGTGGAACCGTTCGGTTGACGATCTCGTAAAGAAGATCGGCAGGATGGACATGTCTTTTGTCGCAAAGAATGACGACGGCTCCATAAAGATAAGCATCCTGGACATCTACTACATCGAAAACGTGGAGCGCAAGCTCTTTGTCTATACAAAAGGAGACTGCTTCAGGTTGGACGGCTCGATGAACGACATCGAAAGCAGGGCGTTTGACTTAGGCCTCGTCAGGATCTCAAGGACATGCATCATGAACATAGAACACTTAAAAGAGATCAGGCAGATAAGGAATTCCCATCTTGAAGCGGTCATGGACAACGATGAGAAGCTGATAGTCTCAAGGAAATATCTGGGCGACATAAAGAAGGCTTTCAAAAGAGAGGGCGTATGAAGAAGATACTGCGCGACACATGCATATTGTCAGCACTGACGATCCTGTCCGTTTTCGCGGTCTCCATCTTATGGATGGGTGTGACGGACGAGATCAGGCTTGTGCTTGAACTCTTCGGGCTGTCGTTCATCATATCGGTCGTGAACTATCTTCTGGATGAGTTTGTTTCGCTCCCCATTATCGGCAGCTACATCCTCAGGTATTTCGCCGTGACTGGCATCGTAATGCTGTTCGGCTTCATCGCGGGGTGGTTCTATAGGAGCAACTTCTGGATGGCGTTCATCTACGTCGGCATAGTGTTTGTCCTTGCTTATCTGTTGGACGCGGTAAAGATAAAAAGGGACGTCGATTTCATAAACAGGAAGATAAAAGAAAGAGCCTGAGCGGCTTGGTCCCGGACAAAGAGCCCGTTGATGTTTCAGGACATTAGTCCTATAATGAGCATTGCCTGACCGTGCAAAACCGCGTGCGGGCCGAAAATTTACAGGGGAGCTTGTGTTACAGGCTGAGAACAGAATGATATTCTGGACCCTTAAACCTGATTTGGATAATGCCAACGGAGGGAAGCGATATGAACAAGATCATTACTTAGACAGATATATCCCGGGCGGATATATCTTTTTTTATTCTTATTTTCGGAGGATTTTTAAATGTTAGGTTCATGTTTGGAAAATGTACGCAAGACAACACCTTTGGTTCACAACATCACTAATTATGTAACGGTCAATGACGTTGCAAACGTTTTGCTCGCATGCGGCGGAAGCCCGATCATGTCGGACGAGCCCGAGGATGTTGAAGACATCACATCCATCTGCGGAGGTCTCAATATCAACATCGGAACGCTCAACCAGAGCAGCATCAAGGGCATGTTCCTCGCTGGCAAAAAGGCAAACGAATTGGGCCACAAGGTCCTGCTTGATCCCGTAGGCGCAGGCGCTTCCAAGCTCCGCACCGACACCGCGGTAAAGCTCATGAATGAGATCGAGTTCACGGTCATAAGAGGAAACATCTCCGAGATAAAGACGCTCGCTTTAGGAAGCGGCACGACCAAGGGCGTTGATGCGGACGTTGCCGATGCCGTTACAGAAGACTCGCTTGACCAGGCAGTAGCTTTCGTTAAGAGCTTTGCAAAGAGCACAGGCTCGATCGTTGCCATCACAGGCGCCATCGATCTCGTAAGCGACAGCGAAAAGTGCTATGTCATCAGGAACGGCCGTCCCGAGATGGGAAAGATCACAGGCACAGGATGCCAGCTCTCCGGCATGATGACAGCTTTCATCGTTGCAAATCCCGGCAATGAACTTGAGGCTGCAGCTGCATCTGTCTGCACGATGGGCCTGGCAGGCGAGACCGGCTGGGCAAACATGCAGCCGGGCGACGGCAACTCCACATACCGCAACCGCATAATCGATGCCATCTATAACATGGATAAAGACACTCTTGATAAGGGAGCAAAGTATGAAGTGCGATAAGAAAGACCTTTTGCTCTATGCTGTAACAGACCGCCACTGGCTGAACGGCAGAATGCTTTATGAAGTAGTAAAAGAGAGCCTTGACGGCGGAGTTACGTTTGTCCAGCTCCGCGAGAAAACGCTCGATGAGGAGACTTTCCTTGAAGAAGCCAAAGAGCTTCAGAAGCTCTGCAGGGAATACAAAGTTCCGTTCGTTATCAACGACAATGTTGATATCGCGGTCGCGATGGATGCTGACGGAGTCCATGTCGGACAGAGCGACATGGAGGCAGGCGACGTGAGAGCAAAGCTCGGACCTGACAAGATAATCGGCGTATCCGCCGGAACGGTTGAAGAAGCTGTCCTTGCCGAAAAGAGAGGCGCAGACTATCTTGGCGTAGGTGCGGTGTTCCCGACAGGTTCAAAGGATGACGCGATAGACGTTCCGCACGAGACTCTCAAGGCTATATGTGAAGCTGTTTCCATTCCCGTAATCGCTATCGGAGGCATCTCACAGCAAAATGTCTCTGAACTCTCGGGAAGCGGCATCTGCGGCATCGCAGTCATAAGCGCGATATATGCCCAGAAGGACATAAAGAAAGCAACCGAAGACTTAAAAGCAGCTACGGTAAAGATGGTAGAGTCTAAATGATAAAAGGCGTCATTTTCGACATAGACGGAGTACTGCTCGATTCACTGGAAATCTGGGACGACCTCGGAGCGAGGTATCTCAAGAGCATAGGAGTTGAGCCTGAAGAAGGCTTAAATGTGATACTCTTTTCGATGAGCATGGAGCAGGGCGCTTCATATCTTAACGAGCACTATAACCTGCAAAAGTCAGACGCAGAGGTCCATATGGGGCTGTCTCAGATGCTAGAGGATTTCTACTTCAACGAAGTGCTTCCGAAGCCGGGCGCAAAGGAACTTCTGGAGTTTGTTAAGGCGAAAGGGATAAAGATCACAGCCGCCACATCAAGCCCGAGGCGTCATATCGAGAAGGCTCTCGAAAGAAACGGAATGCTCAGGTTTTTCGAAAAGATATTCACGAATTCCGAGGTCGGCGCGAGCAAGCATTCGCCTGAGATATACAACCGGGCAGCGGCTTTTCTCGGAACAAAGCCTTCCGATACTCTTGTTTTCGAGGATTCGCTGTATGCGCTCAAAACGGCTGGGAACGCAGGATTTAATACGGTCGGAGTATATGACTTAAAAGGTGAGAAGGATCAGGAGGGAGTAAAGAACACGGGAGATCATTACGTCATGGAACTTAATGAATGTCCCGCATTGATCGAACAGTTTTACAGTTAATAACAGAGCGATCTGTTATAAGCGGTATACCGGGGGCACCACCTTATGCCGCTATATAAAAGTAATGCGAAACAAATTTACGAAAGAAGGTAAATGCGATGAAAACAGCATTAACGATCGCGGGAAGCGATTCCTGCGGAGGCGCCGGTATACAGGCAGA
>JAILIB010000189.1 GCA_024695505.1 Saccharofermentans sp.
GATGTCTGCGACGGCGAGACATACACATTTACATATTACGATACCGAAGGCAATGCTCATGTGATATATGACGGCTATTGCTATAACAACAAAGATCTTCAGGACATCATGAATCTGATAAGCAAGTATTCGCTCGACTGACCTGAACTGATATCTTGACAACCGCCGCTTCGGGAATTAAAATGACACCGTGTCATTTATATTCTGAAGGCGGTGTTTGTTATGCCCAAGGTAAGCGAAGAATACTATGAGAAGAAGCGCAAAGTGATAATCGATGCGGCTTACCGCGTATGCGTAAAAAAGCCCATAACTTCTGTCGAGATGAAGGACATAATAGCGGAGACAGGCTTTTCGCACGGCGTTATCTACAGGTACTACAAGGACCTGGATGAAGTGCTTAAAGACCTGGTCATTACTATCAATGCCAACAACAAGTTAGATGACAGACTGTATGAGATCATTGCAAAAGCAAAGCCCGAAAAGTGGGAGAAGACGATCAAAGCAATCTGCAGGATGCTTGCCGATTACATGAAGGAAGTCGGAACGGATCTTCTTAAGGTCTCGATATACAGCGACATGATGGCGATGGCTGATCCCGAAAGAGCGATGAACATTGCTCAAAGACTCGGCAAAGACGAGCAGAGCCCGCTCCTCTATGCGACGGAAGCAACCGGAAGATTTCTGACTGAGATAATCAAAAAGAATAAGCTTAAGCCTGTCTCATCAGTTGATGAGATACTGCAGTTCATGATAGTCACATACCACGGGGTTCAGACGGGTTATGTGCTCACGGAATGCTTCAAGGTCCCTCATGTCGAAGGAAAGTATAAGCCCGAAGACATGTTTGACCAGCTCGCAAAGTCAGTGATCCTGATGCTCGGAGGCATGGCTTGATATGGTATTTCACACATTCGGAGATAAAGAAAACAAAGCTGTCGTTTTGATACACGGAGTTCTCTGTCCGTGGCAGATCTGGAATGATGCCATAGAGAGATTCAAGGAAAAATATTATGTTATCGTACCGGAACTTGACGGGCATACACAAAGTGAGAAGAGCACGTTCGTATCAGTCGATGATGAAGCTGTGAAGATCACGGAATATATCAGGACTGAACTCGGCGGAAATGTCTTTCTTCTTGCTGGCCTCTCGATGGGCGGAAGGATAGCTGCAACGGCAGCGAAAAGCAAAGACATAAAGATTGAAAATCTTGTTCTGGACGGTGCGCCGCTTACAAGGATCAACGGATTGATGAAGGCTGTTTTCAAGAAGAATTACAAAGTGATAATCGCAAGATCCAAAGCACGCGATCCGAAGATCTTAGAGAGTGCGAAAAAGGATTTCCTGCCGGAAAAGATGATACCGTTCTATCTGGACGTTGCAGACAACATGGAAGAGCAGTCGATCGATAACATGATCGACACAGTATTTACGGATTTCAATTTCAGCGGATATCCAGACGACATGCGCATTCTCTTCATGCACGGAACAAAGGGGAACGAATCCGTTTCGCGCAAGTGCGCAGTCAAGATGAAGAAAGCAAACCCGCAGACTGAGATAAGATGCTTTGAAGGTTTTGCTCATGCGGAACTGGCCTGCTTCAAACCGGAGCAATGGAATGATGAAGTGGAGAGATTCATATCATGATCGATTACATCAGAGAGAACCTCAGTTACTATCCGCTGTATTACAATCTTCTTTTCAAGAACAAAAAGGAGATAACCCCTGAACACGTTGATTTCGGAAGCGATAAAGAGCAGTATTTCCTCTACTTTGAACCCGCCAAACCTGTAAGCGATAAGATCGTGGTATGGATACACGGCGGAGGATGGAATGCGGGCAATCCTAAACAATTTAACTATGTCGGACAGGCTATGGCTAAAGCGGGTTACCGTTTTGTCTCGTTGGGTTACCGTCTGTCAACGAAATACAAATATCCCGCGCAGATCGAAGATGTCTGCAAAGGCTATAATGCCGCAATGAAGTTCCTTCAAGATAAGGGAATCGATACAAGCAAAGTCATAGTCTCAGGACCATCTGCGGGTGCGCATCTTTCTTCTATTCTATGCTACAGCAACATGGTTCAGGCTTTGTATAAAGTGGACGTTTCCAATGTCATTGGATATGTCGGCTTTGGCGGACCTTATTCCTTCAGGAAGGATTCCACCCGGACAATGAAAGCTTTGGTCTCTATGCTCTTTCCCAAGGGTTATGACCGTCTCGGCGGAGAACCCTGGTCTCTTATGTCCGAAAGCAACATCCCTATGCTTCTGATCCACAGCCGTCACGACGGTATAGTGGTTTTCGGATGCGCTGAGGACTTTGCCGAAAAGGCTAAGACCGTAGGCAACAAGTGTGAGATCTACGAAGTAGAGGATAAGAGAAACACTCACTCATGGTACACCGCTGGGATATTTTTCCTTAATAGGGACGAAAACAAGACGCTCGACAGATTCCTCAGGTTTATCGAGGAAACCTGATCTGTTATTCGCACTTATCAAATATTAGTGATACAATTACCCGGGTCAATAACCGGGGCAGTTTGTCAGTGCCCGGAAGAGGTATGGTTATGGGTGAAGATAAAAAGAATGAAAAGATAACTAACGGCGACGGCCATGTGCTTACCGAAGCAGAGATAAGGCGCCAGGCCGCGTTTGACGAGAAGGAAAAGAAACTCATTGAGAAAGGCTATAAAAGGCAGGATATCGTAATATCCGTAATTACAGCTAACTTTGTTGGAATCCTTCTCACGCTCCCTTTTGTTGCTGCGGTAGTTGCAGGTTACACTCTCCGTAACGGAAAACCGTTTAAGCCGGATATCCTGGATACCCAGCCGGGCCTGTATTTTGCTGCTCTGGCAGG
>JAILIB010000175.1 GCA_024695505.1 Saccharofermentans sp.
TGCTTGGTACGCTGACATGAAGGGCGTTTCTCAGGAAGGTAAGGACAACAAGCCTGCATTCTGCTTCTTCGGACCTGCTTGGCTCATCAACTACGTTATGGTTGGTAACTCCGGCGGAACAAAGGCTGGCGAAGGCACATACGGCGACTGGCGTGTATGCAAGGCTCCTGCAGGATTCTTCTGGGGCGGTACATGGGTACTCGGTTCTAAGACAGCTGCTGAGAACGCTGACAAGAAGGCTGGTGTTGCTGAGCTCATCAACTGGATCACACTCGACGCTTCTGACAAGGGTCTCCAGTATATGTGGGCTAACGGTACATTCAACGGCGAAGGCGGCACAAAGGACTGCGTTGCTTCCGGTAAGGTTATGGCTGCTGCTGACGGTAAGCTCGACTTCCTCGGCGGTCAGAACATGTTCCCTGCTTTCATCGCAGCTAACGCTAACGCAACTGGTAAGAACATGACTCAGTACGACGAGACCATCAACTCACTCTTCCGTGAGCAGGTCAACCAGTACGCTCATGGCCAGAAGTCTATTGACGACGCTATCAAGACATTCAAGTCTAACGTCGCTGATAAGCTCGGTGTTGAGAGCTGATAGAAAATAAACTGTATAGTTTAATTTCTGACTAATTCGACGGCAGGGTAAATCCAGGTTTGCCCTGCCGTTTTTAAAAAATTCAACAAGGAGGTAAGAAGATATGAGAAAAAACAAATTGGTCGATTACGGCAAGTACGGCTATATTTTCTCAATACCTTTCATTCTGGCTTTCCTGGTATTTTCTCTTTACCCCATCCTTTATACGCTTCTCATCGGATTTACGGATCTTAAGGGTCTCATGACCACAGAGATTCATGTCCTTTGGAAGGAACCCTTTAAGAACTTCATTACAGTTCTTAAATCTAATCTGTTCAGAAAGTCATTTTCCAATACAGTTGTTATTTGGATCATGAACTTCATTCCCCAGATGGGACTTGCTCTTCTTCTTACCGCTTGGTTTACTGACAGAAGATCAAAAGTCAAGGGACAGGGTTTATTCAAGATACTCTTCTACATGCCTAACATCATCACTGCTGCGACAGTCGCTATTCTGTTCTCACAGATCTTCGGCTATCCTTCAGGACCTGTTAACGCAATCCTCATTAAGTGGGGCCTTTCCGCTAAGGGTATTGACTTCCGTCTTACACCTTGGAGACTCAAGGGCGTTGTTGCGTTCATTCAGTTCTGGCAGTGGTATGGCTACACAATGGTAATGCTCATTTCCGGTGTTATCGGTATCAATCCTGAGATCTTCGAAGCTGCTGATCTCGACGGCGCGAACAGAGTGCAGACATTCTTCCTCATCACGCTGCCTTGTATCAGAACGATCATGCTTTACGTCCTCGTTACTTCACTTATCGGTGGTCTGAACATGTTCGATATTCCTTCGCTCTATGCTCAGGACAAAGGCGATAACGGTGGTTATACAGTTAACATGTATATCAAGGACCAGGCATTCGCAGGTGCTTACAGATACAATACTGCTGCAGCCGCGAGCGTTATCATGTTCATCGTCATCGTGTTGCTCTCTCTCGTTCTCTTCTACATCATGAGAGATAAGGATGAGGCTAAGCTCAAGAAGCTTAAGAAGCAGCAGCTGAAGATGGCAAAATCAAGGAAAGCATACTGAGGGGGGACGAGATATGGCTAAAACACAATCACTTCATAAAGAGTCAATCGGCCTGAAAGTCGTCATCTACATCGTATGTGTAATTCTTGCGATCATGAGCCTTTTACCGTTCATCATCATGTTCTCGAACGCTACGAGAAGTACATATGAAATTCAGCAGAGCGCTATTTCACTGTACTCCGCGCATCCTATCCAGAACCTGATAAAGAACTGGAAAGTATTTAACGGAAAATCATTCGATCCTGCTACAGGTTTCGTTAACTCTCTTATCGTATCTACAGGTACAACGGTTCTCGCAGTTTACTTCTCCTGCCTCACAGCATATGCACTCTATGCATATGAGTGGAAGCTTAGAGATGCATTCTTCGGTTTGATCGTTGGTATCATGATGATCCCGGGAACCATCACAATGATCGGTTTCTACCAGGCAGCTTACAAGGTTGGTATGACCAATAAGCTTTCACTGCTTATCATCCCGGCTATCGCTTCGCCTAACATGGTATTCTTCATGAGACAGTATCTGCAGGCATCGCTTTCGATGGAAATCGTCGACTCTGCAAGAATCGACGGTGCAGGCGAGTTCATGACGTTCAACAGGATCGTTTTCCCGCTGATGAAGCCGGCTATCGCAACACAGTGTATCTTCACATTCGTAGGAAGCTGGAACAACCTTTTCGTTCCTCAGATCCTTCTTACAAAGAAAGAGAAGTATACACTTCCTATCGAAGTCAGCTTGCTCAACGGTGATATCTATCAGACTGAGTTCGGTTCGATCTACTTAGGACTTTCGTTGACGGTTCTCCCGCTCATCGTAATCTACGCACTCCTTTCAAGATATATCGTCGAGGGTGTCGCTCTCGGTGGTGTCAAGTCTTAATGAGTACGACTTAAGTCTTTCGGACAAACGACATGACTTTAAAAGGGCAGTGAAGAAATTCACTGCCCTTTATCTATGCCATAAAAAACAATTAAAGAAGATCACGATCTCTTTAAGCGGCGGATCCTCTGACGGTACTGAGAAGGAGAACAACCGTAATGCTTTTCGAAATTGCGGCTCAATGAAGTGAGGTTGTTGAAACCTGAAGACAGTGCAATCTCGCTGATAGAAAGATCGGTATCGGAGAGTTTTTCAACAACAGATTTTAACTTCAAAGTCGTCTGATAATCATAGAAGGTCATGCCGGTATACTCCTTGAAGATCCTTGCAAAGTGGAATTTAGAATATCCGATATAGTTTGCGGCTTCTTCCATCGTAACGCTTTCGGCATAATGGAGTGACAGCCATTCGAGAAGGCTCCTGAGCTTGATGTAGATCTCACGCTGCTTGTCGCTGTCGGGCAGAGACATACTGTCAGGATTCTCTCTTTTCTGAAGCATTCCGATGATGCCGAGCAGGTGCGAGAAGATGGGAGTCTCCTTTACCGTTGATGAATAGAAGAAGTAAAGGTTGCTTATCTCCATGAACCTTGCATATACACGGTTATATACTTCAGGGAATGTTTCGGAGTTAACGATGAGGGGCTCTTTGATCAGTTCTTCAAACTCAGAGTAATCAAAGAAACTCTTAAGGAAATCTATCTTGAAAAGAAAGATGAATCTTATGCCTTCACGGGTTCCCGATATCTTATGGAGCATGTCGGGCGGGATAAACAGGATGTCCTTTTCCTTAAGAACGATAGTCCTGTCCTCGAAAACGTAAGTATAAGAACCTGAAAGAGGGATCGCGATCTCAAGGCATGAATGCCTGTGAGTCGGATAGTCTTCGACCTTGTTGTTGTACCATATCCTCATATTGGTATTAGGTACGAAATCAACTTCTTCAACGTAATTGCTGACGATCCTTCCGGTAAAGTTCCTTATAGGCTGCTGATAATTACCGGGGACTGTATTGTCACTTAACTGCATGGATAGATCTGCTCCTTTATCCTGCATCGTGTCAGACAGACAGATTGCATTAGATTATCTACTTCAGCATATACTATAGCAAGATATGTAAAGCTTGTGGGCATGTATTATAATAAAAAAGAAAAAAATTCGCCGAGGTGGCACCATGAACAGAGACGCTGCAAGAAAAAGAGCTGAAGAATTGGTTAGTAAGATGACCCTTGAAGAAGCCGCATCACAGCTGAGATTTGATGCTCCCGCAATTGATAGGCTCGGCATTCCGGAATACAACTGGTGGAATGAAGGACTTCACGGAGTCGCAAGAGCAGGAACTGCGACGAGCTTTCCCCAGGCGATCGCTTTGGGAGCAACATTCGACGAAGAACTTATGGGGAAGATTGGCGAGACCATTTCGACCGAGGGACGCGCTAAATACAATGAGATCTCTTCCATGGGTGACAGGGACATTTATAAGGGATTGACTTTCTGGTCTCCCAACATCAATGTTTTCAGGGATCCCAGATGGGGCAGGGGCCAGGAGACATACGGAGAAGACCCGTACCTCATCTCAAGGCTTGCGATACCGTTCATTAAAGGCCTTCAGGGTGACGGCGAATACATGAAGGCGGCTGCATGCGCAAAGCATTTCGCAGTGCATTCCGGACCTGAAGAAAAAAGGCACGAGTTTGACGTAAAGCCAACGCCTAAGGACCTTAGAGAAACGTATCTTCCGGCATTTGAGGCCTGCATAAAGGAAGCAGGCGTTGAGGCCGTAATGGGCGCTTACAACAGGGTCAACGGCGAGCCCTGCTGCGGACATTCATACCTCCAGGACATCATCAGGGATGAGTGGGGATTTGAAGGACACATCGTATCTGACTGCTGGGCGATCAGGGATTTCCACGAACATCACAAGGTCACGAAGACTCCTGAGGAAAGCGCGGCACTGGCTCTTAACAAAGGCTGCGACCTCAACTGCGGCTGCACCTACGTGCACCTCATGAAGGCATACAACAAGGGACTTGTAACCGAAGAAGCAATAAGGAAAGCTGCAGTAAGGCTGTTTACTACAAGATACCTTCTCGGTATGTTCGACAAGACTGAATTTGACGGTCTTACATACCTCGACGTCGAGACGAAGGAGAGCATCGCGCTTGCAAAGAGGGCATCCGACGAGGGAATCGTAATGCTCAAGAACGACGGCATCCTGCCGATCGACAAGGATAAGGTCAAGGTCATTTCCGTGATCGGACCCAATGCGGACGCAAGGCTTCCGCTGATGGGCAACTATTACGGCACTTCTTCGGAATACATCACCGCGCTCGAAGGCATCAGAAATGCTGCAGGAGATGACGTCAGGATACTCTATTCCGAGGGCTGCGACATAAGCCGCACCAAGCCCGATCCGCTGTCCCGCGACTACAATACGATCGCCGAAGCGGAAGCTGTCATGAAGAGATCGGATCTCGTCATCCTCTGCATCGGTCTTAATGAAACTCTCGAGGGAGAAGAAGGAGACCAGGGTAACCAGTACGCTTCGGGTGATAAGAGCAATCTATCGTTCCCCAAGCCGCAACTTAGGCTTATCGAAGCCGTTAAAAAGGCTGGAAAACCCTTTATAGTGGTGGTAATGACCGGTTCGGCGATGGATCTTACTCCATTCTCCGAAGAAGCGTCCGCAATTCTCCAGGCGTGGTATCCGGGCGCAAGGGGCGGCCTTTCGATCGGCGACATCGTTTTCGGCAAGGTCAATCCTTCCGGCAAGCTCCCGGTTACCCTCAGCAGGAGTGTTGATGACCTTCCTGATTTCGAGGATTATTCGATGAAGAACAGGACATATAAATATACGGAACACGAACCTCTTTATCCGTTCGGATTTGGTCTTACATACGGCAAAGTGACGATCGCAAATGCAGCGGTTTCAGACACTTCAGCCAATGCCCGCGAGAACGGATTTGATGTCACGGTATCAGTAAAGAACGAAGGCTCCGTTAAGACAGGCGAAGTCGTCCAGATCTATGCGAAGGCTCTTGAGGATAAGAACGAGGTCAGGAATTATAAGCTTATAGGCTTCAAGAGGATCACGCTTGATGCGGGTGAGTCTGCTGACGTAACTATCAGCATCACGGCTGACTCTCTCAAGGTTGTAACTGATGACGGTGAGAGGGTGACACCTACAGGAAAGATCGCGATCTATGCCGGATTCGGCCAGCCGGATAAGAGAACGGCTGAACTTTACGGCGCAGATGCGTTCGAAATGACGATCTGAGATCCCTGATAAACAGCGATAACAAAAAGGGCTGAAACTCAATGGTTTCAGTCCTTTTCAGTTTTTTAACATTGTTACAAAACAGGGTGGGGAACAGTGTTACTTTTAAGATGCTCCGCCGTGGATGTATTCAAACGAGAGTTTGTACTTCTCGTTGTGATCTACGGCCCAGTCGACGGCCCACTCGGACTCGAAAAGGACTACAGGTTCTTCGTCGCGGTCGAGTACCAGCAGAGAAGTTGATGTAAGCGTCATGGATTTGGGATCGAAATCTTCGCTCTCCGACTTGACCCAGCGCGCAAGACGGTAGGGGAGAGAGGTCCTTACGATGTCAACGCCATACTCGGACTTGAGTCTGTACTCGAGAACATCGAACTGGAGGATACCGACAACGCCCATGACGTAGGTCTCCGTACCGATGTCAGGCTGCTTGAAAAGCTGAACTGCGCCTTCCTGCGAGAGCTGCTCGATTCCCTTTAAGAACTGCTTTCTCTTCATTGAATCCTTGGGCTCGACGCGTGCAAAATTCTCGGGCGAGAATACCGGGATCGGGTCAAACTCAAATTTGCGGTTGGTGGAGATTATCGTGTCTCCGATACGGAAATTGCCCGGATCGAAGATACCGATGATGTCGCCGGCGAAAGCCTCCTCGGTGATCGCGCGGTCCTGTGCCATGAACTGTTGGGGCTGGGCAAGAGTGATCTTCTTGCCGGTCCTCATGAGGTTGACCGTCATGTTCTTCTCGTACTGGCCGGAGCAGATGCGGATGAAGGCCATCCTGTCGCGGTGTGCGGGATCCATATTTGCCTGGATCTTGAAGACGAAGCCGGAGAACATGGTGTCATCGGGCTCTATTATGCCGTCGGTCGAGTTATGGACGGCAGGCTCAGGTGCCATCTTCAGGAAGTGCTTAAGGAAAGGCTCTACGCCGAAGTTTGTTATGGCGGAGCCGAAGAATACGGGAGTCAGCTGTCCGTGGAGGACCTTGTCCATGTCAAGCTCGTCGCCTGCCATGTCGAGGAGCTCTATGTCGTTTCTCAGAGTCTCCAGATGGCCCGGCATGAGCATCTTTTCAAGTGCGGGATCGTCGATGCCTGAGACCTTCTCGGTGACCATGGAAGCGCCGTGGTCGTTGTTTTCCTTGTCGAAAACGAGGACGCTCTGTGAGGAACGCTCATAGACGCCCTCAAAGTCGCCGTCGGTGCCTATCGGCCAGTTGACGGGGCAGGAACGGATGCCGAGAACCTTTTCGAGCTCGTCCATAAGGTCGAACGGGTTCTTTGCGGCACGGTCCATCTTGTTTATGAACGTGAAGATCGGGATGCCTCTTCTGCGGCAGACCTGGAAAAGCTTGATCGTCTGGGCCTCAACACCTTTCGCGCCATCAAGGACCATGACCGCTGCGTCTGCGGCGCAGAGGGTACGGTAGGTATCCTCGGAGAAGTCCTGGTGTCCGGGGGTATCGAGGATGTTGATGTGGCAGCCGTCGTATTCGAACTGCATGACTGATGAAGTAACGGAGATACCACGCTTCTTTTCGATCTCCATCCAGTCTGAAGTGGCGTGGCGCGCGGCCTTTCTGGCCTTGACCGAGCCAGCCTGGTGGATGGCTCCGCCGTAAAGGAGGAGTTTTTCGGTGATAGTCGTCTTACCTGCGTCCGGGTGCGATATTATAGCGAACGTGCGGCGTCTTTTTATTTCTTCGACCGTAGAATAATTCATTTTAATCCTCATTAGTTATATAATGGTGCATAGACTTTGAAAAAGCCAAATAATTATATATAAGTTTGAGGGGGAATACAAATGAGAAGAGGCGGCGGAGTACTTATGCATATAAGTTCTCTCCCCGGACCGTTCGGTATCGGCGTGTTCGGAGAAGAGGCCGTGGAATTCGCAAATAAGTTGTCAGCGCAGGGGATGAAATACTGGCAGGTTCTTCCGTTTTCTTACCCGGGAATGGGTAATTCACCGTATCAGAGTTTTTCTGCTTTCGCAGGCAACTGGCTGTTCATTGACCCGAGGCGCCTTGCGCAAAGGGGCCTTCTGACACCTGCCGAGGTTCAGTCTGCGGAATATAACGAGAACAAATGGCGTATCGATTACGATTACCTGAGGAGCAACCGTGACGAGCTTCTCAGAAAGGCGTTTGAACGTGCCGACAAGGCGCTTTTGAAGGAAGTCGACAAGTTCCTTTCAGAGAACAAGTGGGCAAACGAAGTTGCAGCTTACCAGTCCATAAAGGATGACAACTTCGGCAGACCCTGGTGGGAATGGACCGACAGCAGGCTCAAGAACTACGACAAAAAGGCCGTTGAAGAGCTTAAGGGCAATCCTAACTATCAGTATCATGCATTCGTCCAGTATCTGTTTCTTGACGAATGGACAAAGATCAAGAAAGAGATAAACGATCTTGGAATCTCCATAATCGGCGACATGCCTTTTTATGTTTCGGGCGATTCCGCTGACGTATGGGCTTCCAGAGAGCTTTTCAAGATGGCAAGCCCTGCAAAGACCAACAAGCTTCTCGCAGATTACGAGAAGGATTTCGCCAAGTTCCAGACCCTCAAGGCAAAGGCTGAAAAAGCCGGCGATACTGAGAAGAAAGAGGGCGCTGAAGAGCTTACGGAACCGAGAAAACCGAAGCCTGAAGCTCTCGTTTTCGAAAGCGTCGCGGGAGTTCCGCCGGATTATTTCTGCGAGGACGGCCAGCTCTGGGGCAACCCCATCTACGACTGGAAAAAGATGAAAGCCGATAACTACGCCTGGTGGATGGCCAGGATCGGCGAAAACTTCAAGCTCTACGACTATTTAAGGATAGACCATTTCAGGGCTTTCTCGTCCTATTGGGAAGTAGATGCCAATGCCGAGACCGCAAGGATCGGCAAGTGGAACAAGGGTCCTGCCCTTGAATTCTTCAACGAGTACGACAAGGTATTCGGCGACAGGAGCAGGCTCATTGCCGAGGATCTGGGCGAGATCACGCCTGACCTCAAGGAGTTCATGGACGTGGTAGGCATTCCGGGAATGAGAGTCATGGAATTCACTTTCTATCCGGGAGACGACAGCTCCTTTATGCCTCACAACTTCAACAAGAACTGCGTTGCTTATACAGGCACGCACGACAACAATACTCTGCTCGGCTGGCTCTGGGATTCGAGAGAGGACGTCAGGAACTTCTGTCTGAAGTACTGCGGATTTGAAGGCTCTAACTGGGGCGACGGCGGACCTCACAGCGGTTCCTGCAGGTCTATTATCAGGACGCTTTGGATGAGCCATGCGGATGTTGCGATAATCCCGATCCAGGACATGCTCGGATACGGTGCAGACACGAGGATGAACATCCCCGGAACACCTACCGGCAACTGGGTCGTAAGGTTCTCGAAAGAAGATCTCGATTCGATCGACAACGAGTGGTACCGCACCCTCAATACGCTTTACTACAGGTAACTGCTGATGAAATACGTCCTTTGCATCGATCAGGGCACCACGTCCACCAAGGCTTTTCTGCTTGACGAGCAGGGACGCCTGAGCAGCGGTACGCACGTTCCGTTCGAGCAGCACTACCCCAATCCGGGATGGGTGGAACATGATGCTGAAGAGATATATCAGTCGGTTCTCAAGGCGATCGCCATGCTTATCGCGGAGAACCCTGATGCAAAGGAAAATATTGTTGCTGTCGGCCTTACGAACCAGCGTGAAACGACGATCGCTTTTGACCGCAGCGGAAAGCCTCTCGCGAATGCCATCGTGTGGCAGTGCAGGAGGACTACCGACATCTGCAGAAGGCCTGAGATAAAGAGCCAGGAGAGAAGGATCAGCGAGATCACCGGTCTCAAGATCGACCCTTATTTTTCAGCTACGAAGATCCTCTGGCTGCTTGAAAACGTACCTCTTCTTAAGGAGCGCGTTTCTGCGGGCGAAGCATATTTCGGCACGATAGACGGATTCCTTGTTTACAGGCTCACGGGCGGCAAGACTTTCGCTTCAGACTATTCGAACTGCTCGAGGACGATGCTCTTCGACATTGCAAAAATGGATTACGACGAAGGCCTTTTGGATCTTTTCAAGGTTCCGCGCTATACGCTCGCAGAACCGCGCGAATCCTGCTCTGATTTCGGTACTATCGAGCTTGACGGAGAGTACCTGAAGCAGATCGGTCTGAGCGGAAATGATATAGATGATCTTTTGAGCCTCAACGGCGTTAAGATCACGGGCGTGATTGGCGACCAGCCTGCTGCGCTCCTTGGTCAGAATGCAATACATGAAGGCGAATCGAAGACAACGTACGGCACGGGAAGCTTCACTCTGATGAATCTCGGGACGAAGCCCGTTTTTTCAAAGAACGGTCTTTTGACTTCGTGTGCCTGGTCTTACAAAGGCGAAACTTATTACGCTCTCGAAGGAAGCATCTTCCAGGCAGGATCGGTAATAAGCTGGCTGAAGGATGAACTGAAGTTCATTGATTCGCCCTCTGAGTGCGACAAATACTGCGAGTCTATAAAGGATACCGGCGGCGTATATCTCGTGCCTGCTTTCACGGGCCTCGGCGCGCCTTACTGGAGGCCTGACGCCAGAGGCATAATGACGGGACTTACAAGAGGCACCGGCCGCGCTGAGCTGATCAGGGCGGGCGTTGAGTCGATAGCTTATCAGGTGACCGAGCTGGTCAACCTGATGACTGATGATACGGGGATCAAGGCTAAGCAGATGAAGGTCGACGGCGGAGTCTGCGCAAGCTCGTTCCTTATGCAGCTTCAGGCTGATCTCCTGGGAGTTAAGATCACACGCGCTTCGAGCGACGAGATGACCGCGATGGGTGCGGGACTTGCAGCCGGAGTGACGTGCGGAATGTTTGACAGCATTGAGGAAACCGGGAAGTTCTATGTCCCGGGCAGGGAATACGATCCGGACATGCCTGCGTTCGAGGTATCAAGGATCATGGAAGGCTACAGGGCAGCGGCAAGAGCCGCGCTGTCGGTTTCCGGAGGCTGAACGGGTAAACGGTAAAAAATGGTACAGGTCTATTACGTATTTTTTCAGATCTTTGTCTGCCTCATCCTGGGTTTTGTCCTGAACAAGACCAGGGTGCTCGACATGCGCGGAGAAAAGGTCATGACAGAGATCCTGCTCAAGGCCGTTCTGCCGTTCATGATCATATCATCGAGCCAGACCAATTTCTCGTTCGAGGAACTCAAGGGAATGGCCGCGATGTTTGCTTTTGGAGCCGCATATTATTCGCTTGCACTGGTGCTCTCAAAGCGTGCCTATAAGGAGACGAAGGCGACTGACGACGAACAGCGCGTCATGACGACCTGCACGGTCTTTGCGAACACGGGTTTTGTCGGATTCCCTCTGATGCGTGCGCTTTACGGTGACAGGGGACTTCTGCTCGCCGCGGTCTTCAATCTAGTATATAACGCGTTCTTCTATACTTACGGTGCGCACATCATCTCGAAAAAGCAGCACTTCAAGATCTCAGAACTGTTTGCCAGTACGGTGTCTTCGGCATCCATTGCCGCCATCATCCTGTTCATCCTTCCGTGGAGGATCCCCGGATTCGTAAACAACGCGATCTCCATGATCGGCGACATGTCGGTTCCGATGTCGATGATGATCATGGGCTCACAGCTTGCCTCCGTTGATCCGAGAAAGATATTCCTCGACTGGAAGCCTTATGTAGTATCGTTTGTAAGACTCATGTTTATCCCCGCGGTTGCGCTCCTTGCAGTGTGGGGACTGGGCCACGCATTCTCGATAAAGCCTGACACCATGAAGGTCATGGTCCTCATGTGCGCGCTACCCTGCGGTTCCATGAACGTGCTCTATGCCGAGCAGTACAATACCGCTCCTGATCTTTCAACGAGGATAGTCACCATGTCCACGGTCCTGATGCTTGTAACGCTTCTGTTCTGGACATGGATAGTCAGAACCGTATTGTAAGGAATATCTATGTCAGATAACGTATCACATGAATTCGAAAGAATAGAAAACACTGAGCTTGTCGAGCTCCTTGGAAAGATCCGCGAGAACAACAGCGAAGATAACATGATCGCTCTTCTCAAGGCATCTGCGGCAGCAAGATTCATCGTTCCCGTCGATGGCGATGAGGGCAGTTACAGCTTTCACGCCGTCAGTGACAAGAACGGTCTCAAATACATGGTCGTTTATTCCGATTCCGACAGCTTTGAGGTCGCTTTTCAGGACAAGTACAAAAAGCAGAAGGGCGTTGCGGCTGGTTTCGGCGATCTGATCGAAGTCGTCATGACCGAGAAAATGGGTCTTTCAGGATTTGTCATAAATCCCGGCGTTGAGGAAGTGCTTTTCGGAAAAGACATGGTCAAGCTCATAGCCCGGCAGATGGGCATCGGCGGAGACGGAACGGTCAAGGTCGGAGAGCCCGATAAATACCCGCCGGAGCTTCATGATGCGCTTACGGATTATCTCAAGATCGAGCCTTCCGTCAGCCGCATCTGGGTAAGGCTGATGCGCGAGAACGGCACTGACCGGATAAGCTGGCTCATAATCGCGGAAACGTCCCTTGAAGGCGAAAGCCTCAAATACATGCTCGATAATATGAGAAAGTACTGTCTGCCTTATCTGGACAATATGGATGCCTATTGCGCATCTTCGAAAGAGGAGTTCGCGTCGAAGGTGATAAACGGCGTAAAGCCTTTCTGCGGAGCTGACTGATACTTTGGACCGTAATAAGACTTCAGTTGTAGTTCTCTTTATCCTTGCGGGATTCTTTTTCATCGCGATAGCGATGGTCTTTAATACGTCTGTAAGACGGAACGCTGCACTGGCCAAACAGGATGAAGTTAATAAAAAGATCGCGTCATTAAATGCGATCGACCTTACGATCTACTGGATCGGAGAAGTCCCTAAAGAACTTGAAACGCTCAAAGAGAGCATGACTGTCCTCCGCCCGGAAGAGGTCAGCAAAGAAAACATGCCTGTCAGAGCCTCGACTTTCCGCATAACGGTCAAAGACGAGAGCGGCGCAGAGCAGGTGATAGAACCGCGCCATTACAGCGAATACATGCTTATCGTGATCAATAATGTTGACGGCCTTAACGATACCGCAAAAGAAGCGTTAAGAGACTCTGTAGTCGATAACGGGGTTCCTGTCTTATGCCTGGGCGGAAAGACCTGCAATATGGTCGGAACGCTCCTGATACACGGCGCAGGCTATTCAGATGACTATTCCATGTTCTACAGAAAGAACGAAGGCTACGTGGAGCCTTATATTGAAGCAAAGACGGTCTCTGAAGGGGGCCTCGGATTTGCAGACGCCCTTTGCGGAAAGCTTTGCACATATTTCAATACGGCAGTGGCGAAAAAGCAGGCAGCAGTTTCCGAACTGATATCGTCAGCTAATTCTTCGGCCGCGGAAGCTGCGACCGCTACCACTGCGGAAACCACAGAAACCTCGGAATCCGTTACTGAAACGACTGAAAAGATCAAGCTCTTACAGCCTCCCACAGGGTGAACGGTTCTGAGAAATAACCGTTTTAAAACTGCCCCGGGCAGGTTTGACACCAATTTGTAATAATTATAATATAGTAAGGTGTTCTCAGGGAGGTGGTCACCATTCGCGCTTTGGAGGAAAGAATTCTTAAAGAAGGTCTGGTACTTCCCGGAGAAGTGCTCAAAGTAGGGAGCTTTCTCAATCAGCAGATAGACACTTCACTTCTTAAGGATATGGGCAATGAGATCGCCCGCCTTTTCGGTGACTCAGGCGTCACAAAGATCCTCACGATCGAATCTTCAGGCATTGCGATCGCCGTAGCGGCAGGATGCGCTCTCGGCGTGCCTGTTGTTTTCGCGAAAAAGCACGCATCGAACAATATGAGCGGCGACGTTTACACCTCAAAGGTCTTCTCTTATACGCATCAGAAGACTTTTGACGTTGTTGTTTCCGCGGAATACATAAGACCGGATGACAGTATCCTGGTCGTTGACGATTTCCTCGCAAAAGGCGGCGCACTTAACGGTCTGTTCGATATAATCGGCCAGTCTGGCGCGAAGCTTGCCGGCGCGGCCATCGCGATCGAAAAGGGCTTCCAGGGCGGCGGAGACGCTTTGAGAGCCAAGGGCATCAGGGTCGAATCACTTGCAATTATCGACTCGATGACCGACACGTCACTTACCTTCAGGGAACAGTGACAACTTAACACGGTATGCAATAAACTTTGCATAAAAAGAAAACAAATGGAGGCAATTTATGAAGAAACTGGTTTCACTGGTTCTGACTGCAGTGTTTGCTGTGACTTCCTGCATTTCTCTTGCAGGATGCAATGCACAGCCGGCAGCTACGGGAGCAACAAGCAAGCAAGAGGAGACCACAGCAGGTTCCAAGGGCTCAGATGAGGCTAAGCCCGCGGCAGGTGATTTCAAGGTAGGTGCGATCTACATCAACAGCCAGAACGATACTTCCGGCTATACCTTTGCTCATCACAAGGGCATCACCGAAGGCATGAAGCAGGTAGGTCTTGATCCTTCCAAGGATCTCTACATCGTTGACAACGTACCTGAGGACGACGAAAAGGTTAAGCAGGCTATTGACCAGCTCGCAGGCGACGGCTGCAACATCATCTTCGGTATCAGCTTCGGCTACATCAACGCTATGAAGGAGAAGGCTGACGAATATCCTGACATCATCTTCTCTCACGCTACCGGATACATGTCGAATGACAAGAACTTCAACAACTATTTCGGCAGGATCTATCAGGCTCGTTATCTCGCAGGAATCGCTGCAGGATATAAGTCACTTGCAATTAAGAACGACAACATCGGTTACGTTTCCGCATGGGGAACAGAGTATGCCGAGACATGCTCAGGCATCAACGGTTTCGCTCTCGGCGCAAGATCAGTCAACCCCAACGCAAAGGTCTATGTTTACGAGATCTCCACATGGGGTGATCAGGAGAAGGAGAGACAGGCAGCTCAGGTATTGATCGACACATACAAGTGCGGCGTTATCGGACAGCACTGCGACTCTGCCCAGCCTCAGATCGTTGCAAACGAGAAGGGCGTATTCGGATGCGGATATAACTCCGACATGACAGCTGAAGCACCCAAGGCTCACCTTTGCGCAGCTATCTGGAACTGGAGCGCTTACTATTCAACAGCTATGAAGGCTGCCATGACAGACAAGGCTTCCTTCATGAAGAACGTAGGCAACTACTATCAGGGACTTAATGCAGGCCTCGTAGACGTTTCTCCTCTTTCTGAGAACTGCGAGCCCGAGACTGCTGACGCGATCAAGCTCGCTAAGGATCTTATGATCGCAGGCAAGTGGGACGTTTTCTCAGGCGTTAAGCTTTCTTTCTCCGGCAAGGCAGGCGCCGTAACCGTTGAACAGAAGAATGACGCACTCAAGGACAACAAGGGCGAGGAGAAGGTTGCCGCAGGCGGAGCTTCCGTTGGCGATGACGTCATCCAGGGCTCAATGAACTACTATGTTGACGGCGTAACACAGGTTAACTGATATACGCTTAACAACGCTGCAGGAGAGGTTTTATGGAATATGCCATCGAACTAAAAGGAATATCGAAACAGTTCGGAACGCTGTTCGCAAACAAGAATGTCAATCTGCAGCTCAAAAAAAGCGAGATCCTTGCTCTCTTAGGAGAGAACGGATCCGGCAAAACGACTCTTATGAACATGCTGTCGGGCATTTATATGCCCGACAGCGGTTCTATTTTTATCAACGGGAAAAAGGTTTCCATCAGCTCGCCTGAGGATTCGGCGAAGCTCGGAATAGGGATGGTGCATCAGCACTTCAAGCTTATCGAACGCTTTTCGGCGCTCGACAACATCAGGATAGGATTAAGGGAAGACAAGAGTTTCCTTCTCAAGAAGGACACTAAAAACGAAGTAATGAAGATGGCCGAGAAATTCGGCTTTGACATAGATCCGGACAAGCTTGTCTCGAACATGTCGGTTTCAGAGAAGCAGACGCTCGAGATACTGAAGGTCCTTTGCTACGGCGCAAAGATAATCATCCTGGACGAACCGACGGCGGTCCTGACAGTCCAGGAGATCGACAAACTCTTCGCGGTCCTCCGCAAGATGAAGGAAGAAGGGCATTCGATAATCATCATCACGCACAAACTGAACGAGGTCATGGCGATCTCTGACAGGGTCACGGTGCTAAGGCACGGCGAATACATCAACACGGTAAATACGGCCGAGACCGATGAAAAGATGCTGACGGAGCTCATGGTAGGACGTAAGGTCAACCTTTTCATCGAGCGTCCTCCTATCGAAAAGACCAAGCCGCTCCTTGAGATCCGCGGACTTACCGTCAAGAACGACGAAGGTGCCGTAGCCGTCGATCACCTTGATTTCTACATCAGAGGCGGCGAGATCTTAGGCGTGGCGGGCATCGCTGGCTCAGGCCAGAAAGAGCTTTGCGAGGCTATCGCGGGACTCCGTCCGATCGTTGAAGGAAAGATGATCCACAAGGGCGAGAACATCGTCGGCCTTTCACCTAAAAAGATCCTCGAAAAGGGCATTTCCATGAGCTTCATCCCGGAGGACAGACTCGGTATGGGCCTTGCTCCTTCATTGTCGATCACTGACAACATGATCTTAAAGAACTACAGCGAACCCAAAGGTCCGTTCATCGACCGCAAGTCCGCGAGGGAAGAAGCGAAAAAGGTCATCGAAAGACTCAAGGTCGTTACTCCTTCGACGGAGACTCCCGTAAGAAAGCTTTCCGGCGGTAATGTCCAGAAAGTCCTTCTGGGCCGTGAGATCAAGTCCGGCCCCAACGTCCTCATCACGGCTTATCCTGTCAGAGGACTTGATATCAACTCGTCTTACATGATCTACAACATCCTGAACGATGAAAAGAAAAAGGATGTCGGCATACTCTTCATAGGCGAAGACATCGATGTCATGATGGCTCTCTGCGACAAGATAATGGTCATCTGTCACGGCAAGCTCCAGGGCGTCGTTAACAGCAATCACACGACCAAGGAAGAGATCGGTCTCATGATGACCGGCGCGCTCAACCTGGTCGACAAAGGCGGCAAGACTGCAGGCATCGCAAGGGATTCCGGATTTGCCGATAACGAAGAAACAAATGAAACGGAGGAGGCAGGTCTATGAAGAAATACCATCTTGTAAGACGCCCCCGTCAGTCACTGGGAAGGCTCCTTATCTATTATCTTATCGGCATCGTCATTTCGCTCGGGATAGGCGCTATCCTTCTTGCATCATTGGGCATCAATCCGTTCGAGTATTACGGAAGGATGCTTACGATCGGCATGATCGGCAACAAATATGCATATAAGAACGTCGAGGGTTTTCTTAAGATCCTTGTACCGCTCCTGATCACTTCGCTGGCTTTGGGCCTGTCGTTCAAGATGCGTTTCTGGAACATCGGAGGTGAGGGAGAATTCCTCATCGGAGCTATCAGCGCGGCGATCGTCGCGTTCAACGTTACTGGCCTTCCGAGGCCTTTGACGATAGTCCTGATGTGCGTTGCGGCTATGCTTTCGAGCGGCCTTTTGGGGCTTGCAGTGGCCTTCTTCAAGGTCAAGTTCAATACGAACGAAACGCTCGTTACGCTCATGATCAACTACATAATGCTCTACGTGATAACGTATCTCGGAAAGACCAAGGAAGACTGGAACTTCTTCCTTGATCCGAAGTCCGCAAGACCGATCTTCGGAAAGTTCCCCGAAACGGGAATAATGACCGGAATCAAGATCGGAAACTTCAATCTGCTCTGGTCAGTTATAATCGCCATAGCGCTTATCGTCCTGATCTACGTCTACCTGAAATACACCAAGCACGGATATGAGATCTCCGTTGTCGGCGACAGCAACGCGACCGCAAAGTACGCCGGAATGAAAGTCGGAAAGATCATCATGCGCACAATGTTCATTTCATCCGCACTGATAGGTCTTGCCGCAGGACTTACTGCATCTTCTTCCGGAACGATATCCGAAACGATAACGAACAACGTAGGCTGGACCGGCATCGTGGTAGCATGGCTTTCAAAGCTGAATACTCCCGCGATCGCCGTTACTTCGGTCCTTATCGCGATACTCCAGTTCGGATGCAAGACTGCCGCAACGAAGTATCCTTCGATCGACAGCAATTTCGCAGACCTCCTGCAGGGAATAATCCTGTTCTCTGTACTTACCGCGGATTTCTGCGCAACGTTCACCATCAGAAAGAAGGAGGATGCGAAAAATGATTGAAGTAATTACGCTCTTCCTTTTCAGCATAATCGTTTACAACATCCCGCTCCTGTACGGTACGACGGGCGAGATCATGATCGAAAAATCAGGCTCGCTTAACCTTGGTGTTGAAGGAACAATGGCTATCGGCGCTGTTGCGGGATATCTCGTCGGAATGAGCACGGGAAGCCTCTTGGTCGCATGCCTCGTAAGCTTTGCGGCTTCAGGCCTTGTTGGACTTTTGTTCTCGTTCCTGACGGTCACGCTCCAGGCAAACCAGAACGTAACAGGACTTACGATCACCACGTTCGGCGTCGCATTCTACTACTTCATCGGCAACGCCGTTTCGAACAGCGAGTCAAAGTGGCCCGCGCTCGGAGGCAGCAGGCTCGACAAGCAGTTCGCCCCGATCGAGATCCC
This sequence comes from Saccharofermentans sp., assembly GCA_024695505.1. Classification (GTDB taxonomy): domain Bacteria; phylum Bacillota; class Clostridia; order Saccharofermentanales; family Saccharofermentanaceae; genus Saccharofermentans. The sequence continues at coordinate 18,441 of JAILIB010000175.1, forward strand.
GCTTCTTTCGAAGATCCCGGTCATCGGCAAAGTGCTTTTCTCGCACAGCATACTCATCTATCTCGGCTTCCTGATCGCAATACTGATGTGGCTGTATTTTGCCAAGACCGTTCCCGGATTAAAGCTCCGCGCGATCGGTGAAAACCCTGCCGCTGCTGATTCCCTTGGCGTCAACGTCACGCTGTACAAGTACGTGCACATCATAATCGGTTCAGGCATCATGGGCATCGGAGGCCTTTACATGGCGCTCAACATGGGCGGTACTTTCGAAGGATCGAACTGCTGGATAAACGGTTACGGCTGGATCTCGATTGCACTCGTCATCTTCGCGAACTGGAGTCCGGCAAAAGCCATCATCGGTACTCTTGTCTTCGGTTTCTTCAACACGCTCCGTGTCCAGAACGCGCCTCTCGCAACGGCTTTCCCGAACACTCTCGGATGGCTTACGAAGATACCCGCACAGTTCTTCTCCGCGCTGCCTTTCATCATCACGCTCATCGTTCTCATAATCAGCTCGGTCAGCAAGAACAGTAACAGCAACGAACCGTCCGCGATCGGCAGGAACTATTACAGAGAAGACAGATAAAGAGTACAATTCCGTATAAAAAGGAGATTTGTCAGATGAAACTTACAGGAGCCCAGATAGTTATCGAGACCTTGCTTGAACAGGGTGTTGATACTGTATTCGGTTTTCCGGGAGCAACGGTCATCGACATATATGACAAGCTTTATGACTGCAAGGACAAGATCAGACACGTCCTCGCAGCTCACGAACAGGGCGCTGCGCATGCCGCTGACGGCTATGCAAGAGCTTCGGGCAAACCCGGCGTCGTCATCGCCACGTCAGGCCCCGGCGCGACAAATCTCGTAACAGGGATCGCTACCGCTTTCCTTGATTCCGTTCCTATGATCGCCATCACGGGAAACGTTTCCAATTCCATGATCGGAAGAGACGCCTTCCAGGAGATCGACATTACTGGCGTTACGCTCCCTATCACAAAGCACAACTTCTTCGTAAGAGACGTAAAGGTCTTGGCTGACACGATCCGTGAAGCTTTCAAGATCGCGACTTCAGGCCGTCCCGGCCCTGTTCTTATCGACATCCCGAACGACATCCAGACGGCTTCCTGCGAGTTTAAGCCTGCAAGAAAGATCGTCCCCGCCAAACCCTCTAAAGCTGAAGACAAGATGGTACAGAAGGCAGCCGAGATGATAGCCGAATGCAAGAGGCCTTACATCTATTTCGGAGGCGGCGCGGTGAGAGCCGGTGCGGGCAAGGAGATACTTGCCCTTGCCGAGAAGATCGATGCGTTCGTCGGCTGCTCCATGATGGGCCTTTCAGAGATCCCGACTGCAAATCCGAGATTCCTCGGAATGCAGGGAATGCACGGGCATTTTGCTTCTTCAGTCGCGCTTGCAAAGAGCGATCTGATGATAGCTGTCGGCGTAAGGTTTTCTGACCGTGCAACGGGCAAGACTGACAGATATGCGCTCAATTCCAAGAAGATCCATATCGATGCGGACTGCGCAGAGATCGGAAAGAATGTTTCCGTCGATCTTGGTGTCTGCTGTGACGTGAAGGACTTCCTCGCCAGGCTTATTGATGCCGTTTCTGAAAAGAAGCTCCCTGACTGGGAAGAGAAGATAAAGTCCTTAAGGAAACGTGAATCGGATGCATACGATGACGATACCTTCGTCCCCAGGGAAGTCATCCTTGAGATAGCTTTCAAGACCGGAGCGGACACGCGCATCGCGACCGACGTCGGTCAGCATCAGATGTGGACTGCGCAGTTCTATAATTTCCGCAAGAAGCACACGTGGCTCAGTTCAGGCGGACTTGGAACGATGGGCTTCGGTCTCGGAGCATCGATAGGCGCTGCTTTCGCGACCGGAAAAAGGTCTGTCCTCATTACGGGCGACGGAAGTTTCGGCATGAGCCTCAATGAGCTCGCGACCGCAGTTACATACAACGTTCCTGTAACCATCGTAGTATTCAACAATAAAACGCTCGGAATGGTCAGACAGTGGCAGACGCTCTTCTACGACAAGAGATATTCCGGCACTGACATCGACCGCAGCACTGATTTCGTAAAACTCGCGGAAGCCTTCGGTGCAAAGGGTTTCAGGGCTGACGACATCGACGGGTTCAGGAAGGCTTTTGATGAAGCTTATGCATACGAAGGACCTTCTGTCATCGACATGAAGATCGATCACGATGCCATGGTATTGCCGATGTTAAGGCCCGGCGGAACTTTCGAAAACCTTGTCACGTGGAAGGAGGCCGAAAATGAAGAAGGATAAGATCATCATCGCCATCTACGTCGATAACCAGTACGGCGTTCTTTCGCGCGTCACGGCCATGTTCACGAGAAGGGGATTCAACATCGATTCCCTTACCGTAGGCGAGACGGAATCGCCCGCATATTCGCGTATCACGATCACGCTTTCAGCGGCGAAGACCGATAAGGACCAGGTAGTTTCACAGCTCAGAAAACTCTACAACGTAAAGAAGGTCGTCGTTCTCTCGAACGAGGATTGTATGAAGCGCGAGCTCATGCTGATCAAGGTCAGGAACAGCGATGAGGTCAGGGACCGCATCATCGAGACGGCGAACATATTCAGGGCTAAGATAATCGACCTTGGCGAAGAGGCGATCAGCATCGAGGTTACCGGAGATTCCCAGAAGATCGACGGTTTCATTCAGAACGTCAAGACTTTCGGTATCATTGAAATGTGCCGTACCGGCATCGTTGCGCTCGACCGCGGCAGCACGACGATCTGGTCGGATCACGATGACGACTGAATGATCTGAACGGGAATTTATTTGTAACTCCAATGTCAGAAATCGTTCATAATTTGATAACACATTCTGACATGTCGTGTGTTAGACTTAAGCCATCAGAAAAAAGAACCAAATACATTTCAGGGTTCAAGGAGGTGAGACCAATGGGACAAGATAATACATCAAGCAGACAGTTGGTCTCGCTTGGTTCAGAGCTTCTCCTGTAAGGTTTTCTACTTAAATTGAGTTTTTTACTCAGCACGGAACCGACAGACCAACTTAATTCTTGAACTACAATTTAACAAACAATCAATCCCCCGTATGCTGCGTTACGGGGGTTTTGTTTTGAGGCCGAAAGCACTATAATCAGATTATAAATTTCAGGAGGTTAACATCATGGTAGATCTTCCCAACATCGACATTAACAAGGTTAAGGAAACGGCAAGCGGCGCGCTTGATGCAGTCGCAAAGAACGAGCAGGCAAATGGCGTTTATGAAAAGGCGGCAGGCGCTGTAGAGAAGAAGACCGGTGTTGACGTTCCGTCAGCAGGCGATCTTTCTAAGATGATCGGCCAGTAAGATAATTAATCGTTGTAACTGAACGTCAGGGCGGTAACGTTTTGATCTGACGGCCAAATACAGGCTTCGGATCAGGGGTTTTGTTGCACTGTGATTATTCTTCCTGACCGGAATATGTATGGTCTATCCCCGATTATCTGCTTAAGATAACCGGGGTTTCTTTTTACATAAAAAAATAATGTATAATTAATAAAGTGCTATCGACCGGGAGGAAATCACTATATGAAACTGTCCGATCTGCTTGAGTTTGATGACATTATCGTCCAGTGCCACGACAATCCTGATGCTGATGCCATCGCGTCCGGTTTCGGAGTATACAGCTATTTCAAAGCCAAAGGAAAGAATGTCAGGTTCATATATTCCGGCAATTTCATAATCACGAAGACAAACCTCAAGTTCATGGTCGACGTGCTCCAGATCCCGATCGAATACGTTCCCGTTCTTGAAACGAAGCCCCAGCTCCTGATTACGTGTGACTGCATTTACGGAGAGGGCAACGTGAGAAGATTTGAAGCTGAAAACATTGCTTCGATAGACCACCACTTCCTTGGTGAAAACAAACCGCCTGTTTATAATGACATCCGCCAGGGCGTAGGAAGCTGTGCTACCGTTGTCTGGGATCTGTTAAGGAAAGAAGAGTTCCCGCTGAACAGGAATCTTTCCACGGCGCTCTATTACGGCCTGTATACAGATACCAACACTCTCGTTGAGATCTACCATCCGCTTGACCGCGACATGCTTGACGACATCTACTATGACAAGTCTCTGATCAAACATTTCTGCAACATGAACATGACGCTGCAGGAAGTTAAGATCGCGGGAATGGCGCTCCTCGGATACGAGTATCACGAGATACATAATTACGCACTCCTCGAGACGATGCCCTGCGACCCCAACATCCTCGGCCTTATCAGCGACTTTTTCCTTGCAGTCGATACCGTCGACGTGTGTGTCGTCTTCTCTGAACTTGACGTAGGGATCAAGTTCTCGGTCAGAAGCTGCACGAGTGAGGTCAGGGCTGACGAGCTTGCCGATTATCTTGTACGCGACATCGGCTCGGGCGGCGGACGTTCGGACAAGGCGGGCGGACTTATCCAGAAGGACCTTCTGGCTGAACTCAGACCCGATTACATGCCGTCAGACGACATCCACAAGCACGCAATAGTTACGACAGTCCTCCGTGACAGGCTTCACGATTACTATCAGGACTGCAGGATCATATATGCGGGAAAAGACAAGGTCGACCTTTCGGAGATGAAAAAGTACAAAAAGCTCCCGATCAAGCAGGGTTACGCGATCCCGTCGGAATTCATGCCTGTCGGAACCCCTATCCTGGTCCGTTCGCTCGAAGGTGACGCTAACCTCAACGTCGAGGAAGATACTGTCATCATGATCGGCGTAAGGGGCGAGGTATATGCTTCCAACAAGGAAGTCTTCGAGAGGAATTACGATAAGGTCGATGACGAATACAATCTGAAGCTCGAGTATTTCCCGACGATCAAGAATACAAAGTCAGGGGAGATAATCCAGCTCAGAAGCGTTGCCAAGACCTGTATATCAGAGGGCGGCAACACGATACTTGCAATGCCGATCACCAATACAACAAAGGTGTTCACCAAGTGGAACGGAGCAGAGTATCTGAAGGGTGAGCCGGGAGATTATCTCGCGGCAAAGGAGACCGATCCTGATGACGTATACATCATCAACAAAGACATTTTCTTAGAAACATATGCTCCGGTCTGAGACCGCATGAAAAGGAAGAACCAAGATGGAATTTAAGTACGATGCTTTCATATCTTACAGGCATGCCGAGAAGGATACCCTTATCGCCTCGGAGATCCAGAAGAGCCTTGAGCGTTTCAAGATACCCAAGGCGCTTCAGAAAAAGTGCGGAAAGCAGAGATTTAACCGTGTTTTCAGGGATGTTGAAGAACTCCCTATTTCGAGCAACCTGACGGAAGATCTTACGCAGGCGTTAAAAGATTCCCAGTTCCTGATAGTAATCTGTTCCTACAGGACTTCAGAATCCGACTGGGTAAGGCGCGAGATAGATACGTTCCTTGAGCTTCACGACTATAACAAGCAGCTCGTCCTCACAGTTCTCGTTGAAGGTGAGCCTGACGAGGTCATTCCCGAGGTCCTCAGGCACGATAACATCACGCATTATCTGGCTGACGGTACTTTTTACTGCAAAGACGAAGTCGTCGAGCCTTTGGCCGCCGATTACAGGATGCCCATTCCCAAGGCCAGGAAGATAGAACTTCCGAGACTTGCGGCTTCCATGCTGGGCTGTAATTATGACGAGATCATCAGAAGAAGAAAAGCATATAAGAGAACAAGGCTCCTGATCGAGACCGCGTTCGTCTCCCTGGCGGCCATCGCTCTCATGGTCTATGTGGGCTGGACTTTTATGAGGATCCAGGACGCATTGAACAAGGCCCAGATGAACCAGGCGAGATACCTTTCTTCCGAATCGCAAAAGCTGCTCGAGGAAGGTGACCGCATCGGAGCGATTCAGCTTGCTCTTTCAGCATTTGAAGACAGCAACGGAAACCCGAGGCCGGTTACCGGTGATGCTCAGTCTGCGCTCGCTACCGCTCTCGGAGCTTATTCGACCAATGGTAATTCAGCTTCAGTTCCGGTATGGAGATATGAGACGAACAGAGCGATCGATAAATTCGCCTGCACTGATTCAGGCGATCATGTCATGATCCTGGATAAAGACGGGATAATGCATGTCTGGGACAAGAAGGACAACAAAGAGACGGTGATCAAAGAGGAAGAGGACCGCTTTTTGGATTTTATACTGGACAAGGACGGCAACTTTATCCTTTTCAACAGAACTTACGTTGCTTCGTATGATCCCGCGACCAAGGCTCAAAAATGGAAAACTGAGACTAACAGATACGTTTCCCTCTTAAACTCGAAATGTTTGTACTACTACGAAAAAGGCGGTTACATTTTTGTAAATACCAACACTTCTCTGTTGGTCTTAAATGCTTCGGACGGAAAGCTCGTCAAGGAGATCGAAACATACCAGAAGGAACCGTTTGTAGAAAAAGGCGGGGATAAGGATGTAGTCTTTTCCATTAAACATTTCCTGATAAATGATGATTTTTCAAAAGTTGCGGTCATCGGAAGTCTTGGATTGAAAAAAGGCAGTTACATCTTTGTCCTGGATGTTGCAAAAGACAAATGGACCTGTGTTTCCGAAGGCTTGGAATACTTCCTGGATGCTGCTTTTGAAAACGACGGCAGCATTACGGTCTTGAGACGTTCCGAGGAAGAAAAAAATTTTGCTGCATACTACTTGTATGAGACTTCAGTTGTTCTGGAACGGATAAACTCTTACGGAAAATCGGTCTGGAAAGCTGAACTCCCTTTCAGGACGCGCGTTACGCACACTAAGATCATCAATGCCGACTATACGACTGCTGACGGAAAAAAAGTCGCGGCGCTCTATACCGTGTTTGCAAACAGGGTGGTGATAGTTGAAAAGAGCACCGGCAAAGTGATCAACAGTTTTGATCTCCAGGATGACATATCCTGGTCCAACCTGACCACAACGAACCTGGCCGTCATAATCCGCAACGGAACGGCAGTCTGGATCCCGCGTGATGGCGGCACAAAGAAGATCCAGACAAAGAAATATTTCATGGACGGAACAAATGACGTATATCTGTTCGGAGACAAGAACACGTCATTCCTCGTTGAGGATTCATCAAAGAGGGTTATCACGGAATATAACGCCAACTTTTCCGACAGCAAGTTTATTGCTTTTGAGAACAGTGATGAGGTGGGAATAGTTAACACTTCGGTCAAGTGCGGTGATTATCTGCTTACATACAGTGAGAAGGACAAAACTATATCGGGAACGGATCTGAAGGCCCGCAAGACGCTATGGACTAAAAAGATACCGGACTTCACTTTTAAATTTCTCGAGAACGGTTCATCGCCTGATAATCTCTTTATATATGGTCTCAAGATAACGAAGAAAAGCGAAAGCGAAACCGCATACTCACTTTTCAAGATCAATTGCGCCAACGGGCAGATAGTTGACGCAAACAGTGATTTTACGATAACGAATATGATGTTTCTCAGGACCGTCAACGGCAGGATCTGGTCGAAGACCGACGATGCGGCAGGGAAAACGGTCACCATCTATTGCTATAACATGATGGATGATAAGGTCAGGAAGACCACGGTAGACGTAAAAGAATTCGGCGATGCCACCTGCTACTATAAAATGGCCCCTTCACCTGACGGAAAAACTGCTTTGATCTATATGAACCAGAGCAGCAATTCGCAGGATAAGAGTTACCGCCTGACTGTCGATTGTGACAGCGGCAAATATACAAAGACTGAATGCGAAAAGTGCAAACACACTATATGGAATGAGAAGGGAACTCTTTTTGCCGAGTACTGTGATGACGGCAGCATAAGGGTATTCTCTGCCAAAGGTGAAGGAAAATATGCGAAAGAAAACGATCAGCGAAATCCCTTCGCTATCAAGTTCCATGAAGACGAACTTTACGTTATTTACGGCAACGGCGATCTGTGCTGCTATAACAAAAAGGGCGGCCAGGTGATGAACATCAACCTGAATCACGGTGATCTTACAAACGACGATTACATCGAGTTTGAATTCGTCAACGGTTATCTTTTCCTGACCGCGGGTTCATACACGGACATCATCAAGCTCCGAGACAAAATGTCGATCAGTTCCTTCCAGGGTTTCTTATGCGTCTATGGCGCAAATCCCAAGGATTCCACTCTCTCGGATGTCATCGTCGTCAGCATGACCTTTAATAAGACCGGGACCTCGGCAATAGGCTTTTTCAAATATAAGACGCCGTCAAGGCTTATCGAGCAGGCAAAAGAATA
>JAILIB010000009.1 GCA_024695505.1 Saccharofermentans sp.
ACCGAACTGACGGAGGACAGTCATCATGCGGACATCGTTGTTTCCGATATCGCCTAATACTTCCTTTATTGTTCCCCTAAGTTCGCCCTTGCCTGCAGTCGGATTCAGTATCTCGCAGACGACCGCCATATCGAAAGGCGCACCGTTCAGATGGTTCTTGTCGATCAGAACTGCACCGAAATCAGTTTCCCTGAAAGCGGGATCAGGCAGTACCACGCCGCCGTTTCCGTGCTGTCTCAGGATGCCGATGACCTGATTCTTGACCTTAAGGGGTCCTCTTGCTCCAAGGTCATCTATACATTGGGGAGACGAGCTTTCAATGGCCTTAGCCTTGATCTCCCTGTTTCTTTTTCTCTGAGCCGCGCTCATGTTCACCGCCGAGCGTGACCTCTTCTTTCCGCTGTCAAAATTCTCCGGATCAGTATATCTAGCCATAATGTATCTCCAAACTGGAACCGCCTGTTTTCTTATTGATATCTTACTACAAAAAGCCGATAAAAAAGCCTTCCGGTCAAATAACCGGAAGGCTCCATCATTTGCTTTGCTTAAAACTTACCAAGCCTTTGCGATAGCGAGGTACAGAACGACGGAAACGATCGCGAAAAGAACCGCGCAGATTACCGTCCAACGCTTGAGCTGCTCGTCAAGGGTCCTTCCCTTAGCCTTTCCGTAGTAAGACTCAGACGAACCGCCGCTGACAACGCCCATACCCTGGTCATTACCTTCCTGAACGAGGAAAAGGATAATGATCGCAATTGCAAGAATTATATCGACTATAGCAAGAGCTATCTTTAAACCGGTCATCAGTTTAAGGCCTCCTATTAATAATATCCGTATTTAATGCCGTTAGATAATAACACAGCGGTTTTACTTATGCAAACAGTTCTTTATTACTTTGAAAAGCTCGTTCAGGATGAACGGTACCAAAGCCAGCGGCAATATAACGCACCAGGAAAGAGGCGAGATCATGACGTTGTCAAAGATCTTGTTCACTCCGGGGATGTAAATGACGGCGAGCAGCATGAATATTGAAAGTCCGACGGAATAGTTCATCATGCGGTTGGAGAAGATACCGAGCTTGAATACCGAGATCCTCTCTGATCTTGCGGCAAATGCCCTGAAGAGCTCCGCGCAGATGAGCGTCGCAAAGGCGACCGTCCTGGCGATGTCTATCGGCTTGACCGCAGTTCCCAAAGCTCCTGTATAGAAGAAGCTGCTGCCTTTGTTGGCGCTGGCAAGAGCTGCAAGGAATGCGCCCGCTACGGAAAGGAAGATTCCGACGGCCTGAACGCTTACTGTCATGAGCATCTCCTTGTTGATGATCGGCTCGTTCTTGGCCCTCGGGGGCAGCTTCATGATGCCGGGCTCGCCCTTCTCACGTCCCAGTGCAAGCGCCGGGAAGGAATCCGTAACCAGATTGAGCCAGAGCAGCTGTATCGCGGTCAAAGGAGCCGCTATGCCGAAGAAAGGCGAACCTTCAACTCCTCCCGGGATCAGCGAAAGGATGAATATTACAAGGATCTCGCCGATGTTGCATGAAAGCAGGAAGCTTACGAATTTGCGGATGTTCGAGTAGATTATCCTTCCCTGCTCGACCGCTTTTACGATGGTTGCGAAATTGTCGTCCATCAGGATCATGTCGGCAGAATTCTTTGAAACGTCAGTGCCGGTAATGCCCATGGCAACACCGATATCGGCTGCCTTGAGGGCCATGGCGTCATTAACGCCGTCTCCCGTCATCGAAGCGATGTGGTTGTTTGCCTTGAGAGCCTCAACGATACGCACCTTGTGTTCGGGCGAGACTCTCGCATAAACGGCTGTAGTCTCAACGACCTTGCGGAGCTCCTCATCAGACATCCTGTTGAGTTCTTCGCCAGAGTAGGCATCCTGATGGGCCTCGTCACGCATTTCGAGGTTATCGGAGATCGCAACGGCAGAATCCTTGAAGTCTCCCGTGATCATGACAGCCCTGATGCCGGCCTCCCTGCAGACTGCAATGGCATCCTTTGCCTCCTTGCGGGCAGGATCGATCATTCCGATCAAGCCTAAGCAGACAAGGTCTTTTTCATCCGCGAAATCAGCAGCGCAGCCTTCCGGATGCTTCTTGTAAGCAAAAGCAAGGACACGGATCGCCTTTACCGCAAAATTATGGTTTGCTTCCTTAATGTTCTTGAGGTATTCGGGCGTCATCTCATGCTCGCCGTCAGCATCCAGATACTTGGTGCATCTTGAAAAGACAACGTCAGGCGCGCCCTTGGTAAATGCGATCCAGCCGTCAGGTACTATTCCCGAATGATATGTCGTCATGAGCTTACGGTCGGAATCAAAAGGAAGCTCCGTCTCACGGGGATATTTGAGCATCGTTTCACCGCGCTCCATGCCGGCCTTCATTCCGAGAGTCGTAAGGGATCCTTCGGTGGGATCGCCGATACAGTAATAATCACCATTGTCGTTCCTTACGATCGGAGCATCATTACAGAGAACTGCTGACCTGATAAGCATCGTAATGACATTATCAAGTTCAACGGGATTTCCGTCAGAGTCAACGATAGCGCCCTTCGGTTCATATCCGCCGCCTTCCACGTTGATAACGTTACGGCCGTCATATAAAACCTTTACGGTCATCTGGTTCTGTGTAAGGGTTCCTGTCTTGTCAGAGCAGATGACGTCAACGCAGCCGAGAGTCTCAACAGCCAGCAAACGCTTGACGATGGCATTGTTCTCGGCCATCGTGGTCATTCCGATCGAAAGGACGATCGTAACGACAGCCGCAAGACCTTCAGGTATTGCAGCTACAGCAAGGGAAACAGCGGTCATCATGGCATCAGACCAGGACTGCTTCTGAATGAATATCTGTACAAGAAGAACAACGATACAAACGGCGATGCAGACTACTGCAAGGATCTTTCCGAGGCTGGAAAGGTTCTTCTGAAGAGGAGTTGCTTCGTCTTCAATGCTCGTGAGCTTGTTTGCGATCTTTCCGAGCTCTGTGTCCCTTCCGGTCGCAACTACAACGCCCTTTGCCCTGCCGTAAGTAACAACGGTTCCCATGAAGAGCATGTTCTTGCGGTCGCCTATGCCGCAGGATTCGGGACAGACGACGTCCGCATCCTTCTCGACGGGAACGGATTCGCCCGTAAGAGAAGATTCTTCAGCCTTGAGCGACCTTGAAGTAATGAGTCTGAGATCTGCGGAGATCGAATCACCCGCATCGATCGCGATGACGTCTCCGACAACTATGTTTTCCGAATTAGTCAGGATGGTTTCGCCGTTTCTGATGACCTTTGTCTGTGGAGCGCTCATCTTCTTGAGCATTGCCAGAGCCTGGTCAGCCTTACCCTCCTGATAAACGCCCAGAACAGCGTTAAGAATGACTATAGCCAGGATAACGATGACATCGATCCACTCGGTAAAACCACCGCCGCTCTTTACAGCCATGAACGCAGAAAGTCCGGCTGCCGCGATAAGTATTATCGTCATTGCGTCAGCGAACTGCTGCAGAAATCTCTTCCAGAGAGGGACTTTTTTCTCTTCGCCCAGTGAATTTGGACCGTTCTTGGCTAATCTTTGCGATGCTTCTTCGGCGGACAGGCCTTTAATGCGGTCCGTACCGAATTCTTTTGTTATCTCTTCTACTGACTTTGAATAAGCATTTTCCATTTTTTCATCCCCCAAATCGCTCATTATTATACACAAAAAAGCAAGTTAAGAAAGAAAAAACGGAAAATATCAAATGCCGTATTTTTTGACGTATTCCTGATACTTCTTTTCATCAGACTCCTTGCGCTGTTTGAAGTCGTGCATGTAGGTATCGGGAGCCGGAGCGTCTGCCGACCTGAATCTGTATGCGATGGCAGCGATGTTGAGACTGTGCTCTGCGATCCTGACGCAGCTGTAAAGGATGTCATTGAAAACGAATCCCTGTTCAGTCGTACAGATACCCGAAGCAAGTCTTTCAACGTGATTTGCCTTGAACCTGTCGCACATCTCGCTTATAACGATCCTCAAAGGTCCGATGTCTTCAGCGTGTTCCGCATTGTCTGAAAGGTAGCAGTCCAAAGCCATCGTATAGATGTCGTGAACGGCAGGAATCACCTTGCCGAGCTCAGCTTTGGCAGCATCCGAGAATTGAAGGTGCTTGTTCGCTATCTCCTCGGCAGAGTCTGAAAGATAGTTTGCGTGGTCAGCCACACGCTCCACTTCTCCTATCGCCTGCAGGATCCTGGAAGACCTGTTCTTGTCTTCAACGCTTAAGTGCTGGGAAGTCGTAAGCTTCATCAGATAAGAACCCAGAATGTCCTCATAACCGTCGACCTTCTCCTCGTTCTTCTTAATGAAATCAAAATCCTCAGTATTGTAATTGAGCGGAAGCATGCCCATTGCCTTGTCGAGGCCTTGCTTTGCCTTGGTAACCATCTTGATCATCATGTTGCGGCATTCGCCGACGGCGATCGAAGGCGTGAGCATGAGACGTTCGTCAAGCTTGAATTCCTGCTCTTCCTCAGTCTCTTTGACAACTACGTGTGCGAGTTTGACAAGGAACTTCGAGAACGGGAACAGGAGAATCGTGTTAGCTATGTTGAATATGGAGTGGATCGCAGCAACGCCGACAATACTGACCGGACTGTCCATGAAACTGATATTGAAAAAAGCGTTTACGCCGTAGAACACGATCAGCCAGATGACCGTTCCGATGAGCTTGATCGCAACATGGATGACAGTAACCCTCTTTGCGTCCCTGTTAACTCCGATTGATGAAAGGATCGCGGTCATGCAGGTGCCGATGTTGGCACCCATTACGAGAGGAATGGCCATTCCGTATGTAAGCTTGCCCGTCATGGAAATGGACTGAAGGATACCGATCGCGGCAGCCGAGCTCTGAATGACTCCTGTAACTACTGCGCCTGAGAAAACGCCAAGGAGCGGATTCTTGAATGCCGTCATTATCGAAACGAAGCTGTCCATCTCCTTCAATGGCTCCATGGAAGACGACATCATCGTCATTCCCTGCATGAGGATAGAGAAACCAAGGAGCATCGAACCGACGTCCTTGTCACGCTGCTTCTTGGCAGCCATTATGAGGATAATTCCTATCAGCGCGAAGATAAGTGAGAAGCAGGAAGGCTTCAGGAGCTTCAAAAGAATATTATCGCCGCTGTCGATACCTGCAAGGGATAAGATCCAAGCAGTAAGCGTCGTACCGATGTCAGAACCGAAGATCACGCCTACAGTCTGAGGCAGTTCCATGATGCCGGAGTTTACGAAACCTACCAGCATGACGGTCATCGCGGATGAGGACTGGATAGCGATCGTTATTACCGCGCCTATTGTAAGTCCCTTGAACTTGTTATCGGTCGCTTTATTGAGCAGCTTCTCAAGGCGGCCGCCTGCGGTCTTCTTTAACGAATCAGACAACAGTTTCATACCGTAAAGGAAGAATGCAAGGCCTCCGAAAAGCGTTACAAACGAGAAAATGTCCATATATCTCTCCTCATCACGTCTTGTTTAAGGCAAAACTATCAGTCTGTATTTTAACGTCAAATTCGGAATATGTAAAACAAAAAATACTTACAATTGTCAATATATAGACCACCGTCTATTTATCTTCAGAAAACACAATAAACACGCCGTTTATCATTCGCCGACCTGCTTGATGTTCCTTATCCCTGCGTTCATGCCCAACAGATAAAGCACGGCGTCGGCAACGCAAAGGATCAGTGCTGCGGCTCCTGCGGAGACCGCCGGAACGGCAAACAGGTACATTCCTCCGCAAAGCAGCGCACAGGAAGCGATCGTGATGCCCATACAGAAAACGGTATTGTAGTTTTCCCTTAATGCTGATAGGGCATCAAGCCAGAAGAGTTTCGGATTGAGGGAATCCAAGAGCATTCCGAGTTCTGTTACGAAGAAAGATGCCGCGCAGGACATTACGAGAGTAAGCACGGCGGTCAAAACGTCAAATCGGGCATAGATGACGAAGAACAGGAAGAACGGCAGGGTTCCCGCGAGAGTCCAGACCATCGCGGCCGCTGTCTTTACATTCCACTGGAGCCTGTAACTTACAGGAATGAACTTTATGTAATCAAAGCCCTTTCCTTCCCTCGAAAAAGCATCCGAACCGAGGCAGTTCATTGCAGCGGTCACCATGGTTATGGCAAGGATCACTATAAGAGCAGCCGTCTTGTGTCTGCCGTCAGTAAAATACGCCGCTACCGCGCCCTGTCCCATATCAGCCTTCATGATCCTGGCAAATATCGGGACAAAGACCGGCCAGACAAAATTTGCTGCGACACAGTTGGTCAGGAACGCCGGGGTTCTGACAAGCATACGCATCTCCTTAACGAAGAGCGTCATTCCGGCAGTCCTCGTCACAGAAGCCGAAGCGGCAGATGCGCTCTTTTGAACGTGAGTGGTCTCATTGAGGCGCGTTACTGATTCAATATAGAAGAAGTGTGCCGCCAATGCCAAAAGGATCACCGATAAGATGCAAAGGCCTATGAAAACCAAAAGCGAAAGGACCGACCCTCTAGCCATATAGTCAGCGATAAGTCCCGTCTGCGGGAATACAACATCCAAGACCCTTACGAAAAGGATGTTCCTGACCGTGCCGTCGATTATATAGCCGACAACATCGCCTATGTCTATCGTAAGGAGCATGGCCGCGCCCGCTCCGAGGATCAAAAGGATTATAACGAACGATATCCTTCTTACAGTTTCCTTCTTCTTGATGAATCTCGTAAAAGTCATCAAAAGCATTCCCAATATTGCAATAACGGCCATCGGTATCATGGGCAGCAGGAATCCCAAGACAATCGACAGTATCCACCTGACAACGTTCATCGGATAAGCTGTTCCGAAACCGGTGACGACCGCGATAACGACAGCAAACTGCATCATGTTCTCACCGATAAAGACTGCGAGGAACCTTGAAAGCACGAGTTCTTCCGCCTTCAGCGGGAGAGGGAGCAGATACGATATGTCATCTTCAAAATACAGTTCGTTGAAGATCACGTTAATTCCGAATACCACCGAAAAGACCGAGATGATACCGTACATGAACTTGACGCCGAATTCAGGGTGCCCGGCAGCAGCGAGCTGGGCCGTTACAATGTGCGTGAATATTCCGGTCATTACCGTTACGGGGAATACCACGAACAGGAGCACGAAAACGGTAAAGCCGATTATCCAGCCTTTGCGTTTTTTGCTCGCCGCTTCTTCCATGGAGTTCGAGCGCATTATTACGGCAGTAAGCCTTTTTATAAGACCAAGTCTCAAGCCTGCTCCTCCGCGGTCATCTTAAGGAAGATCTTCTCAAGATCTCCGCCTTCTTCTCCTGTTTTAAGCGCTTCCATCGTTCCCTTGTAGATCAGCTTGCCGGCATCGATGATCATTATCCTGTCGCAGACTTTCTCAGCTATCTCGAGCACATGCGTAGAAAACAGCACGGTGTTTCCCTTGTCGGCATGTTCGCGCATCATGCGCTTGAGATTGAATGCCGACTGCGGATCAAGGCCCACCATGGGCTCATCAAGTATCCAAACCTTGGGATCATGGACCAGCGTAGCGATTATCATCGTCTTCTGGCGCATGCCGTGGGAATAACCCGTCATACGCTGTGAGAAAACGGTTTTCTCCATTCCGAACTGTTCGGCAAAATAGTTGATGCGTTCCTCGCGGACGTCCCCTGGCACGCCATAGACGTCGGCCATGAAATTGATGTATTCATAACCCGTGAGCTTTACAAACATGTCGGGAGAATCAGCAATGTAGCCGATTATCTTTTTCGCCTCAAGGGGCTTTTCGGCCATGTTAAAGCCGTTGATGACCACCTTGCCGGAATCCGGCCTGATTATCCCTGTGAGGATCTTGATGGTTGTCGTCTTACCTGCCCCGTTCGGACCGATAAAACCGACTATCTCACCGTCAGCGCAAGTGAAGCTTATGTTGTCGGCAGCAACCGCCGCTCCAGAATTGAATGACTTGGAAAGGTTTACAGCTTCGATCATAAACTGACTCCGTTTCTGTACGCTGTTTAAGGGCGCTTTGTAATAATGCTGTGCTTCAGATCGGCTTCATTCCTAAGGAGCAGCATCGGACCTTCTTTCTCCTTTACCACCTCGGAATATTTAACTGAATATCCTGTATCAAAATAAGCCTCCGCTCCCGGTGGAGATGCAAGGTCGTGCGAACTGTCCGAGCCGATCATCTGTCTGTCGTATTTTTCGCGTCTCTCCAGCATTTTCGGAAGGATGCTGATAAGGAAATACAAGACAGCGCTTACCAGCAATCCGACGATAAGGAACAGGACCGGGTCATTAAAACCAAATGTAAAAACTCTCAACATTCTGGAATTTCTTGTCCCCATGCGGAGCATAAGATAACCGAAAGCGCCGAGAGCACCCGGAAGCGCATAAAGAAGTTTCCTGAACTCGAAGTTAACGGAGATCGCCTTGCCTCTTGCACGTCTTCCTGCACTTTCCATGGTCTCCCATCCCTTTGCATAAGGGAATTCGCCGGAGACTTTTCCCGTCTGGCCGTTTATAACGTACTGATAGTTGCGGCCGTTATATTCATAGTGAAGGAAAAACGCGGGCAGCAGGCAGTACTTGATGGTGAAATCTTTGAATACGGGTGTAGGATCGTGTTCAACGACCTTAAACGACTTGAATCCGAAATCGCACATCTCGCAGATCTGCATCGTGTATCTGTCGAAACGCCTTACGATACTGTCATTCATATCCTTGGGCTGCTGGTCGTATTTCTCGGCAACGTAACCCTGAAGATAAGCGCCTGAAAACGGTACCATCCTTGAGTAATCATAAGGCTCTGCCGCCTCCATGATGCGGTTTGCGATCTGCTTTTCACCGTCGAAAGGAACATCATTGAGCTTAAATTCAACCGTCCCCTTAACTTCAAACGCGTCTGCATCGTTAAGGATAACGGGTGCATTTGCAGTCATGCCGGTGCTTGCCAGCATCGCGCGTCCCTTTGCACGGCCTTCTTCCCTCGCCCTGTCATATTCGGGATCGGTATGGCCCCTGCCGATGACCTTTGCTTTTACTGTGCAGGAAATAAGCCAGGTCGGCACATAGATTCCGGTGATCTTCTTCAATGTCCTTGCAGAAGTAAAGTCGCGGGGCAGATGCGGAACGCTTTCACAATGCTTCCTGAAAAGCTCGATCGCCTTATCTCTTTCGATCTCAAACGGAATGATGTTATCCGGATGAAACTCTCTTGTAAGTCTTCTGGTAATGAGCGCAGGTGAACCGCAGAATGCGCAGAAAGTAGATGATACGTTCTTATCAGCGATGATCTGTGCACCGCAGGAATTACATACGATCTCGATCCTCTGCTGGTCATCATCTGCAAGGACATCATCAATGCCGTATTCCTGCTCGGGATTTGAGATCCCCATCGACCATTTCATATCCAGTGTATCCGGATCGAAAACTCTTCCGCAGCTCGTGCAGGCAAGACCTTCAGCTCTCGGATTGAAGATCAGGTTAGCGCCGCACGTGGGGCATTTCTTGGCATTCGAAGAGAAAACACTTACGGGAGTGCCGTCTTCATTATTCTTATCCTGCTGGTTTGCCCAGGGATTCTTACTCAGCCACGGAGCGGGAGGTCTCCTGTCAACCTTTGGCTCAAAATACTTCTTAATGCCTGAATCTTCTTCATCAGTGAGAAATCCGGTCATATCATTTTCCGGATCATTCCAATTACCCATAATAACCTCCGATAATCTTACCTTTATTCCATAAACAATATAATAAATTATCTTGAGATTCAGTTCAATAAAAATCGAACAGCCTCCCGAAGGAGGCTGCTTTTTGAAGAAGGATCAGATGGATTTGTTTCAGTTGTTCTTTAAAACGAATACAGTTGAGCATTCAACGGCTTTGTCGGTTCCTGCGAATGAACCGTAAGTATTTGAGTATGCCTTAAGGGCTTCGAATCTGTCTGACAGAGGATCGACCGTATCACGGATCACTTCCGCAACCTTGTCGACGGCTTTGTCATCGAACTTCTTGAGGCCTTCCTTCAGGTCTTTGGAACCTTTGAGAAGCTTTTCCGTACCATCGGCAAGAGTACCCGTTCCGTTCCTGAGCGATCTGGCGCCCTTGGAAAGCTTGTCAGCTCCGCTGCTGAGATCTTTTGCGCCCTTGTTCAATGTCTGGGCTCCGTCAGCGATCTGCTTGGCCCCCTTTGACGCACTGCCTACGCCTGCGACGATCTGGGGATATGCCTGGACAGCCTTATTGACGCTGCCATATCCGTTGTAAAGACTGTTTACGCCATTCTCGAGTCCTTCACATGTCTTATAAACCGTAAGGATCTGCTTCATCGTGTCAGCATCGAGTTCGCCTGCCTGAACGAGCTTATAGAGTTTTGTCTGAAGAGCAGCTACGTCCTTGTCGGTAACGGGGGCATTCTTTGCGGCGGAATGCATGGAATCGATGGCATTCTTGATCTGTGTTGATCCTGCCGCAAGCTTTTTCGCGTCTGCTTCAGAAGGCAGAGCCTTATTCAGTTTCGACATGCCGTCGCTCAGATCTTTGGCACCGGCTGAAAGCGTATTGGTACCTGAAGAGAGCTTCTTTGCTCCTTTAGCGAGTGAATCCGCGCCGGAAGAAAGAGTCTTTGCTCCGCTCTGAAGGCTCTTAACGCCCTTGTTGACCTTGCTTATTCCGGTATGAAGATCTTCTGAACCGTCGAGCAGTTTTTTCATGCCGTCGGTCATATCGTCTATATCGGCATCCAGTTTTCCGATATCGTACGTTTTGCTGATCTTGTTAATGTCGAAAGTCTTGGCGACCGTAAGAGCCGAAAACTCATCGCAATCCTTAACGTCGCATTCAATGGTAACGGAATCAGGTATATCCGATCTTTCGATCTTTTTGTCTTCGTCTATCTTACTGAAGTCGATAGTATCGAGGCCCAGGCTGTCATAAAGGCCGGGGAAGCCTATTCCCATTACCATCGTATGATCGCCGTCGTTAACGGCCTCTCCGTTCTTGACGGTTATGTTGCTGAACTTCGCATTGTCAAGGATCATTCCCGTTGACATGATGAACGGCATATAGATCGTGTAGTCTTTTCCGTCCTTACCTGTTACGGTCTTGGACATCGTGTTTTTGTAATTGATATCGATAACAAGATGACCGCTCTTGCCCTTGAGTTCAGACGCTTTCAATTTGGCACCGTCAAGAGTGTAAGTAACATCGACATCGACCGGGGCGGCCTTTCCGGTAGTGCCGGTGTAATAAACGTCTGCGCCTTCTGTATTCCAGGTAACATTTCCGTTTTCATTCTTTTCGAGCTTTGCATCGCCTTTTACAATCTCGATATTGTCAAGGCAGGTAACGTCCTTCAACGAAGCTGAACCGGACGGGTTTTTAAGCCATGCGGAAACTATCGTTTTCTTAGTACCATCACTGTTCTTGATGACATAAACGGTCTCGTTCTTACCGGAGGTTGAACTGTGCTCGGGAGCTGCCATCTCCTCAGCTTTTTCCCTTCCGTCCTTTTCATCATTGTTCTGCGTTGCGTCCGGCTCTTCTTTTGCTACGGGTTCCGCTTTCTTTTCTCCACAGCCCGTAAAAGCCGTAACGATCATTGCCGCGCTTAATGCAACAGCCGTAATCTTTCTCATGTTTTCTTTCATATTGATCCGTCCTTTCTTATCCGCTTAAACCTGATGGGCAATGCCGTTTCCCAAATGCTTTTTCTTGTCTTTTTCCCGCTCAACGCAGCACTTCATTCCGGCCGTGGTCCTGATGATCACAGGGTCAAATATCAGGAGCAATGCAGGCAGAAGAAGTATTACCAGTACCATCGAGAGCAGCGCGCCTCTTGCAAGGAGCAGGCATATCGACGATATGAGATCGATGTTTGAATATACCGCGCATCCGATCGTCGCCGCGAAGAAGCCCAATGCCGATGAGAATACTGAGTTGACTGAAGTCTCCACCGCCGTCTTCACCGCAAGCTTGCGGTCGGCGCCGCCGATACGCTCGTTCTTGTATCTTGTGGTCATGAGTATCGCGTAATCTATCGTTGCTCCGAGCTGTATCGTTCCGACACAGATAGATGCGATAAACGGAAGAGTCGTGCCGGTATAGTACGAGATCGACATGTTCAGATAGATCGCAAGTTCAACGACTGCAACGAGGATGAACGGGATCGTGGCTGACTTCAGGACCATGAGGATCAGGATGAAGATCGCGCCGATCGAGACTGCAGATACGACCTTGAAATCCCTGTCCGTTATCTTTATCAGATCCTTGGTCGCAGGTGCTTCGCCGATGAACATCGCGTTCTTGTCGTAAGACTTAACGATCCTGTTTATCTCATCACACTGGGCGTTGACCTCGTCAGTCGCGACCTGATATTTGGACGAAACCAGAAGGAGCTTGTATCTGTCGCTCCTGAGGTCCCTGGTGATCTCCGAAGAATTCACGAGGTCGTCCGGAACGAGCGAACCCTGGACCGAATCAAGACCGATCGCAAATTCAACTCCATCAACAGCCTTTATGTCTTCGAGCATCTTCTTGGTATCCTTCGCCGGCTGTTTTGAATCAACAAGGATCATGGAAACGGAATTCATGTCGTAATCCTTTTCCAAAGCCTTGTTTGCCTGAACGCACGAAAGTGTCTCGGGAAGACTGTTGTCGAGTTTGTAATAGACATTGATCCTGCTGTAACCGTAGATTGCCGGGATCCAGAGCAGCAAAAGGATTACCGCGGCAGGTATGTATGCTTTGTCGAAGAACCTTGCAAGGCCCTTTGAAGGAAGCCTTAAACTAAATCTGTGCTTCGTCTTCTCTATCGCCTTGTCACATACAAGGATCATCGAAGGCAGGATAGTTACGCAGCCGATCACGCCGAAAATGACTCCCTTCGCCATTACGATGCCCATGTCGAGGCCAAGCGTAAATGTCATGAAACACATGGCAAGGAATCCGGCGATCGTTGTAAGCGATGAACCCGTCACGGATGTCAGCGTTGCCGCGATCGCATGCGCCATTGCGTCTTTCATGTCATCGTAGATCAGTTTCTGTTCGACATAACTGTGGTAAAGGAAGATGGAATAATCCATCGTAACGCCAAGCTGCAGGATAGCAACGAGCGCCATGGTAATGAAGCTCATCTCTCCCTTTATGAAATTCGAACCGAGGTTATAGATTATCGTCATTCCGATGTCAGCAATGAACAGAACCGGAACAAGATAAGAATCCATCGTAAGCATCAGAACTATCAGTGCGAGAACGACCGCTATGGATGTATAGATCGGGATCTGTTCCTGTACAAGGTCCTTTGTATCAGTAACCACGGCTGCCATGCTTGAAAGAAGACACTGTTTTCCGGCAACGGCTCTTATATCCTTTATCGCCTTCATCGTTTCTTCAGTCGAACTGGTACTGTTGAAGAAGATAAACATCAGGCATCCTTTGCCGTCTTTGGAATAGAAGATGTCCTTTATCTTGTCAGGAAGCACCGCTGAAGGGATCTCACCGCCAGTAAGCGAGCTGTAGCAGATAACGCTGGACACGTGTTCGACTTTCGAAAGCTTTTCTTCGAGCTTGATCTGATCAGCCGTGGAGAGGCCGTCGCAGACGAATATTCCGTACGCGCCCTTTCCGAAATCTTCGAGCAGTATGTCCTGTCCCTTCATCGTTTCAATGTCATCAGGAAGGTAATACAGGATATCGTAATTAATGTGCGTATTCAGAAATCCTATTACGGAAGGTATCAACAGGAGTACGGACAACGCAAGGATCACCCAGCGGAGCTTAACCACGCCTTTTCCGAATCTGAGCATTTTCTTTCACCTCTTCATTTTTGACCATCGGTCATAAATTCCAGTCTCAATATATCACTTTTTGACCATTAGTCAATAATTTTCGGGAGATTTCTTGACCATGAGTCAATTTTTGTATATAGTGATAACATTCAATAAACGGAGGGTTTATTACTTTGGGCAAAGCAGAAGAAAACAAAAAGATAAAGCTCAATTCACTTCTTTCGCACTCGTATAAACTCTTTACCACAAAGGGTATTTCCGATACTTCTATCTCAGACATCACGAATAGTGCCGGCGTCGCCAAAGGGACCTTCTATTTCTATTTCCATGACAAGCAGGACATAATAGACCACCTTATCGCAAGAAAGGCCGAAGGACTTTTAAAGAAAGCAAGCGACAGGCTGAAAAAGCACGAAGCGGCCAACCCCGATCTTCCGGTCGAGGAAAAGATAATCATTATCGCCGACAGCATAATCACGGACCTGGACAAAGATCCAAGACTTGCCAGATTCTTAAACCGCAACCTGAACTTCGGTTTCTACGTCAAGGCTTATACGGACGAAAGCCTTATCCAGTCTGTCAACGTAAAAGAAGACTACGACAGGATGATCAATTCCAACGGTGATAACTGGAAGGATTCCGGTCTCATGCTCTACACGATAATCGAACTCATCTCGAGCAGCGTACACAATATCATAATCAATGGAACACCCTGCGACCTCGCCACATATAAGCCCTACCTTTTTGATTCCATAAGGGCGATAGTCGCAACATTCAGAGCCTGACGGCTTATCTCTTAAGATACGTATCAAGCATCAGATAGACGATGATGCAGAAAAACGCGGAAACCGCTGTAAGCAGCCTTTTCCGTATCTTAAGCTGTATGCGTTCATCTGTTACCGCAAGGGCTTTTCTATGGATCTTAAACTTAGTGGCAAGGATAAAGATAAAAGGCACGAACGGTGTGAAATATCTTCCCTGGATACCGAATATATTGCGCGATTCGACCGGTGTCGAACTGAGCATCATGGCAGGTGTGATGACCAGAGCAAGCACGATCGACAGGATCATTAACCTTTTCGAACTGACGGTAAATCTTGTCTCGTCTTTTTCGAAGACCAGATATGCCAGCATTAACACAAGAAGAGCAGCGATGATCTGACCGGGAACGACGAAATCGCCCCAGCTGAGCATTCCGCCCGTAACGCCCATGAATATCGCTTCAAGTTCATAAACATATTCATATGCCGCCATCACAAGGAATGAAAGCGGGTTCTCAAACGCAAAAGCAGTGGTCAGATTACCCTCTTCGCCGCCGAGCTGGAACAGGGATATGCCGTATGTTGCAATGACATTGAATATCAGTAGCGCCAAAAGGCCAGAAGAAACGATCAGGACGGGCTTGATGAAGGATCTTGCTTTTTTACGTGAAGCAGCCAGGAATGCGAGCGGTATCAGAAGGAAGAAGTATCCTCCTCCCTTCACGCTTGCCACCATAAATGACCATATCATGCACCTGATGAGTTCCTTCGTGAAAACACGCGGTTTCACATCTTTTTCTTTCCTCTCGCAGGCTGCCACGTTAAAACAGCTTGCGGCAAAACAAAGCGCGCAGGAAACCGCCATTCCGTCATAAGAGAAAGCGCCCGCGATATGAAGCGATTCCGGCAGGAGCGCGGTAAAAGCCATGACGTACTTTCCTGAAGGCATCGTCCTTATGGCATGGAAAACCGCAAAGATATAAAAAATGTTCAGGCAAGCCCTTGAAATATAGAGCGAAGGGACCGTCCCGAGCTTTAAGAGCCTGGCAACCGTAAAGCCGAACACTTCAGGCAGATAGCATACGATGGAATAAAACTTCATCTTGTCTTCGTGCCTGACAATGTCAACTAAAGTATCGTTCTTGATAAACCAGGATGAAGCAGTTACAAGCGCCTGATATCCTTTCGTATCCGGGCGGCCCATATCAGGCCAGTATGCGTTCATGAAATCCAGATCGTCCGCTCTGGCAAGCCATTCACCCTTGCCGAGGACAAGGTTTGAAAGCCTGTAAACGGCGATGAAATGCGTTTTGTTATCGACAAAGCAGTTATGCGGAATCAGGATCAGGAATATGGCGGAAAGCGGTATTGCGGTTATCAGGAAGAATTCTGCGGCATCCGGTTCATCCGTTTTCTTTATCCAGATCAAAAAGATGACAAAATACAGCGCAAGGATCGCCATGCAGGCCGCGCCTATAGCCTTTCCCGTACCGGTCTCTATCCAGGGGAAAAGATAGATGAACACAAAAAACAGGACTGCGATCAATCCGGCCAGCGAAAACATTTTGCCGGCGAGACGTCTTGTCCTGAGTTTTGGTGTAAAGCTTTTCATTTTTAAAGAATAACACAAGAATACATGTTATTCCATTTGCGGATCAGAGCTTCATGTCTCCTTCTTTGATCCACTTGAGCTTTCTCATGATCTCGCTGAAAAGGAGCGAGAGAAGAGCAGGTGCGATGATGCAGACGACTGCCATTCCGACCCACGCCATAGGAGTGAGCGTTCCGGACTTCGTCATTGCGGAGAAGCATCCGATAGGGCCTACCATTCCGCATGTTCCCATGCCTGCGGATACGCCCGTACACTCAAGCTTGAATACCATTGTGGATATAGGACCTGTGATAGCTGCTGCAAGTGTTGCAGGGATCCAGATCTGAGGATGCTTTACGATATTGGGCATCTGGAGCATTGACGTTCCGAGGCCCTGTGAAACGATGCCTCCCATCTTATTCTCTCTGTAAGAAGCAACGGCGAAACCGATCATCTGAGCGCAGCATCCTGCAAGAGCGGCGCCGCCAGCTATTCCCGTGATACCGATCGAAGCGCAGATCGCTGCACTGGAGATCGGGAGAGTCAGGATGATGCCTACGACTACGGAAACGATGATGCCCATGATGAACGGATGGAGCTGCGTGGCTGTATTGATGAATGTTCCGAGCCAGTTCATTGCAACTGCGATCGCAGGGCATGTCAGGTAAGCTACGAGGTAGCCTGTTCCGAGGGATACGATCGGCGTGACAAGAATGTCGACCTTTGTCTCCTTTGAGATCATCTTACCGATCTCGACTGCGAAGATTACAGCGACAAAAACTCCTAAAGGACCTGCCGAATATGAAGGCGTGGGATTCTTGATGTAGATAGCAGCCTTATCGAATATGTATCCGGGATAACCGTTTGCGAAAGCTCCCACACATGCGGCGCAAGCGGTAACAAGCATGGGTGCCTTGAGTGCAGCGGCGATACCGACTGCGATGGCAGCACCTGTAACAGGCGAGTTGGCGCTCGTGATGTATCCGACGACATGCATGAAGTGTGCAAGCCTCTGGAAGAATGCCAGATCGATCATCTCAATGTAGTTGGCTGCAGTAGAAAGGATGGTTCCTACAAGGAGCGAAGCGAAAAGGCCCTGGGCCATACCGCTCATGGCATCGACAAAATAAGTCTTAGCCGAGATATTGATATCCTTCTTTTTGAGGAATTCCTTGAAAGTCATTTTCTTCTTTTCTTTACCCATAACAGTCCCCTCCTGCTTATAGCAATCAAATTCTAACAACCATATTATTTGTGTTCAATGTAACTTTCGTTTAAATAAAAAGCCCATTTAACCCATTTTATTGTTGTGTTTACAACAGTTTTCGCGTTATCTCCGCTTGCATATTGCAAAGTTTTTCAAATGGTGTAAAATTACACTATAAGTGAAATGAAAGGAGTGGATTTCATGACGCAGAAACCGCCTAAAGGCCGTAAAACATTGCGTATTGTTCTTACCGTCATTATCTCAGCCGTGCTACTTTGTGTCCTAACAGCGGGCGGGACTGCTGCATGTATGGCAACTCCGCACACCAAACATTTCACGAGCATCAGCAAAGTCTCGAACAAAAAGATCGACGGCAAATATCTGTATCATGCGGGCAGCAACGGCGCTGTGTACATTCTCAGATCAGACACGGATATTGCTCTTGTTCCCGGAAACGGCGGCGGTCACGACATTAAGGTCCGGGCAACCGGCATAGATATCTACAGAACTGACACTTCAGGCATATTTACCGCCTATCCCGTCATTTCATACGAATACGTTGCAGAATAAACTCCGCCTCTAAACCTCAAATGCCTAACAGCAATATCTGTTGTATAATCTTTGGAGCATTCAATTTGAAAATTGCTTTCGAGGATTGTTTATGAAGACATATCTGGTTACAGGCGGATCCGGTTTCTTCGGGCAGATTCTTTCACGTTATCTTGTCTCCAAGGGCCATCACATCGTCAACATCGATCTGGTAAAGAGCGAGTTTGAAGACCCCGCCTTTACGTCCTATCAGGGAGACATCCGCGATCTCGAACTGATGGAGAAGGTCTTCTCTTCCCACAAGATCGATGCAGTCTTCCATCTTGCAGCCATGCTCGCGCACGAAAGAAAAATGATGAAAGAACTGTGGAGCTCGAATGTCGACGGAACAAAGAACGTTCTCGATATGTGCATCAAATACGGCATCGGCAAGATAATCTTCACTTCCAGCAACTGTCTCTGGGGCAGGAATTTCGATTATCCCGTAACCGAAGAGGAAGAACCCGCACCAGTTGAGATCTACGGCAGATCCAAGCTTGAAGGCGAAAAGATCCTTATGTCTGAACCCGACAAGGTCAAGAGCATCATATTCAGATGTCCCACCATAATGGATGAGGGCCGTCTTGGTCTTCTTGCCATCCTCTACTCTTTCGTTGATGACAACAAAAAGCTCTGGATGGTCGGCAACGGCGAGAACAGATACCAGTTCATCTACGCAAAGGATCTTGCCAGAGCCTGCGAACTCGCATTGGACTACGATAAGGGCACTGTCTTCAATATCGGATCAGACGAAGTAAAGAGCTTTAACTACAATTACCAGTACGTAGTAGACCACTCCGAGTCTACTTCAAAGCTTGCCCACTTCCCTCCGAGGTTCGCCAAGTTCATGATGAAGCTCTGTTATCACCTCGGCATCTCGCCTTTGGGCGTCTATCAGTACAACATGATCTCATCCACGTTCATCTTTGACACGACGAAGATCAAGCGCGAACTAGGCTGGCAGCCTACTCTCAAGAACGAGGACATGCTGCTCAAATCATACGAGTACTATCACAAAAACAGAGAAGAGATCCATAACAGAAAGGACGTTTCCGCCCATAACAGAGAAGCGGACATGGGGCTTGCTATCAGAGTCCTGAAGTTCTTCTCGTAATATCAGGAATCGAGCTGTTTTTCCAGATAACCCGCGACGTCGAAGTCATAAACGGATTCCAGGCATTCAGGCGTGATCACAGATGAGCTCTGCCCGTCTGCAACGACTTTTCCGTTCTTAAGGAATACCGTCCTGCTGCAGACGCTCCTCGCCTGCCACAGATCGTGAAAGACCGCAACGATGGTGTTCCTGACTTCGCCATAAGGCGTGGATGTCTTGTTTTCAGCCCACTTGCAAAGATAATCGCAAAGCTCGGCACGGTATTTGACATCAAGGTTGCTTCCCGGTTCGTCAAGGAACAAGAACGGCGTCCCCTGGGCAAAAGTCCTCGCAAGAAGAACTCTCTGGAGCTGTCCTCCGGAAAGCTCGTTTAAGAGCCTGTCCCTGTATTCATAAACTCCGCAGGTCTCCATGGCAGCCTTGGCGGCTTCCCTGTCCTCTTCCGAGAAGTTCCCGAAAACGCCTTTTGACCTTGCAAATCTTCCAAGAAGCACAGTCTGATATACCGTGTACTGAAAATAAGTCTCGCCGGTCTGCGGCATGAGGGCTATGAGCCTTGCAACGCTCCTTCTCTTCATCTTCGAGATCTCTTCGCCCCCGGCGGTCACGCTGCCTTCGTGATCCATCAGGCCGGACATTACGCGCAGAAGCGTTGTCTTGCCGGATCCGTTGCGGCCTCCGATAAAGACAGTTTCTCCTTCTCCGATCGTGAGGTTAACATCGTCTATGACTTTTTCACGCCCGTAAGAGGCGGACACATTCTTAAGGATAAGTTCCATCAGGCAGCCCTCCTCCCTTTCGTGAAGAAAACATAAGCAAAGAAAGGCGCTCCGACAAGTGCGGTAACGGCTCCGACCGGGATCTCCCTCGGTGAAAGAACCGTCCTGGCGGCAAGGTCGCAGAGCGCCATGAAAGCGCCGCCGTATATGAATGACATAGGTATTACGATCTTGTGGGAAGGTCCGAATATCCTTCTGACCACGTGCGGTGCGGCAAGGTCGATAAAGCCTATAACGCCGGCAAATGCGACGGAAACGCCGGTCAGGAGAGAACAAATCAGTATTGCAATGATCTTCGTCTTCTTTACCTCGACTCCCATCGAACTTGCCTGAAGCTCGCCGAAAGTAAGGATGTCCAGTCTTCCGGAAAGCAACATGAGGATGACGAAGCAGACAGCTCCGACAGCCGTAAGTATCGCGCAGTGAGTCCAGTTCCTTGCCGAGAACGAACCCGTCATCCACAGCCAGAGCTGTTTGCTGCGGTCAGAGTAGAAGGTCATCATGAAGTTCAGGATCCCCGTGACGAACAAAGACATGATCATTCCGATGAGGACTATAGTCTGGTTGGATACGTTTCTGTCTATCCTTGATGCAAGAAGCATTGCAGCAGCAACCGTTAAAAGACCGAAGACAAATCCCGCGAGCGGAAGCATGAATCCCGAAATGCCTGATACCGTTAACCCGCAGAGAAGAACGAACGCGGCTCCCAGTGATGCGCCCGACGAAACGCCGAGCGTATAAGAAGACGCGAGCGGGTTCTGGAGCACCGCCTGCATGACGGCTCCGCTGACCGAAAGGCATCCGCCGACCAGGAAAGCCGTGATCGCACGGGGCGTGCGGATAGTCCAGAAGATGGAATCGGACATCGGATCGACTTCAGCCGGCAAAGGCTTGCCGGTTATGTGGCTTCCGATTATCTTGAGAAGATCGGGCAGCGAAATGTATACGCTTCCGGCCCTGATGGCAATGAGAAGGATTAATAAGCAGACCGCAAGGGACAGCGCCATGCCAACCCCTGCGGTCTTTGCGTTTTTTCTTTCTTTTTTGTTTTCAGGCGTTCCCTGATTTTCCATCTGTCATTTCAGATCAGGCAGCAGCCTTGCTCTCAGCAGTCTCAGCGATTTTCTTGATCTTTTCGATCGTTTCTTTGAGAGTCTTCTCGAGCGACTTGGAAAGCTCTGTGAATATATCAGGATAAATGTCCTTGAGCCATTCGAGCGAAGCGTCAACAATATGGTTGTTAGGCTGTGAACTGAGATTTGCATCAACTTTGTAAACCTCATTGTTCTTGACGGCCTTCACGTTCTCCCAGCCCTTGAGAGCCTTTATGTCCTTAACGGGATCGGGAACGTAATCAACATTGGTAAGGATTACGTCAGGATTCATGGCGACTGCGTCCTCTATGGAGACGGCTACCCATCCCTCCTGTGAACCGCAGGCATTCTTTGCATGGATCATGGTGAGCATCTCGTCCATGTAAGTGCCCTTGCCGAATGAATAGATCGTAGGAGAATCGGATGTGGGAATGTTCATCATGAAAAGGACCGTCTTCTGCTTCTCGGCAGGAACGCTTTCGCATGCCTTGGAGATGACCTTGAAGGAAGCATCCATAGAAGCGGCAAGAGCAACAGCTTCAACGCCCTTTCCAACGCAGTTTCCGATGAACTTGATGTCGTCACCGATGGCTGCGATCGAAGCAGATGAAGGAATGTCAGCAACGCAGATGCCGGAATCAACGAGCGGTTTGAAAGGCGATGTTCCGCCTACGGAACTCATTCCGGAAGTGAAAACGATGTCAGGCTTAAGAGCCGCGATTGCTTCGTTGTCAGGATTCATCATGTCAAAAGTCTTGACGCCGGAAGGCAGATAATCCTTATAAGTCATAGAGTTAGTGTCAACGGCTACGATCTTAAGCGCAAGGCCGAGATCGATAAGCACCCTGGTAGTGGAAGGTGCGAGCGAAACAATGGATTTAACCTCGGCAGGGACCTTGATGTCATTGCCGGAACGGTCTTTGGTAGGGACTTCGCCTGCTCCGGTAATGGCTTTGACGATGCTCTGTTCAACCGATTCAAGACCGCTGACGTCGGTATTCTTGGCCATTTCCGAAATCTTCCTGGCAGTCTCGCTGTCACATGCGGTAAGGCATGAAAGTGCCATAACTCCGCAAAGCAAGGCTGAAATTATCTTTTTAGTCATTACTTTTCACCTCGATCATAAAATCAACGCAATTATAATACTAAATCACTTTTTGAGGTATACTCTATAAATTATCAAATAAATCAACAGGTGAGGTCACTTTTCTATGAAGATTACTGATATACTGAACGATCCCAGGCCCACGATCTCCTTCGAGGTATTCCCTCCGAAACAGGAAGCAGGGCTTGAATCGGTTAAGTCCGCAGCCGGAGCGATCGCGGCAATGAGCCCGTCTTTCATGTCCGTTACCTATGGTGCGGGCGGCTCGACCAGCAAGCTTACGATCGAAGTGGCTTCCGACATCAAGAATCTTCATAACGTTCCGGTAATGCCCCATCTCACCTGCGTTGCTTCCACAAAGGAACACGTAAGGAACATGATCTCGCAGATACATGCCAACAACATTGACAACGTAATGGCATTGAGAGGTGACCTGCCCAAGGACGGCATCATCTGCAACGATTACAGGCACGCCTCGGATCTCATTGCCGACATCAGATCATTCGATAAAGAGATCTGCATCGGCGGTGCCTGCTATCCCGAAGGTCATATAGAGTGCGAACACAAATCCGATGATATAGGCTATCTTAAGCTCAAAGTCGATGCCGGATGCGATTTCCTTACCACCCAGATGTTCTTTGACAACAACATCTTCTACAATTTCCTGTACCGCATCAAGGACAAGGGCATCAACGTTCCCGTACTCCCGGGCATCATGCCGATAACGACGGCAAAGCAGCTCTCACGCTCCGTTGCTCTTTCCGGCACGAACGTTCCCGAGAGATTCCGCGCGATCGTTGACAGGTTCGGCGATGACCCTGTATCCATGCGTCAGGCGGGAATCGTATATGCAGCTGAGCAGATAATCGACCTTATCGCCAACGGCGTTACCCATATCCACGTCTACTCGATGAACAAGCCTG
>JAILIB010000015.1 GCA_024695505.1 Saccharofermentans sp.
GTAATCGCTGAGACTGAAAAGTATAAGGCGATCCAGGACGCAGAAGCTAAGAAGGCTCAGGCTGAAGCACAGCGTTATGCTGCAGAGCAGGAAGCTGCAGGTATCAAGGCAAAGTACGATGCAGAAGCTGCAGGTATCCAGGCTAAAGGTCTCGCTGAGGCTGAAGCAATGGAGAAGAAAGCTGAGGCAATGAAGAAGTACGGTCAGGCTGCGATCCTCGAGATGATCGTTAAGGTCCTCCCTGATGTCGCCAAGGCAGTCGCAGAGCCTCTCGCTTCCATCGACAAGGTCACAGTCTTCGCAGGCGGTGACGGCAGCAACGGCGGTGTCTCAGGCATCTCCGCGAACGTTCCCACCGTTATGGCCCAGACGTTCGAGACAGTCAAGGCCGCAACAGGCGTTGATCTCGCAGATATCGTCAAGGCTAGCGGCTACGACGCTAAAGTAACCCGCAACATCAACGTTTCGGGACTTGACGGCGAAGGCAAAGTTGCAGACGGAGTTGTAGCAGGCGCTATCGCAGACGCTGTGAAGAGCGATCCTGAAGAAGATAAGAACAAAGATTAAAAAGCAGATTCTGAACAGGTCCAATGAAAAGGGGTATCTCGAAAGAGGTACCCCTTGTTAATTCAAATCATCTGTAAGATCCGTACAGTTTCTTTTTCCTCGTCTTCTCTTCATAAAGCAGTCTGTCTGCGTTATCAAGGATGTCATAGATGTTGATGCCCGGAGAACACTTGAACTTGTATATGCCGGTGCTCATCGCAATCGGATAAGGCTTGCCCGCTTTTTCATTGTAGCGTTTAGTCACGCGCTCGATCCTGTCCTTGATCCCCATTACGTCACAATCGGTTCCGGTAACCGCAAGAACGACGAATTCGTCACCGCCGAGCCGGCCGATTATGTCGCTGTCACGGAACGATTCACGAAGGATCGCGGCGATGGTCCTCAATGCGAAATCACCATCGTCATGACCGAACTTGTCATTGACCATCTTGAGGTTGTCCATATCGGCGAAACAGAGGATCGCGACCTTGTCGTCAAAGAAAGTATCTCCTATCATTTTTTCCGCATTGGTAATGAAGCCTCTGCGGTTGAAAAGACCCGTCAGTTCATCCTGGCTTGCAATCTCTTCAAGCTTGCTGTTGTCCCTTATGAAGCGTTCGAGCGAATTCTGAAGCTTCATCTTAACCTTGTTCTGCCCCTCGATCATAAGCAGAGATTTCAAAGTAACGGAAAGCTGCATCTCGACAGGCGCAACATTCATTATGTTTTCGATGTCTATGTCATTGACCAGGAAACCGTAAATGTCCTCTCCGACAAAAAGCGGAGATACGACCATCGTAGCGCGCTCACTTGTATCGATGAATTCATTTGTAAACATCAGTTCCGTTCTCAGGAGCTGCTGTTCTTCCGCCAATTCACGCACGCCGTGCCTGTCGGAGACCGCCTTCAACAGTATCGAATTCGGGCATCTCCAGGCCTTCTCCCTTTTATTCTTGATATTGCCCTGGAAAAGATAGAGCAGTGATTTCTTGAAGCCCGCCGAATAAAGGCCATCCAAAAGCTGCTCATATGGTATCTCATCTTCGTTAGGCAAAAGGAATATGTCTCCGGTCTGTTGCTTGACCATGCGCGAAAGCATTACGTTCCTGTTATAAGCTTCGCTCGTTGCAGATATCTCGGAAAAAGAAAGACGCCTGTAAAAGTCAGAAAACATCTTATCCGAAACAGCACAACGGGCATCGTCTTTTATGATCTCATCAGCTTTGTTCTGCAGAGCCATGAAAACATTGAACAGTTTTTCGGGCTTGGTATACGTAAGTACCGGAGTCTTAACGACCTGCGAAAAAGCGCTTACGCAGTCAGCGGTATCCTGCTCTTTCGAAAGTACAAAATCGGCATATCTGTTTAAGAACACGTCAAGTTTCTGCTTGATCTCAGGGATCGGTCCGTCATCAGTAAAGATTCCGAACAGGTACTTCTTTACCTCCTCTATGAAAGCCCTGTCGCCTTCTTCAAGCTTATCAAGGCACAGCATGCCGGAGATGGTGTCCGTATCATTGTCAAGGCATCCGCAAGAGGCTCTGACAAGCAGTCTGGTCTCAACAAACATATCAGACAGTGCGGTACCGCTTATATAGTTTCTGGCGTTCATTACAGCCTTGTAGGTCAGCTCCGCGGAGCTTGCCTCAACAGTAGTCAAAGGCGGATCGAGATTGATAGAGAAAACGTCATCATCAAAGCCCGTAACAAGTATGTCCTTGCCGACCTTAAGTCCTCTCTGCACAAGAGCCCTGTATCCGCCCATCGCCATGTTGTCATTTGCGAAGACAATGGCATCCAGCTTTTTGTTGTCATCAAGAAGCTTGTTAACCTGCTCCGCGCTGTTTTCGGTAAAGTCGCCAAATGCGATCTTTTCCTTGCCGGCGGAATAGCCATACTTGTTCATTACATTCGTAAACACACCAAGACGCTCTCTCGCATCCTGATTAGTGATCGGGCCTGAAACATAACCGATCTCACGCGCACCGTGCTTTTCAATAAGATGTTCAATGGCATCTTCAAGACCTGTCTTATTGTCGAAAGTTACGGAAGGAAGGCTTTCGTAATTGGAAAACAGACATACGACCGGAACATTCGGAAGGGATTTAATGAATTTCCTCTGCATCTCCATGTCAGCCCTCGTACAGATCGTTCCGAGGACCACATATAAGATATCAACATTGTTTTCTGTAGGAAGATCAAAGATCGTGTTGTACTGATACTCAAATTCCTTGTCAGAATACATGCTGTCGGGCGTGCCGACATAATGACCGGGAAATATAAAGAGATTAGCGTCAAGCGCCTTAGCGGCCAATTCTGCGCCTTTACAGGCCTGACTCGAAAAATAGTGATCGAAATCATCGATCAGCAAACCGATATTTAATCTCTTCTCTGCCATAAGCGTCTCCCCTCTGACAATTAATCTGTATCAGACTGAATGCGGAATATGGATCAACCCTTTGAAATTACGTATTTATATGCATCATCAGCACTCACTTCGAATGCTTCAAATATGTCTCTGATCGCATCATATACGGCCTTGCATCTGATGATGTCAACTACATCATGAGGCTTGGAAAACAGCTCGAAAATGAGTACGTCATACATCTTTTCGTAATCAACCTTGAACGCGTCAAAAGCATTTACAGTCTTCGTAAACTGCTCTTTGAGCTCAGGCTGATATTCACGCATCGCGTTGATAAGAACGATAAGCTTCGTTACGGCTGCATTGATGCTGTTTACGCTTGCCTTGAAGCCGGTTGTAACGGTACGCATGTTGTATCTCACAATAGTCTTGCTAAGCTCATCGACCATGTCTGTAATATCTTCAATGTGACGTATCATCTGGAATATCCTTAAGCGTATATCGGGCTCAAGCTCGATCTTCTGAAGGCGCTCTGTTGTCGTATGGAATAAATCATCACCTTCAGCCTCAAGTTTTGATATTTCTCTCGAGATCGCAACACGGTCATCTATATTCTCCATCATGCCGAGAAGCTCAACACACTCTTTTTCAAGAATACCGGAGAGCGCAATGGCCTGGTCAAATAAATAATCTCTTTCTTCTGATGTCATAACATATTACCTCTTTACCTGAATATCAAAATTATACAATATCTTCAGGCATATAGTAATTACTTCGGGGCAAAGAAAAAGGGCAACGATCTCTCGTTGCCCTTCAAGTTTCGGTTACTTAGTTATCAGAGAGCAGAAACCTTTGTTCCCTGCTCAGCTGCATCGGAATTCTCGATAACGAGCTGAACGGACTTAGGTGTGCAGACGAATGTTGTCTTAACAGGTGTAGGCTCAACTCTTCCGCCGAGTGCATAAACGCCGCCGGAGATATAGTCAACAACACGCTGATTCTTATCTGTGTTGGTGAGGTTGCAGATTACGATGTGACCGTCACGGATATGATCGCAAACAACCTGGCTTGTTCTGATGTCATAAGGTGTGAGCATGATAACTGTAGCGTTCTGCTGAACTACAGGAGTTGTAACTGCAGGCTGCTCCTGAACATAAGAACGAGGCTCTGCAACGTAAGGCTGCTCTTCTACAACTGCTTCCTCTACATAAGATTCTTCAGGCTCATCGATGTAGCCGCTCTCATCCTCATAGTAGTTCTCTTCCATCATATCGTCCTGTGCAGGAACAGGTGAGAACATTCCGCCGAAGAATTCTTTAATGTTAAAATTACCCATGTGTTTTCCTCCTTAAAATTTCGCCCGACCAAGGACTTTCGTAAAACATATTTGGAGATTACCGAACTACTGATTTGAGTTCAATAGATTTGGGCAACATGACACAAGAAGGTAACCGTAGAACGGGTTTTGTTACACGCCTGTCACAAAAACCTGATATTTGAGTGTATCAATGTTACACAGGGGTATATTTTGAACGGTCACCGAATATAGCCGTACCGACTCTTATATGCGTAGATCCTTCAAGGATTGCACTCTTGTAATCCTGGCTCATACCCATTGAAAGAATCTTCCAGCTGTCGCTTTTCACATACGAAGCAAGATCGTCAAATATTACGCGCGTGCGCGCGAATACTTCTCTGGCCTCCCCTTCATATGTCTCAATGGGAGCCATTGTCATAAGGCCGCAAACTTCGATCCCGGGCATGTCCATTACATTATCCAAAGCAGGCTTTAATTCATGCGGAGCAAAGCCGTGCTTGCTCTCTTCGCCCGACACGTTTGCCTGGAGAAGAATGCGGGTTGTAACATTGTTACCGAAAGAGCGCCTGGATATCTCTTCTGCAAGCTCAACGGTATTTACGGAATGGATAAGCTTTGTCTTTCCTATTACGTATTTGACTTTATTCTTTTGTAATGTACCGATAAGATGCCAGTTGACATCAAGGTCAAGAGAAGAGAATCTCTCGATCTTGGGCATCAGTTCCTGGACACGGTTCTCACCAAGATCTTTAAGACCTGCCGCGGCTGCCGCTTCCGCATATTCAACGGGAAAGACTTTTGAGACACCGATCAGAGTGATCTCTTCCGGATCCCTTCCTGCCGCGATGCAGCATGATCTGATATCAGCTCTGACCTTGGCTATGTTTTCACCGAGTTTTTCCAAAAGCTCATTATCGAAATCGTATTGCATATCAGTCGACCTTGTCTCCCGGCTTAACAGTCTTCGGGTTTGTGATAATTACAGTGTTGAGATCAGGGACCTTGGATACGCCCGCTCTGTCAATGATCGCGAACTCACGGTCATTATCCAGAAGGATGACTCTGACAGGCTCGACAAATCCCTGATTATTCGTATAAAGAGAAGCGATTCCCGAATACTTTGTAAATATGACGTCGCTGTTGAGTTTACCCGTGGTCTTGTTTACACCGACGTCGATAGTCGCTCCGAGTCCGGAAGAAGAATTGACGAATGCTGCGGCAAAGCCGTCAGGAGCGAGCCTTGAAAGTCTCAGAAGATCGCCAAACTCATTCGGAGTAGTAAACGCAACGATGAAGCCGCCATCACTCAAAGTCTCCGTACGGATAACCGTACAGCCTGCAATGTTGATCGGATTCCTCTTAGGAACCTGGCCGTTCTCGTCGGCCTTGCCCGCTACAGGCAAAACGTTAACGTTGAAGAGACTGCCGTTTTCAAACGAGGTTACTGAAGCACCCTTATTTGGAGCAATATAGACCGCGAATGCCGAAGTGCCCTTCGGGGCGTAATCAACGTCCACGAGGCTTGCGATCGAAGCCCTCATTCCGCTCGATTCGGTAATTACGATCTCGATCTCGACCGTACGGCGGTCCAGAAGCGATTCAACGGCCCTCGCGGTCTTGAACGTGATGAGCATTCCGGAAGAGTCTTCCTCGCAGCGTACGACCTCACAATCGTCGATCGTGATGCCTTCGGATCTGACGTTGATGTCGTGCTTTGTACCGACAGCGAAATCGGACATTGCCGCATCATTCTTGGAAAGGTTTACGGTCAGATACTGGCTTTCGTTCTGGGCGATCCTGACGGCTCCCTTTCCTTCTTTAACATAAAGATCTGAAGTGATGGCACCCTTAGAATCGTTTATAAGCTTCCTGATGTCATTAAGAGGCATGTTCAGGAACTGCGAATACTCGATGGCTCCCTCATTGCCGTCAAGTCTGAAAGAAACGATACCGGGCTTGTTGGCGTTGATCACGGTAGCGTCACGCTGGAGCTGCGATGAATAGAGTTTTTCATCATCGCGGAGGATCTTAAGTCTGTCGTCATTGAATGATATCTTGGACATCTCATCCTCACGTTCTTCAATGACAACGTTGAGCGATGCTCCGTAAGTAGCCGCGTTAGTCAGGTTTCCGTTCATGGCATCAAATCTTACCGAATCCATGAGCGAAGACAGATTGACGTTATATCTTCTGTAAATGGCGTCAGCTTCAGGCACATCACCGCTCAGGATGAGTTCCTGCTGAACGTCTGAGATCTGAGCCTGAACGTTGCGCAGATCGGTTACAACAGATTTCATCGAATCGGGAACGACCATTGCAAGAGCCTGATCCTTTGCAACTCTGGAACCTTCAGTGATCTGAGTTACGAGGTCACCCGCCTTGGCGGAGCTAATAACGACCTCGTCGCGGACGACGAGCGCCTTCGCACCGATAGAGTGCTCGACGGTACCCATCGTAACAAACGCGAAACGCGGTTTTTCTGCGATGTAGTCATACAAATGGTGAACTACAAAAGTAAGGACCAGCAAGCCCGCGGCAACGACTATCAGGCCCAGGATGCCGTTCTTGGCTGCACGGTTCTGGGCACCCTTCTGTGAAGGGTTCTTACGCTCGGCAGACTTGCCTTCGATCTTTGCCTGCTCAAGCTCGGCAAGTTTTTCGTATCTCTTTCTTTTTTCTTCCGGAGTAAGCTTGCGCCTGACCTTGCCGTCTTTTACCTGAACCGGAATATTAACGGGCGTATCCTTTTTAGCAACATAGTCCTCGGGATAAGGAAGATTGCTCTTCTTTACAGGATCCTGCT
Organism: Saccharofermentans sp.; assembly: GCA_024695505.1. GTDB lineage: Bacteria > Bacillota > Clostridia > Saccharofermentanales > Saccharofermentanaceae > Saccharofermentans. Next base: position 7,033 of record JAILIB010000015.1, read on the forward strand.
TTGAAACGCCGTGTCCGGGCATCTTCTGTTTCTTTTTGCGGTTATCGCGTGAAACTTTGGACGGCTTAACATTACCGTTTTGTACGGCATTCTTATTTACCGGCTGAACAGGTCTTTTCTGCTGAGGAACCGCATTTCCCTGCTGAACAGGTTTTCTCTGCAGGGTGTTTCCCTGCGGAACAGGAGCCTGTCCGTTAGCGGGATTCACGCGCTTTTTGCCGTTCATCTGAACGTTTCTGTTCGAAGGCTTCATTCCGGCCTGAGGTCTTGTCTGATTGCCGGAAGGCATGGCAGCAGGAGCAGGACCTTTCGCGCCCTGTATCTGCGCGCCCTGAGGCCTCTGCTGAGCACCCGCAGGCCTCTTGCCGCCCGTTACGGGAGCATTGGCGCCCTGACTGCGGACAGGCTTGCCGGCGGGACGGTTCACGTTCCCCTGATTGCCGTTTTTCTTTCCGTTACCCTGTGGAGAATTATGTCCAGGTCTGGATTTAGCCACAGATCAATCCTCCAGCGCGAGCATGCACGCAAGTTTGACCTGCTCTCTGGCAAGCCCTCCCTGCATATATGCGATATAAGGCGGCTTCATAGGGCCGTCGCACGAAAGCTCAGTAGTAGCTCCCTGTACAAAGGCTCCTGCCGCCATGATCACCTGATCCTGATATCCCGGCATATCCCAGGGTTCAGGAGTTACAAACGAATCAACAGGCGCGCATGACTGTATCGCGCCGACAAACTTCTTCATTTTCTCAGGCTCTCCGAAAGTAAGAGTCTGAACGATGTCGCCCCTCGGTTCTTCCGCCGAAGGACTAGTAACATATCCTGCAAGCTCAAACAGCTTGGCTGCGAAGACAGCACCTGCAAGGCACTCTCCAACGCACTGAGGAGCCGTAAACAGGCCTCTTGCGATCATGCCGTTAAGTCCGAGCGTAGGTCCGACTTCGCTTCCTAATCCTGCAGTCGTAAGGTGTCTTGCGGCATTTTCGACAAGGTCAGCCCTGCCTGCGATATAACCGCCGGTCTTGCAGATCCCGCCGCCCGGATTCTTTATGAGAGAGCCCGCGATAATATCCGCGCCATTTTGTGTAGGTTCAGTCTTCTCAGTAAACTCGCCGTAGCAGTTGTCAACGGCAACGATAACGTCAGGCTTAATCTGCTTAACGAAATCAGCAATCTTTTTAATGTCACTGTTCAAAAGCGCCCTTCTGCCCGTATATCCTCTGGATTTCTGGATGAATACCATCTTGGTCTTATCGGTCATAGAAGCCTTTACCGCCTCAAGATCCGGTTCGCCGGACGGTTTGAGGTCTACTTCCTTATAGCTGATGCCGTAGGAAACAAGCGACATGTCGTTTGCACCGGTGCCGATTCCTATCGTAGACATGAGTGTATCGTAAGGTCTTCCGGTAACCGACAGCATCTCGTCTCCGGGTCTTAATACAGCCCATAGCATAGCAGCTATCGCCTGCGTGCCGGAACTTATCTGAAGCCTTACATAAGCCTTCTCAGCGCCAAAAACACGGGCAAAGATACTCTCGATCTTCTCCCTGCCGATATCGTCATAGCCGTAGCCGGTGGTCTGTCCCATATGGACATCGGAAAACTTTTCCTGCCTGAAAGCGTCAAGAACCTTGAGTTCGTTAAAGGTTACGATGTCCCTGATGTTTTCGTATGCATCAGAAACCGCCGCCTCCGCCTCGGAAGCAAGCGCGAGCACACGTTCGCCGACGCCAAATGCGCCGTAATTCTTCAATATGTCAGAATCAGATATAGTCAAAGGATTGGCCTTCTTATTGCTTTATTAAAATATAATTATAGCATAAGAAGAAAAAATCAATCGTAAAATGCAAGATTCAGTGCACCCCTTACGCACGTGAACTTCACTTTACGGCCGGAAAAGTCCTCACCGTCGTAATTTCCGTTAAGATCGCGGTATCCTGTTGCCTCAACCGTAATCTCGGTGGTCCTAAAGCAGTCGATGCCGTTTTTTCCCTCATGAAGGCCCTTTTTGTATTTGGATATCAGATACAAAGCCCTCGGAAGGCTTACGTTGTCTATCGCGCAGACGTCTAAAAGGCCGTCTTTCACAGAAGCCTTGGGAGCGGGACAAAAACCGCTGCCGTAATAAGATCCGTTGCAGATGCTGATAAGCGTATATCCGTCCTTCCCGGACGTTTCAGGTACGTCGCTTCCTCTTGCGCATTCGAACCTGAACTCGAATTTCCTGTTGCCGAAAAGAGCTCCAATTGCCGATATCGGGTACGAAGTCTTACGGATGAATGCGGATTTAGGGTGCCTTAAGACCCTGCTCTTGGCCCTGAGCTGGACTTCCGTGTCAAGGCCGATCGAAGCTACGTTGTTGCACCAGGCAGAACTCTCGGGTATCAGATTGCCCCTGGCGTCAAAGGACTCGACTTTGATCAGGTCGATGGGCCTGACAACGTAATCGTTCTTGGTGATCTCGCTGACGCAGTATTCACAGTCGCCGCGGTGATTCTCATCCATGACGGATCTTGCGAAATCGTTTCCTGTTCCCAAAGGGATTATCGCCATCGGAAGGGTGCTGCCCGCAAGCACGTTTGCGACTTCATGGACAGTTCCGTCACCGCCGCATGCAATAACGAGCGTGTTGCCGTCATCTTCTTTCAATATCTCGGAAGCTATCTCGGAAGCGTGTCCCGCGTGTTCTGTATAACGGATCTCACATTCTTTCAGGCTCTCTTCACCAAACAGCGCGGTCGCCGCCTTGAATCTTTCCATTCCGCGCGCATCCGCCCTGCTGTTGACTATAAAGACTTTCCTGCCGTAGCCCTTCATTTTCCTTCTGTAAGCCTGATTATCAGGCTGACAATATCATCCACCGTCTTCATCTGATCGAGCATCTCATCCGGAAGCTTGATGTTAAAGGCTTCTTCAAGATCGATGACAAACTCGTAAAGCTGGAGTGAATCGAAAGGAAGCTCAGTATTGAGTATCGTGTCGTTTGCTATCTCATCTGCGGAGACCTCAAGGTCAGTACTCAGAATGCGTATGACCTCGTTATAGATCTGTTCGCGCCTGGAATCAGTATTTGCGGAATCTCCCATGATCACTCATTCTCCTTCTTGCTGTCCTTTGCGACCTCCATGGCCGTCTTTCTGACATTGACCGCACCGTCATATCTTCTGAGCTGCTGGGCAACATAAACGTCAACCTCATTGACCAAAGCGAGCAGATGCTTTCTGTCCTCTTCGTTGTAACCGCTCAGGATATGCTTTGCGAGCACCCTGTGGAACTTGCTGTTCATTCTGCATGCAAGTTTGCCGTTCCTTGTGAGGCTTATCCTTACGACTCGTTTGTCGTTAGTATCTCTTTGTCTGATAACGTAACCTTTTTTGACGAGCCTGTCGATCGCTACAGTGAGCGTTCCCGTGGTGATCCCGAGATCCTCGGCAGTCTTTGTCATGGTTCTTGATTCATAGGGACCGATCGCCGTGAGAGTATGCATTTCGGCAATCGACAAGTCTGAAAAATAGCCTGCCTGAAGAGATTTTTCCTCCGTAAGGACCACGTTCTCAAAAATACGCACAAGCGCTTCAGACATTACTTCTTCTTCGCTTTTCACTCGTAAATCCCCCGTTAATATCATTTCTGATATTTTACACTAACAGGCCGTTTACCACAAATTTGAATATCAAAGTATCAGTTTGTTTTTTCGAGGGATCTTTTACCTGCTTCGCCGCAGCTGCCGGAATAAGCGCAGCCATCACATCCGCAGGAGCATTTTCCGCCCTTCTTGCGGTTCTTTAACATGCTTATCAGGGCCAGCGATGCAAAAACCGCTATCACGAGACAGACGGCTATAGTGATTATGTTTTCTGTGATCCAGGCGATCATATAGTCTCTTCCTGCACATAACAGGAACGCTTGTCTTTTGCGATCAGTATTATGAATACAGCAACTAAAATTGCAGCGACTGCTCCCAGAACCATGTTCATGGTATCGGTAAGACCTGAATTTTCCATCTTAACGGCCACGATCGTGCCGGAGAAATTAAAAAGCATGTGAGCTCCGATCATAAGCAGCAGCGTCTTGTATTTGTATCTTAAATATCCGAAAAGTACTCCAAGCGCGAATGCATACAATCCCTGCACGAGATTGGCGTGCATTATCCCGAACAGAGCTGCCTGGACAACGATTACGATCCTGATGCTGACGTTTGATTTCTCCAGATACCCGAACACAAGGCCCCTGTAGCAGAGTTCCTCGGCAACGGGACCCAAAAGTATGCCGTAGAGCACGGTTATCCACATGTTTGAACCAAGCGAAGAGAGTTCCATCAGTTCAGCATATTTTTTCATCACTTCGGGAAACAGTTTGTTTGCTGCAATAAACGCCCCGTTTACCGTGAAATAAAGGCAGAGCATTATGGCAAGCGTAAGAATGACGGGCTTTACGCCCAATGCTTTTTTGTATGATATCTTAGGACCTTTTTTGACAAAGCTCTTCAGATACCAGATGAGGAATATCGTTATGGCGACCACGCAATATGCCATATAACAATAAATGGCATACTTCTCATTGAAGGTCTTCATCAGAAACGTGACATCATAATTCTGGCCGCTCTTTGACAGTTCGGCCACCGTTAATATCATCCCCGGGATCATTGCAGCCGTCTGGAGCGCCATCATGATCGCAAACGGAATGAACGCAATGAAAAAGTATCCCATATGCTTCTTTTTGCCGTCCGTTACAGGCGCCGTGTTTTCTTTGATCTCAATGTTCTCTTCCAAATTGTTTTCAGCCATAATTCACCTGATCATCTGAGTTTTGCGATCGTGACGCCGCTGTCTCCCTCACCCTGCTCACCGCCGCGGTAAGATTCGACCCTGTCATCTCTCGCAAGTACATCCTGAACGCACATTCTCAGAGCGCCCGTTCCCTTTCCGTGAACGATCCTTATCTCCTTGATCCCTGACATCGAACAGTTCTCAAGATACCTGATAAGAGCCGATTCAGCCTCTGCCGTCGTCATTCCTATGAGCATGATCTCCGGCCTCGTCTTAACCGAAGCCTCGAATCTAGCTTTTGCCAGGTTTGAAGGACCTTTTTTTGCACGGTCGTTCTTCTTGCTGCCCTGGAATGCTCCGCGCTGCTCTCTTGTCGGCATGCGCAGGTCGGAAACTTTGACCGTGTAAGACATCGAACCGACGAGGATCTTGACCCTGCCGCTGTTCGAAACTTCAGACTGTGCAACTCCCGTTACGTTGAAAGACGGAACGTAATACAGTTCGCCTGCCACCACGTTCTTAACGGGGTCACCGCTCATCGCGGCTTCAGGAGCGGATTCATCTTCTGAATCATCAGTCAGGTCATCGATACCCGCACGCAGACGCCTTCTTATCTTCTCCATCTCGGCCAGGGTTTCCTGCCTGTCCATCGTGCGGCTCTTCTTGCGGAAATCGCGGATCATCTCATCGATCTCTTTTTCGCGCTCTTCAAGGAGCTTCTTCTGCTCGATCTTCGAATCATTCAGGATCTTGGTCTTTGACTGCTTGAGAGCCTTCTTCTCATCTTCAAGCGCCTTTACGGCCTCCGAAAGCTCCGCCTTCAGTTTCTCGTTTTCCTTGAGAGCGTCAGCAGCGGCCTTTGCATCCTGCTCAGCCTTCGTGAGGAGCGTCTCATACGAGATCTCTTCGGTAGAAAGGTTGTTCTTGGCATTTTCAAGTACGCGTGCAGGAATGCCCAATCTCTTTGATATAACGAACGCATTGGACGATCCCGGTCTTCCTATGATGAGCCTGTAAGTCGGTGCAAGCGTAGAAGTATCGAATTCGCACGAAGCATTCATTACTCCTTCTGTCTCGACCGCATAGCTCTTGAGTTCCTTATAGTGAGTCGTGGCCATCGTGATGCAGTTCTTCGAACGCAGTTCGTCTATGATCGCGACTGCGAGCGCTGCGCCCTCTGCGGGATCGGTACCGGAACCGAGCTCGTCCAGGAGCACCAGGGACCTTCCCCTGATGTTCTTAAGGATGAATACGATATTTGAAATGTGTGCAGAGAAAGTTGAAAGGCTCTGCTCTATGCTCTGTTCATCTCCGATGTCAGCAAGCACCCTGTCATAAACGCAAACTTCGCTGCCGTCTGCCGCGGGAATTGCAAGTCCTGACATGGCCATCAGCGCAAGCAGGCCGCAAGTCTTCAAAGAGACCGTCTTACCGCCTGTATTGGGTCCCGTAACGACCAATGTGTTATATTTTTCGCCTATGTTTATGTCGACCGGAACGACCTTGTCCTTATCGATAAGCGGGTGTCTGGCTTTTCTGAGCGAGATGATCCCTTCCAGGTTCAGCTTCGCGCAGGTGCTTTCCGTTTCAACCCCGTATTCGCCTTTGGCAAAAGCGTAATCAAGCCTGCCTACAAGCCCGATGTTGTTAACGAAGATATCCTTGTCCTCCAGGAAATCCGAGGTAAGCGCACCAAGGATCCTTTGGATCTCGGCTTCTTCCTGGGCATTCAGTTCGGATATCTTGTTATTTGCCTCAACAACGCTCATCGGCTCGACGAAAAGCGTCTGGCCGGTAGAAGAAGCACCGTGAACGATTCCCGGGATCCTTCCCTTGAAATCGGCTTTGACGGGGATGCAGTATCTGCCCTCACGGATCGTGATTATGCTCTCCTGGAGCATATCCGAGCTGTTTTCGATAACCCTTTCGAGAAGGGATCTTATGCCGGATACCGTTTTCTTCTTTTCACGCCTGATCTCAGCCAAAGTCCTGCTCGCGCGGTCCGAGACTTCGTTATCTCCCAATATGGCTTCATCTATGGCTTTAAGGAGCCTGTCGTCAGTTCCGGTCTCCTCGATAGCCTTGACTATGTGAGGTTCGGTCTCATCGACAAACGGAGAACCTGCAGAACGCGCTTTTGAAAGAGCGCTCTTAACCTCTTCGCTGCTTCTCAGGAAAGACGCCGCGGAAAGAAGCTGCGCACAGGAAAGCGTGCCGCCGGCTTCAGCATAAGACAGAGATTCCGTGAGATCACGGAATCCTCCGAGCGGAAGGCAGCCGAACCTCATTATGTGGGTCATGGCCTCCGAGGTCCACGAAAGATTCTCTTCCACATAATTGAAATCGGTGCAGGGCGTCATCTCAGAGCAGATCTTCTTGCCGTATGCCGTCCTGGCCTTTGAAGTAACCTTGTCGCGTATCTTGTTGAACTCAAGGACAGACAGTACGCGCCCGCGTATCATGCGGCGTTCAAGGTCTTCATCTGTCGTCAGATATTCGTACATATGATATATGGCGGCATTTTGCCGTCCTTTCGATCAGTTTTGTTTTACGGATCAAACCGTATCAGCCGAGTCTCTTGATGTTCGCGATAGTTTCAGGCGAGATGGTCTTGCTCATTTCAAGACCTTCCTCGATATCGACGTCAGTGATCTCGCCGTTCTTCATGACCACAAGCCTGTTGAATCTCTTCTCAATAAGGCAGTCGATAGCCTTGATTCCCATAAGGCTTGCCATCGTCCTGTCCCTGAGCGTCGGAGAACCGCCTCTCTGCAGGTGTCCGAGGATCGTAGGACGCGCTTCGATGCCGGTAGCCTCTTCGATCTGCTTCGCGATGGCTTCAGCATGGCCGACACCTTCAGCTACGATAACGATATAGTGCTTCTTACCGGTATTGCGTCCGTCGAGGATGACTCTTAAGACATCCCTGTTGAAATCGTAAGGAACCTCAGGGATAAGTATGCTCTCAGCACCTGTGGCGATGCCTACGTTAAGAGCGATCCATCCCGCATGTCTTCCCATTACCTCGATAACGCTGCAGCGCTCATGGGACGAAGCAGTGTCTCTGAGCTTATCGATGCACTGCATTGCGGTGTTCATTGCCGTATCGTATCCGATAGTATATTCAGTGGACGCGATATCGTTGTCTATCGTTCCGGGCATGCCGATTACGGGCATTCCAATCCTTGCAAGAGCTCTTGCGCCCTTATAGGAACCGTCGCCGCCGATTACGATCAAAGCGTCGAGTTCATAGGCTTCCATCATCCTGGCGCCCTTGAGAACGCCCTGGTCAGTCATGAAGGTCTGAGATCTTGCCGTCATGAGGAAAGTTCCGCCGCGCTGGAGCGTCTCGGAAACGGATCTTCCGTCGAGCTGCTTGATCTCGCCCTTCCAAAGACCGTGATAGCCTCTGGTAACGCCGTACATCTCAAAGCCGGCATTGATGCCTGCTCTTACGACGGCTCTTATGGCCGCATTCATTCCGGGAGCGTCACCGCCGCTCGTAAGAACGCCGACGCGCTTTACGGGCTCGACGGTATTCTTGTCAACGATATCGTAGTTAGCAGCCTTAAGCGTGCTTATTTCCGGGAGATTGCTCTCATCATATAAAAGTCGGCCCATAAAAAAGTCCTCCGAAATTCAAAAATAACAGATAGATTATACACCAAGTTCAATCGTATCTAAGACTTTACTTATACTTTCATGGAATACGAGCGTTGCATTCCTGTCAGCCGCAGTCTTATCCCTGTTGATGATTACCAGGTATTTGCCCGGGAAATCATAGGCGAGTGATGCGGCAGGCTGCACGACCAGCGAAGTACCTCCGATAATGAGGCATTCGGCGCGGTAAATGAGCCTTTTGGATTCGATCCAGGCAGTTTGGGGAAGTCCCTCGCCGTACAAGGTTACGTCGGGTCTCACCATCCCGCCGCACTTAGGGCATTTCGGGATCGGTCCCTCGCTCTTGAAAATGAAATCAGCGGGATACGGCTCGTGACACTTCATGCAGTAATTGCGGAGAGTGGAACCGTGGATTTCCTGAACATTCTTGCTTCCCGCACGCTGATGAAGGCCGTCGATGTTCTGTGTGATGATACCGTCGAGCTTTCCTGCCTTCTCCATCTCGGCAAGCTTATAATGTGCCCTGTTCGGCATTATGTCCTTGGTATCAAGTTTTTGCCTGTAGAACTCGTAGAAGACATCAGGATGGTCAACAAGGCAGTCGATGCTGAGAAGATACTCGGGCGAATATCTGTCGAACTTGACGTCATGCTGGTTATAAAGTCCGTCCTTGCTCCTGAAATCAGGGATCCCGCTCTCCGTGGACACTCCGGCCCCGCCAAAGAACGCAATGTGACTGCATTCCCTGATGATCTCGTTAAGTCTCGCGTAATCGTTTTCAGCCATAAACCTAATCCTCCCGGATGATCTCCGTATTCCCGTTTCCGACCAGTTCTTCCAACTTCGCGATAACGTCATCATCAAACATGATGTCGCAAACGGGATCAAGTCTCGCTATGCTTCCGTCCGATATAAATCTTACTTCAACAGGAAGGTTCCCGTGGAAATACGCAAGGAAATTTAACAATCTGTTAAAACCTTCTGAGCCGGGATTCCCCGAATAACTGATCCGTAATACCTGAGGCGGCCTTTCACCGGTATTTCCGCTTTCAACAGGTACATCAGCGGCAGGTTCTTTCTTCTCAGGCACGGCAGGTTCTTTGTTTTCAGGAACCCTTCTTCCGCCCGACTCTTTTACCGCAGCCAAATATGTCCGGTCACTCTTTACCGCCGATACGACATCGGTATCCTTTGAAAGCAGGTAACAGGCATCGGCGAACATCGTAAGCCCGCTGTCCTCCCTCATCTGTCTTCTGCCGATGAATATGTAAGGTTTGTTCTTCTCAACTATCCTGTTGAAAGTGTCAAAGCTCTTTCCGTATAGCATTACCTCAAAACGTCCGGTCATATCTTCGCAGCCGATCGTTGAGATCATCGTCTTTTTCTTCGTGTAACCGGTCTTCTTTGAGGTAACCATTCCGCACATTACCACCTCGCGGTTGTCGTCTATCGCATCCGCTCCCTGCAGTTCCGTAATGCTTTCCGCCTCAGCAGTATCAAAAGTAATAAGTTCGGATATTATGTCGTGATATGGAGCCAAAGGATTACCTGAAATGTAGATGCCGACCATTTCCTTTTCATATCCGAGCTTCGTTTCCTGAGGATATTCAGGGATATCGGGAATGAATATTCCCGTATCGTTTCCGACGTCGCCTCCGAGGTCAAACAGTGAAAGCTGTCCTTCAATATTCCGGTTCGCCGTCTGCGAGAGCTTTTCAAGTTCAGTCTGAACGCATGCGACCATCTGAGCTCTTGTAAGCCCGAAACAGTCAAGGCAGGAAGCAAGGATCAGTGATTCGGCGACATTGCGCTTAACGCCTATCTTGGAAGCCCTGACGACAAAATCGTCAAACGTCTTGTAAGGCCCGTTCTTATCCCTGTCGGAGAGTATATCCAGGACCGCATTTTCGCCGACGTTCTTGACGGTGGACATTCCGAACCTTATCTTCCTGTCGCCTTCTGTCGTGAACTTCTCACGGCTCTTGTTGATATCAGGAGGAAGGACCTCTATTCCCATTTCCGCGCAGCAGCTGATGTAATGCGAAGCCTGTGCAAGTTCCGTCCTGAACGAATTGATGTTGGCCGCCATGAATTCCGTCGGGTAATAGTACTTAAAATAAGCTGTCCAATAACCAACGACCGCATAGCATGCAGCGTGTGACTTATTGAACGCATATCCGGCGAAACCTGCAACGTCATCAAAGATCTTGGCGGCAACGTTCTCGGGAACGCCGCGTTTGACCGCACCGTCGATCTGTCTTCCCTTGTCATCCGTTCCGCCGTACATGAAGAGCTGTCTGTAGTTCTCCATAATCGACTTCTTTTTCTTGCTCATCGCGCGGCGGATGTTATCGGACTGTCCCATTGAGAAACCCGCAAGATCCCTGACTATCTGCATTACCTGCTCCTGATAGATCGCGCATCCGTAAGTGACGTTAAGGATCGGTTCAAGAAGCGGGTGATCGTAGGTGATGTGCGAAGGGTTATGCTTGCAGTCAACATACTTCGGGATCTGGTCCATCGGTCCGGGTCTGTATAGCGAAATACCTGCGATGATGTCTTCCAGGCTCTCGGGTTCAAGCTGCTTCATGAACGAAGTCATGCCGCGGCTTTCAAGCTGGAACACTCCGACCGTGTCTCCCCTGCTTATCATCTTGAATACGTTTGGATCATCAAGAGGGATCCTCTCAAGTTCGATGTCTATCCCGTGGTTCTGTCTGACAAGGTCTCTTGCCTCCTGAAGAACGGTAAGCGTACGAAGTCCCAAAAAGTCGAACTTGAGCAATCCGATGCTTTCAACGTCTGCCTTCGCAAACTGTTCAACAACGGTGTCGTCATTTACGGACAAAGGTGCAATGTCAGTAATATCAGTACCTGAGATAACGATGCCCGCGGCATGCGTTCCGGAGTTCCTCGGAAGCCCTTCTATCCTCATGGCCATGTCTATGACCTTTCTTGCTTCCGGATCGGTTTCGTAGCATTCACGGAACTCGGTGCTTATCTCGAGGGCCTGCTTCAAAGTCATTCCGGGAGAAAACGGGATCATCTTCGTTATCTTGTTGCTCTGCGCAATAGGCATGTTGAGAACCCTTGCAACGTCCTTTACCGCCTGTCGGGCCGCAAGAGTACCGAAAGTAATGACATGGGCAACCCTTTCCTGACCGTATTTCCGCGTTACATAGTCGATCGCGATCTGTCTTCTCTCATCGTTGAAATCGACGTCAAAGTCAGGCATCGAGACACGCTCGGAATTGAGGAATCTTTCAAAGACAAGTCCGTATTTGATCGGATCGATGTCTGTAATTCCGATCGCATAAGCAACAAGCGAACCTGCACCTGAACCTCTGCCCGGTCCGACAGTTACTTCATGTGTCTTGGCGAAATTGATGAAGTCCCATACTATCAGGTAATAATCCGTATAGCCCATGCTGTTGATAACGGAAAGCTCATATTCTGCACGCTTATAGTAGTCTTCCTTGTCACCTGTCGGCGGAGTAACGCCAAAGCGCTTCTCAAGGCCTTTATAAGTCAGTTCGGAAAGATAATCCTCATGGCCTTTGTATCCTTCGGGTACTTCGTATACCGGAAGATGGATGGTGGAAAAATCGTAAGATGCATTGCACATCTCCGCGATCTTACCGGTGTTCTCGATCGCATCAGGAACCTCTGAAAAGAACCGTCTCATCTCAGTCTCTGACTTAACGTAAAACTCGTTGCAGGACATCTTCATCCTGTTCTCGTCATCGATCCTCGCCGCAGTAGAGATGCACAAGAGTATGTCCTGAGCCTCCGCGTCTTCCTGTTTCAGATAATGGCAGTCATTGGTCGCGGCAAGAGGGATCCCGGTCTCACGCGAAAGCCTTATCAGAGCGGAATTAACCGTAGCCTGTTCGGCAGTCGTATTCGCCTGGATCTCGAGATAGTAGTTTCCCCTGCCGAAAAGTTCGTCATACTTTTTCGCGCATTTCTTCGCTGCTTCAAGATCACCCGCAAGGATAAGCCCCGGGAGTTTTCCCGCCACGCATCCGGAAAGGCAGATAAGACCTTCGTGATACTTTTCAAGAAGCTCCTCGTCGATCCTCGGCCGCCTGTAAAAGCCATCGATAAAACCCGCTGAAACAAGCTTGTTCAAATGGACCAGGCCGGTGTTGTCCTTCGCGAGGAGTATCAGATGGTGATAATACCTCTCATGCTGATAGGAAGCGGGATCCTTATCAAAACGCGAAGCGGGCGCCACATAGACCTCGCATCCGATAACCGGATGGATACCGGCCGCTTCCATTGCCTTATAGAAAGACACTGCACCGTACATGACTCCGTGATCCGTTATGGCGCACGAGGTCATACCCATTTCCTTAAGCCGTTCTGCAAGCTCGGAGATCCTTATCGCTCCGTCGAGAAGACTGTATTCGGTATGAAGATGCAAATGACAAAAGCTGCCCATTATTTCTTCCCCTTGAGTTCGATTATGATGTCCCTGATCTCAGCCGCTTTCTCGAATTCAAGATTCTTGGCAGCATTGGTCATCTCGACGGTCAGACGCTCGATCATCTTCTCATTCTCTTCTGCAGTTCCGCTCGAAACGCCTTCGTTGATGAGGCGTGCGGGATCGATACCTCCGCGCTTGCCGCCGGAAGACTTTGAAGAAGACTTTTCAGCAGAATCCGCAACTATGTCGAATACGTCTCTTACAGCCTTCTTGATAGTCTTCGGGACTATGCCGTGCTCTTCATTGAACTGCTTCTGGATCGAACGTCTCCTGTTGGTCTCGCCGACCGCGTTCATCATGGAATCCGTTACCTCGTCAGCATATAAGATGACGCGTCCTCTTTCGTTACGGGCGCATCGTCCGATTATCTGGATGAGCGACCTTTCGGATCTGAGGAATCCTTCCTTGTCGGCATCGAGTATCATCAGCAAAGAAACTTCCGGAAGGTCTATACCTTCTCTCAGGAGATTGATACCGACTATTACGTCAACCTCATCATTACGGAGCTTATTCAGGATCTGCATTCTCTCAACTGCCTTGATGTCGGAATGCAGGTACGTGACTCTGACGCCTTCCTTCTCAAGGAATTCCGTAAGGTCTTCAGACATCTTCTTCGTAAGCGTCATTATGAGGCTCTTGTCGCCGCGCTTCTTCTGTTCCGAAAGCTCGTGAAGGATGTCTTCGATCTGGCCTTCAACGGGCCTGACGAAGATCTCGGGATCCAGAAGTCCTGTAGGTCTGATCATCTGCTCAACAACCTGTTCGCTGTGTTCCTTCTCATAGTCGGCGGGAGTCGCGCTTACAAAGACAGTCTGCCCCATCTTCTGCTCGAACTCGTTGAACTTGAGAGGGCGGTTGTCAAATGCCGAAGGAAGCCTGAAACCATACTGGACGAGCATCTCCTTCCTTGACCTGTCACCGTTGTACATGGCACCGACCTGAGGGATCGTCTGATGCGACTCGTCGATGAACATCAGGTAATCATCGGGGAAGAAATCCAGGAGCGTGCACGGAGGTTCGCCCGGCTCTCTGCCCGCTATATGTCTCGAATAGTTTTCTATTCCCTTGACAAAGCCCGTCTCGCGCAGCATGTCCATGTCATATCTGGTCCTCTGCTCAAGCCTGTAGGCAGCGATCATGTCGCCCTTGTCCCTAAGCTCTTTGAGTCTTTCCTCAAGTTCGATCTCAATGGTCTCTATCGCATGGTTCAGCTTCTTCCTGCCCGTTGCGTAGTGGGAAGCCGGGAAGATCTCAACGTAGTTCTTCGTAAACTCCGTCTTTCCGGTGATGCTGTTAACGTAGCTGATCTTGTCGATCTCATCGCCGAAAAAACTGATCCTCGTGAGAGTGTTCTCTGAATCGGGCGTCCAGATGTCGATCGTGTCGCCTTTCCTTCTGAAGGCACCTCTTTCAGGCGCGAAATCATTTCTGTTGTACTGCATGTTGATAAGCTGGCCGATCACGACGTCAGGAGATATCTCAAGGCCCGTCTCGAGATTAAGTACCATCGACATGTAGTCGCTCTTCTCGCCAATGCCGTAGATGCAGGACACCGAAGCCACGATAATAACGTCATCCCGCGTGAGAAGCGATTTTGTCGCTTCATGGCGCATACGGTCGATCTCGTCGTTGATCGAGGAATCCTTCTCGATATAAGTATCGGAAGCGGCAATATAGGCCTCAGGCTGATAGTAATCGTAATATGAAATGAAGTATTCGACGGCGTTCTCAGGAAAGAGTTCCTTGAACTCCGCATATAACTGGCCCGCAAGGGTCTTGTTATGTGCAAGGACGAGCGTGGGACGCTGGACACGCTGAATGACGTTCGCCATCGTGAATGTCTTGCCTGAACCCGTGACGCCCAGAAGCGTTTGGGCGCGCATTCCGCTCTCTATGCCCTTTACAAGGGCGTCAATCGCCTGAGGCTGATCGCCCGACGGCTTGTAATCAGATACCAGTTTAAACATATGAACTCCTTATAGAGTCATTTTAGAACATTCGTTCGTTTGTTACAACAGCCAGGCAATACTTAAAGTCTAACTATCCTGATCTTGTCCTCAAAACCGGCTACCGACCCGGCAGAAGGCGCCTGCGTTCCGTCAGTAAGGGCTGCAGCCGTTCCGCAGGCACAGGCTATCCTTAATGTGTCTTCAGGTGAAAGATCTATGGAGATCCCGTACGCAAGGCCTGCGGTCATTGAATCTCCGCATCCCGTAGTGCAGCGCGCATCGATCTTCAGGCCTTCTGCGAACAACCTGACTCCGTTCCTGTCACAATAGACGGCGCCTTTTTCTCCCAAAGATATGAGCGCGATCGATGTGCCGACCGAAAGCAGTCTGTTGCAGGCTCTTACGGCTGATTCCACGTCATTGTTGATACCTGCTTCCAAAGCGTTAGGTTTCACCGCAAAAGGAACCGAACGCATTCCGTTCTGGAGCGCATCGCCCGAAGCGTCAAGGATGACCCTTACGCCTTTGTGGCTTATCTCCCTGATTATGGTCCTGTAAATGTCGGTAGGCGCAGACGGCGGTATCTTTCCTGAAATGACCACAACGTCCTGCGGCGTCACCATTTCAAGAAGGTGCTTCCTGATGGCTGCGCATGCCTGAAAATCAAAAGCAGGGCCGTCTTCGTTGATGTCGGTGGTTACGCCTTCCGTATCTACGAACTTAAGGTTTGAGCGTGTATTGCCGGTTCCGATCTCAGCGCAGATGCACTCGATTCCCGAGTCGATAAGCATGTCATAGAGCTCCCTGCCGGCAGGGCCACCGGAAAGGAAGCAGGCGCATGTGGCTTCACCAAGGTTCCTTAAAGTCTTGGAAACATTGATGCCCTTTCCGCCGGGGTCACGTCTTACAGTCTTGACGCGGTTGACGCCTCCTCTTATGAAGATGTCTGATGAGTAGGTTACGTCGATGGCGGGGTTAAGCGTGAGCGTGTAGATCATAGATATACCTCAGAAAATCATAAAACAGACTGATGCGACTATCATTCCCAATAAGCAGCCGGCGATCACCTGCAAAGGTGTGTGGCCGAGGAGTTCTTTCAATTTCTCTTCATTAGGGAGATCGGTTCCCGTGACCTTTTCAAAGGTCTCGGCAAGGACATTGAGCAGCGCGGCCTGTTTTCCCGCCTGAAGCCTGACATTCATAGCGTCATGCATAACGATTATGGCCAGGATGAAAGCAACCGCGAAGACCGGCGTGGAGAACCCTTCGTAAAGGCCCGTAGCAAGCGCCACGGAAGAAACTGTCGCGGAATGTCCGCTCGGCATGCCGCCGTCTCCCCAAAGCCGTTCGATGCTGAATTTGCCCGTGATTATTACGTTATTTATGGTCTTGAATATCTGGGCTATGAACCATGAGAGGACTCCGACCCAAAGGATCCTGTTGTTGATTATCTGACGAAGAATCTCCATATATCCCTCCCTTAATAAACATATTAATTTTACGACATGGGGGCGGGATATTACAACAAAAAAGAACCGCGGTATCTGCCGCGGTCCTCTCCAAACACAAACTCAAAACCTCTTTAAGGATTACCTTGATGACTAGATAGTACAGAAACATCAAGGCGTGAGCTTAACGGAAAAATGAACAATTTGTAAATTAGTGCACTAAAGCATCAGTCGAAGTAATCGAATTCCAGATCTTCGATCCTGACCGTATCGCCCTCTTTGCAGCCTGCTTTGCGCAGATCTTCAAATACGCCCGCTGCTTCAAGCGTTCTCTGGAAGAAGTTCGTGGATTCTGTGTCCTCGAAGTTTGTGGAATTAAAGATCTTCTTTATCCAGGCTCCGGTAACGACATAAACGCCTTCCGCATCGATCACGATGTCAAACTTCTTCTTATCATCTTCAAACTTGTACGTCTTCTCCTCGGTATTGACCGCCTCGTGAAGAACGGTGGGAGGAAGCTTGGAGACCATCTCGGTTATCTTGTCGGAAAGCTCCTTGAGTCCGATGCGTCCGGCAGCGGAAATAACGAAAACGTCCTCGTATCCCATTTCCCTGACGGCTTTTACGAACTTATCGATAACTTCGGGTTCTGCCGCGTCGCACTTGTTGGCGACGACTATCTGAGGCCTTGAAGCCAGTTCGGCGTTGAATTCACGAAGTTCGGTGTTGATCGCATTGAAATCATCTATTGCGTCTCTTCCTTCACTTTCGGAAACGTCAACGACGTGGATCAGGAGCCTTGTTCGCTCTATGTGCCTCAGGAAATCGTGACCAAGGCCCGCTCCCTCATGAGCGTCCTCGATTATTCCGGGGATATCAGCGATGACATAGGAGAAATCATCGACTGCCACTACTCCCAGCACCGGCTCGAGCGTCGTAAACGGATAGTCCGCGATCTTCGGCTTAGCCCTCGTGAGCACTGACAGGAGCGTTGATTTGCCTGCATTGGGGAATCCGACAAGACCGCAGTCAGCTATGAGCTTGAGCTCGATCGAAAGGTTCAGTTCCTCGCCCGGAGTTCCAGGTGTAGCGAACTGGGGCGCCTGGCGGATGGAATTCGCATAGTGCATGTTTCCAAGGCCGCCTTTGCCTCCGTGAGCGACAAGGACCTTCTGTCCGTCTTCGGTAAAATCCGCTATCAGCTCGCCTGTATCCGCATTCGTTATCACGGTTCCAACGGGAACGCCTATCTCAAGGTCTTCGCCGCATCTGCCGTACATCTTGCGGTTGCCACCCTTGACGCCGTTCTCGGCAATGAACTTGTGCTTGAAACGGAAGTTCTGAAGGCTCGTAAGGTTCTTCGCCGCAACAAAAACAACATTGCCGCCGTCGCCGCCGTCACCTCCGTCCGGTCCGCCGTTGGTAATGTATTTTTCGGTATGAAAGCTCAGGGCTCCGGCTCCGCCGTCTCCCGCTTTGACATAGATTTTAGCGTGATCGATAAACATCTCTGATACCTTAAAAAAGAGAGCAGCCGTCATGAAATGACAGACTGCTCTTCGTAAACCGCTTAAGAATCCTTAGCTTAGATCAAGCTACGGGATAAACGCTTACCTGCTTCTTGTCCTTGCCCATACGCTCATACTTGACGGTGCCGTCGATAAGAGCGAAAAGGGTGTCGTCAGAACCGATGCCGACGTTTGTGCCGGGATGGATCTTCGTTCCGCGCTGTCTGACAAGAATATTACCGGCTAAAACGGTCTGTCCGTCGCCTTTCTTCGCACCTAATCTCTTGGACTGGGATTCACGGCCGTTCTTGGTGGAACCCATTCCCTTCTTATGAGCGAAGAGCTGTAAATTAAACTTAATCATAAATTACACCTCCGGTGTTCTCGAATGAATGATCTCTACGTACCTGTTCTTACTATCGTTATAATCTCTTGCTATCGCGATAAGTCCCAATTCGCAGGTCCTCATGATTACCTGAGCCCGGTCCTTAGTCTCATCGTCTCCCTGTTCGGGAACCGTTATCCTTAAGTTGACGTCTTCAGTGCCCTCATTGCTGATCCTGAAAAATGATTCGCTGTCGTAACCGCAAATATCTTCCAAAGCACTTGCTGCAGTATAAAGCAGAGTTGAAACTGCGCTGCAGATGATGTCCTGTCCCGGTTCGGCATATCCCGCGTGTCCGTTTGCGTAGATCGCACGGATAAGGCTGCCTTCCCTGTTGACGATAACGGAAATCATAAATGATTACGCGTTGATAGCCTTGATAAGTACACGTGTGTAAGGCTGTCTGTGGCCATTCTTCCTGCGATAGCCCTTCTTAGCCTTGTACTTAGAGACGATAACCTTCTTGTTCTTTCCCTGCTTTACGATCTCACCGGTTACTGTAGCCTTAACATCGCCAGCTACGATACCGTTGTCGTCTGCAACAGCAAGTACATCCTCGAAAGTAACCTGGCTGCCAGCCTCTCCTTCAAGCTTCTCAACGAAGATCTCGTCGTCAACAGAAACCTTGTACTGCTTGCCGCCCGTCTTAATTACTGCGTACATATTATTTCCTCCTGTTCTTCCAGTCTCGCTGCTTCACCCGAGG
This sequence comes from Saccharofermentans sp., assembly GCA_024695505.1. Classification (GTDB taxonomy): domain Bacteria; phylum Bacillota; class Clostridia; order Saccharofermentanales; family Saccharofermentanaceae; genus Saccharofermentans. The sequence goes on from JAILIB010000015.1 coordinate 25,905, forward strand.
CAACGCCCTGATTCATTAGCTTTCGCCTGAATTCAAGCGTGTTTAGAGAGCCCGTTGCATGCGGTCACCCGCGTATAATACAACAAGAAGAACCTGAAAGTCAACAGAAAATTGCGTTAGAGGGCAATATAAACGAGGAAGGCCATCAAAGTCCCGAAGACAAATCCGGTTGATTCGAAAAAGTCGGATATCCTCTTTACCGTTACCGCAGCCGCAAAAGGCAGTGCCGCACAGGCCAGAGCCAATAAAGCATAGCACACATTGCTTATGTTGCCGCGCACTATCGATACTATCACAAAGGCCAAAGCCGGGATCAGGGTCTCAAGGAAAAACCAGCGGTTTCCGAAATACGAAGCGGGACCTTCGCCGACTGACCTTGACTTTCTGTCCGCCCTTGAAAGAATGATTCCCGAAAAGCACGAAACTGCAAATACCACAAAGGGAACGGCAAGTTTTACCGTATTTTGTCCGATTCCGGAAACATCAGAATAGACTAGAATCACGCCCAATACGAGCAATATCTCGCAAACGGCTATAGTCACAGGGACGGAAACGGAGCCTTTCACAAGCTTGTCCCGTTTGTAAGAGATCTTTTTGGAAAGAACAAACGGCAGACGCATCAGTGCCATGAGACAAGTCAGGGCCGAAGGAGCCAGGATCACGGCATATCTTGCATACCGGGACAAGGGCGGAATGAGCGACATGACGGATACCGTTACCGCTATACAGCCCGACAGGCCGAAAAAGAGGATCAGCCCAAGTGTATCCCTGCCCTTTTGTTCCTCAGCTGCCTTGTCTTCCATCCTGACGGGGATCATGAAAATGAACAGTGCTAAAAGAGACAGCGAAGCCAATGCCGCAAAGTTTGTCAGAGTGAACCACGCCTTTATCCTGAAAGGAGAAACTCCGTCACCGTAAGTTATTCCCAGATATCTTGCGAGTTCCGTTTCAAAAGACGGCAGATAACGGACCATATGCGAACCGCACTTCAAAGGGGACAAAGACAGATACCGGTCCTGGTCAGGAGTGATAAAGACGTTATTCTTAATCAGCGTACCGGTGACGGCCGGGACGCCATAGACGGTATCTGCACCCGACAATTTCTCGTAAAGCAGTGAAGCCCCGTTTGTCTGATCGCTGTTATCCGTTTTGCCCTGATAACTGAAAATGGCAACAGGCGTCTTGGGATTGTTCTTTCCGTAGCCTTCAAGCGCGGCATTTCCGGGATAGTCAGGATTTATCAGGCAGTAACCTGCCACATTCCCGCCGTTTGCCCTGCAGATCTCATCCATGACCTTGAACGAATCATTTCCGAACGAAGCAACAACAACCTTCCTGTTTTTGTATTCTTCGGGGATCTTATATGCATCTTTGCCGGAAATACCCTCAGGCAGTCCGACCACCGCCATGTCAAAGCCAGAAGCTGCAAGGCTGTTACGCATCGAAGCATACGGAAAGAAACGTTCCTCGCAGTAAAACAAGACGATCTTTTCGTTTTCTCCCGTTTCGGAAAACGACAGAAAGAAAAGTCCGATCAGGGATAAGCTTAATACGACAGACAGAAAAGCCGAAAGCCACGTCTTAGGTGAAACCTTCATTACCCTTGCGGTGCGGTTAGTTTCCGGAACACGCCCGGCCTGCTTTCCCCGCGGCGCTGTCGTCTTTTCTTTCATTTAAGTCCCTATTCTTTCGGGCACAAAACGTCGCCGAGCTTTCTTATGTCTTCAGGGCCGAGGATAAGGATGATGTCTCCCGGCTCGATAAGTTCGTCGATTCTTTGCTTCAGTTCGTTCCTGTTTTCATAGAACTCGGCATCGCCGCCTCTGTTGTTGATCTCATCACAGATATCCTTGCTGGATATGCCGAGAGTATCTGTCTCACGGTCAGAGAAGATCTCGGCGAAAAGCACCTTTCTGCACGGCAGGAGGCTCGTAACGTAATCCTCGAAAAGGAGTTTCGTCCTGTTATATGTAAGCGGCTGGAAAACAACGAGAATGTTGTTGTGAGGCATGTTTGAAGCCGCCTCGATCGTTGCTCTTGCGGCAGTCGGGTGATGAGCATAGTCAACTACGACATCGCAGCCCTTATACTTGCCCTTAACGGTATATCTGCCGTCAGCGCCTCCGAATCCATCGAGCGTCTCTTTGACGGATTCGAGCGAAGCTCCGTTCAGGTATGCGGCAGCGGCTGCGTTAAGCGCATTGGATATATTATGGCTTCCGGGGATCTTCAGACTGACTCTTATTCTTTCAGCCCCGTTTACCACGATGTCGAACTCGGGGAGTCCGTTGTTGAAGGCAATGTTTTCGGCAATAAAGTCAGCCTTTGCACCCGTTACTTCGCAGATACCGTCATCAGTTGCGCAGGTTACGATCTGAGGGAAAACCCTCCCTGCTCCTGCAAAATACTCTTTTGCTTCAGTTACAGCCTTAGCGATGTTTTTATCGTGACCTGATACGACCAGATAGCCGTTATCGTCAACAAGCCTTATGAAGCGGGCAAAAACGTCGATAACGTCTTCTATAGTCGGATAACAGTCAACGTGATCGTGATCAACGTTAGTGATAACCGCCGTCGTTGAAGAGAAATTCAGGAAGGATCCTTTGAATTCGCATGCTTCAGAAACAAGGAGGTTCTGAGAGCCCGCTCTTACGGTGCCTCCGAAGACCTCAAGATCGGCACCGAGGTGGACCGTCGGATCGAGTCCCGCATTCAGCATCATGAGGGAGATCATGGATGTCGTGGTCGTTTTACCGTGAGTTCCGGATACGTTGATAACATTCTTGTAAGTCCTGGTGAAAGCACCAAGGAATTCAGCTCTGTCAAAGATCTGAAGGCCGAGTTCCGTTGCCCTGTCAACTTCACCGTTACCGGGAAGTATGGCCGCGGTCTTAACGAGATAGTCCGGCTTAAAGTCATCAATATTTGCAGCGATCTGTGAGTTGTAGATCTTTATTCCCTGCTGCTCGAGGATCTGTGTCCTTTCAGACGGATTCATGTCAGAACCTCCGACGGCAAAGCCCGCGTGCTTTGCAAGTCTCGCAAGCCCACTCATCGATATACCGCCTATTCCTATAAAGTAGATCCTGGCACCGCCCGGAATGTCATTCAGCTTAAAGCTCTTGGAATCCAACATGATAAGTCACTTCCCGTCTTTTTCTATACCCGGTAATTTTACCATTTCATGAGCGAACGGCAAAATCACCGACTACGGCATTCGTAAAAGAAATGAGGTCTGAAGGCTTAAGCCTCAGCTGGACTCCCCTCTGGCCCGCACTGACGCAGACGTTGTCAACGAGTTCTATCATCTCATCGATAAAAGTCCTGTACTGTTTCTTCATGCCTATGGGAGAACATCCTCCCCTTATGTAACCTGTTACGTTCAAAAGGTCTTTAACGTGGATCATGTCCACCCTCTTTACGCCCGCCAGTTTTGCGGCTTTCTTAAGATCTATCTCGTCATCCACCGAGATGCAGAAAACAAGATACTCGCCCTTGTCGGAAACAGCCGTCAGCGTCTTGAAGACTTCCTCGTAAGGGATCCCCAGATATTCGGCAACGTGATGGCCGTCCAGGTCGTTTTCATCGTACTCGTATTCCTGATATGTATAATCGATCCCCGCTTTGTCAAGGATCCTCATGGCATTGGTCTTCTTGAACTGAGACATTTTATTCTCCTTATGATTTGCTGTTGCTTATTCTATCCGCATTGCCTGTCAGTTTCAAATAAAAAGGGCGTCCCCTTTCAGGACGCCCATATATGCTTTTCTTCACCTTTGTCAGATCTTGCGGATGTCAACGTCTCCGGAGGAGGAGTGGAGCTTCATCGTGTTGGCGCCGCTGCCTGATGTGTATGTCTTTCCGTCCTTGGTGAAAGGAATGTCGGAGTTGAACTTGCCGCTGGAGATCTTCACTTCTACCTTGACGTCTGAATCCTCGGGCATCGAAACCGAGATGCCGCCGGAACTTACGTTGATGTCAGAAGTCTTGGGCGCGGTCTGGAACTCGAAGTTGCAGTGACCGGAAGATGCCTTGGACGTGAGGTCTTCAATGTTGTTGGCAGAGATGTTGATCTTGCCTGAGCTTACATGGATGTCCATTTTCGAGATCTTATCGACATCGCCTGTTACGCTTCCTGATGAGGAATTGACGGTCATGGATCTGCATGTGCCGGTCTGCTTAATGTCGATGGTTCCCGAGGAAGCCTTGAGATTGATCTCTTCGCTGTCACCTTTCTGGGTGAAGAAGATCTTGCCGGAAGAGGACTTGATGTCGATGTTCTTGCCGGAGAGATCGGCTCTTACGTCACCGGAAGAAGACTTAACCTTAAATCCGCCGGTCGTGAGGCCGTCGAAAACGAGGTCGCCGGAAGACATTTCGATGATGACGTCTTCGAGGTCCTGAGATGCGGGGAGCGTAAGTTCAAGGTTCTTCTTGATGTTAGTGAAGTTTACCGTCTTGAGCGACTGGCAGAACCTTACATAGAGCGTTCCCTCGTTGACCCAGGTGTGGACCTTCTGAGGATCTTTCAGACTGCAGTTTGCAGTCTCTTTTACGCTGACCCTGTCTGTGTCTGCGGCCTTGATGGTTACGTCACCTGCTATGTAATCGAGGTTGATCTTTGTGACCTTGTCTCCGATCTCGCAGTCGCCCGGCTTATATTCTGATGAGTTTTCGTACTGGTATGAAAAAGTGTTAAACATACTAAGGAATGAGCAGCCTGTAAGGCACATTGTAAAAGGCATGATGAGCACCATTGCTCCTGCGAGTATCTTGTTCTTAAGCATTCTTTTTTCCTCCCTTTGCGAGTCCGATGATAATTCCTAATATGATGAGTAAAGCTGCAATTCCGAATCCGATAACGGAGAGAACGGCAAGCGAGTTTGACTGTACTGTAACGCCTGTAAGGCTTGCTGATTTTGTTGCACCGTTTTTGACGAGCACATCGAGGAGCCAGCCGAAAACACTGTAGGACGCAAAGCATCCGCCGATCTTGACGAGCGCGTTGGCCTTAAGATATCTGATCGATGCGAACATTCCCCAGGCCATTGCTACGAGCGGTCCTGCGATAGACAATGCCATCGGGAAGAACTTGGCGGGACCAGTGTGAAGGCCGATGCAGGTCATCATGAGGGCGAAAGTTGCCGTGTAAGCTCCCATGATAGCAAGGCCCTTGTGATTGCTGAGGTGTTCTTTGACGGGCTCGTTATACGCAAGAAATGGTGCAAAGAGCATCGTCAGACCGAAGAGTGTTGCAGTTGCGGCTACTAAGAACCAGTTGCCGCCACTGTAGATGCAGCAGACTGCAAGAAGCAGTATAACGGCAGCCGTAAATGAGGTCATCGTGGTAAACAACTTGTTCTTGGGCATCATCAGCGGAACTACTATCAGCGAAGCTGCAACGAGGATTGCCGCGAGCACGATGAAGAACCAGGTAAGCCCTGCGCCTGTTGCGAGGTTGACAATAAGGCATACGAGGATCGGTACGCAGAAGATGCCTCCTACTATGCTTCCCGCCAGAGCGCTCTTTTTCTTGAAGAACTTGGCCTGGGAATTGATTACTTCGTTCTTTTCCTTGACGATCGTCTCGTCGATCGTGCTGTCGTTCATATCTGTCAGCATCTTGCCGCATGTCGGGCACTCTGCCAGATGCTCTTCGATTATCTTTTTGCTTGCTTCGCTGCAAATGCCGTCTTTATATAACGGAAGAAGATCCGAGATCATATCACATTCGTATTTCATGTTTCGTCCATCCTTTCCTTGATCTTTAGTCTGGCTCTGTGATACGTGACCCGGGCCCAGGTCTCTGTCTTTCCGAAGATAGAGCCGATCTCCGCGAATGACAGCTCGCCGAATACCCTCAGCTGGAATACTTCCTTATACGGTTCCTCCAGCTGATGGAGTATGCTGTGGATCTTGAGTGACATCGCCTTGTCCGAGAGCTGTTGTTCTATCCCTCTGTCGTTATCGGGCAGCTCTTCGCTCGGCTCGTCATCTTCTCTTGCAGAACGCCTCTTCTCATCTATAAAGATGTTTTTCGCGATAGCACAAAGCCACGTGAAGCTCTCGCTCTCTCCCTTGAAGCTCTTCTCAGTTGATATCGCCCTGAAAAAAGTCTCCTGGGTTATTTCCTCGGCGTCGTTGCGATCCCTGGCAAGTGTCATTACGTAGGAAAAAACCTTCATGTAAAAGGCTTTATAAAGCTTTTCTGCGGTATTCTTATCCACGTATCAACTAACCTTTCTCTTGTGATCTCACCTGTTAGACGGAGAAATCCGGAATTCGTTACAAAAAAATATACCATTTTTTGAAAAAATCTCTAAAAACGCTTCAAACGCCTTATTTTTCAACGTCTCAGATTTGAAACTTTTTCCCGTTCTGTCAATTTCCGGCTCGTTTTGATATATTAAGACCAAATATGACCCCGGGAGATCCATATGCTTAATAAAGAATATCCTTTACATGACATGAACACCGTCTTCGACCTCATGGGTTCGACCATCGAAGCCGGCGGTACTGACGAAAAGGCCAGAGACGAGCTCTTATTCTTAAACCACCTTTTCGCAGCCCTCCCGCCCCAGGCCGTTGAATACGGCATGATGTTCCTTCACGGCGAAAGGAATTTCCCGGACAACGTAAAAGAGATCCTCCCACTGTTCATCCGTCTCGTAAACCTCGCGGAATACTGCGAGAAAGTTGACATCTTAAGGGAGATCCCGGCCAAGATGACGGCTCAGGAAGCTCTTGACCGCAAAGCTATGATGGATTCCCTGGACGAACACGAAAAGGCTTTCTTAAAGCCGCTTCTCGGTTTCCAGTTCAACGGTTCAAAACCTGAGGTCAGCAAGAAAGAAGAAAAAGATGAACCGGAAGAAGAAACCGACGGTGGCAGGCTCCTCCTCATGAACAGCCAGGCTGCGGTCTTCGTATGTCCCGATCCTTACAAGACCTCAATCTTCTACGAGACAAAGCTCGGATTTAAGGCCGCGCATCTCGATGACGAGACGATGCCTCACATCAGACTGACAAGGGACAACATAGTAATAATACTGGTTAAGGGCACCGGCGACATCGCAAGGCCCCTCCGCAATTTCGGGATCAAATACGATATGTATATATATTGCTCCGAGCCTTACCTTCTCCAGAACGAGCTTCAGGGATCTGAAGTGAAGATCATCGAGTCTCTTCCTGACGCACGCGAAGCAATGAGGATGAAATTCAACAGGCAGTTCGTTTTTGAGGACTGTGACGGCAGGCATATATGCGTTTCGCAGAGCCTGGAGTCTTTCTCGGGCAAGTGACGTTCAGCCTTCTTTAGGCTTTACTGATACTGTCGCCTTCTCAAGGCTTTCACGGGTCATAGTCATTATGCGCCCGCAGCCGCAGCATTTGAGCTTTATGTCAGAGCCTGTCCCTGCAACGGTCCATTCGGCGCTTCCGCACGGATGCTTCTTCTTTAGAGTGACAGTCTCGCCTTCTTCGTATCTGTATCTGTAAAACTTACCCGGCATTTTTAATCCCCCAGGTGACACGCTCGTTACCGCCGTAGTCTCTTACGGTTCCGACATTTTCAAAACCGGCTTCCATGCAAAGCTTTCTGACCGCTTCACCCTGAAGATATCCGTGTTCTGCAAAAACGGCTCCTCCTGGGATCAGGGCACTAAAACTCTTTTTGAATATCTTCTCATAGAAATCCAGGCCGTCAATGCCGCCCCTTAAAGCAAGATCAGGTTCATAGTCCCTGACGCCTTTGTCCAGTTCGGTCATTTCGTTATCAGTGATATATGGCGGATTCGAAACGATAATGCTGAACCTGCCGGGAAGTTCATCCTTAAGAATATCGTTTCTGATTACTTCAACAGAATCAGGATCACCAAGAAGCTTTTCCGCGTTATATCTGGCCGTGGGAAGAGCAATATCGCTGATATCGGTAAGTATGCCTGAAACAGTGCGTCCTGAAGTTCTGATCTCATTTGCTATCGAAATACCGATACATCCTGTTCCGGTGCATATGTCCGCAAAACGGATATCAGTCTGATCAGAGCAAACGGGAATATCCAGCACATCTCCGGTAGCAAGATCGTGAATGCCTAAATACCTTAATGCACACTCAACGATAAGCTCGGTATCCGGGCGCGGAATAAGGACTCCGGGAACGACTTTGAAATCGCTGCGCCAAAAATGCCTGTGTTCCAAAATATAAGCAAGCGGCTCGCCTTTTGCACGCCTTCCGGCAGCAATAGACAGAGCCTCTCCTTCAAGTTCTTCACAAAGGATCCGCGCATCGATCTGCGCTTCTTCATCACCGGAATCGGTGAGGAGCTTTAAGATCTCACCAGACGTCATCTTCCTTATTCTCCGGAATAACGGCCTGGAGCGACGCAATGGCTACTTCCACGATGGCCGCATCAGGTTCTGCGGTGGTAAATTTCTGTAGCCAGAGTCCGGGCTTACATAACAGTCTGCAGAAGCCGTTCTTGTCGTGGCGTCCCACAAAGCGGAGTATCTCGTATGAGATCGCGCAAATAAAAGGGATGCAGACGAGACGGATCACGAGATTGACCCACATCGGCTGTGTACCGATAAACACTCCGATGACCGTATATATCACGATGGAGATAGCAAGTACGATGAACATGAATGCCGTTCCGCAGCGGGGATGAAACCTTGGATACTTGAGAACGTTTGCAGCAGTCAGGTCCTCTCCGGCCTCGTAGCAGGCGATCGTCTTGTGCTCTGCTCCATGATACTGCCAGACGCGCTTGATGTCCTTGAGCCTCGATGCATTGATGAGATAGAGAAGGAATATCAAAAGCCTCAGGAGGCCTTCGACCAGATTGAGCACGAGCTCCATCCACTTAAGATGAACGATATTCTCCGGGATAAACCTGGTGATCAGATCAACGATGAGCCTCGGAAGGAGTATGAACAGACCGACGCTGAGAAGGATTCCCAGGATCGCGGCAAAAGTAACGACAGCATTGCGGTGACGGTTCAGGAAATCGTCAAGACGTGACGCCTTCTTTCCATCTCCATTCTCTTCTTCGGGTTTTCCCTCTTCGGAGATGTCAGCCGATCTCATGAGCGCACCCGTACCGGTGACGAGCATTTTATAGAATCTGATGCAGCCCCTTACGAAAGGCATGTTCTCAAAATGAGACACCTTCTCGCTCTGCTTAACTTCTTCAACGTGGATCGTGCCGTCTCCCTTGCGGACTGCCATGCAGGTCCTGGAAGGGCCGACCATCATAACGCCCTCGATCAGAGCCTGGCCGCCGATCGTCGTCTTCTTGACGGGCTTCCCTATATTGCAGGCGACCTGTTCCTCAGCAGATCTTACGGCAGGCTTCTTTTCCTTCTTCTTTGACATATCTGTTCTCCTAAATGAGGATAATAATCATAATAAGCAGATTATAGCATTAAGAACAAAAAGAAAAGAGCCGTGCTTGAAGCACAGCTCTCCGGTTAATCTTTTTAACCCGGGTAAAGACCTTAAGCCTTGCCCATTCTCTTGTTGAACTTGTCAACACGTCCGCCTGTATCAACGAGCTTCTGCTTGCCTGTGTAGAACGGGTGGCAGTTGGAGCAGATATCTACTCTCAGGTCGCTCTTCGTAGACAGAGTCTCGAATGTGTTACCGCAAGCGCATCTTACTGTTACCAGCTGTGCCTTGGGATGAATGCCTTCTTTCATTGTTTTCACCTCTCAATCAAAGATATGACGCGTGGCTTCATTTTCACGTATGCCATACCGGATTTCTAATTCAGCCTTGCTATATTACTTGAATCTATACCCGTTGTCAATCAGCAGCGAAAGATTTCTTCACGGAAAGGATGAACGACTTGTTGTTCGTCGTCTTCTCCATGAAATTGATGACCGCGTTCGTTGCCGTCGTGGTATCAGCCTCGGCGATCCTTCTTCTGATGAGCCAGACTGCGTCAAGTTCTTCAGGTGAAAGGAGCAGGTCTTCCCTTCTCGTACCGGACTTGTCGACCGCGATGGCCGGGAAGATACGGCGGTCAGCCAGCTTTCTGTCGAGCGTGACTTCCATGTTGCCCGTTCCCTTGAATTCCTCGAAGATGACTTCGTCCATTCTAGAGCCCGTCTCGATAAGGGCTGTAGCAAGGATCGTAAGGCTTCCGCCGTGCTCGATGTTACGTGCCGCACCGAAGAATCTCTTAGGTCCGTAGAGTGATCCCGGATCGAGACCGCCCGAAAGCGTTCTTCCGGTAGGGTTGATGGTAAGGTTATATGCTCTCGCAAGTCTCGTCATCGAGTCGAGCAGGATGACAACGTCCTTGCCGAGCTCGACCAGACGCATTGCCCTCTCAAGGACAAGTTCCGTAACCCTTACGTGATTCTCGGGGCGTTTGTCGAATGTTGAATAAACTACCTCGCCCTTGATATTTCTCTGCATGTCCGTAACTTCCTCGGGACGCTCGTCAATGAGGAGAACAATAAGCACGCAGCTCGGATTGTTTGCAGTAATGGAATTGGCGACCTTCTGGAGAAGGATGGTCTTACCTGCCTTCGGCGGCGAAACGATCATACCTCTCTGACCTTTTCCGATAGGCGAGAAGATATCGATGATCCTTGTAGAAATGTCTTCCTTCTCAGTCTCAAGAGTAAGTCTCTGATCAGGATAGATGGCAGTCAGGTTCTCAAACTTCGGGCGCTTCCTGATATTCTCGAAATTGTTGTTCTCATCGACCTCGATACCGTTGACGGATACTATTCTCTTCAGCGGAGCGTATCTGTCCTTGCCTCTCTTAGGTGAAGCAAAACCTACAATATAATCTCCGCGTCTTAAACCCATCCTCTTGATGAACTGTCCGGAAACGTAAGCGTCATCCTCGCCGGGGAGATAATTCCTTCTGTGTACGAAACCGCAGAAATCATTCTTGTTTCCGCCGTCAGGATTACCGATCGAAAGAACGCCTTCGATCTCAACATCCTGAGGGATCTCGATGACAGGCTCTTCTTCAGGATTTGCTTCCGTCTCGTCCTTCTCAGCAACGACCTGTGTCTTTGTCTCCTGACCTGGACCGAAAGAGATCTTTCTTCTCTTGGACTTTATCTTCTCATTGTGGCGGGGTTTGTTAAGTTCTTCAGGCTTGACTGCTACAGAAGCTTCAGCTGCAGTCTCAGAAGGCGCTGATTGTTCTTTATTCTCCTTTTCGGGAGCCTGTTCAGGAGCAGCGGCAGGTGCCTCAGCTTCAGCTGCAGGTTCTGCAGTTTCAGTCTTCTTTTTTCTTCCGCGTTTTGCGGGTGCCTTAGCCGCTGCTTTTTCAGCAGGCTTCTTTTCATCGGAAGGTGCAGCAGGAGCCTCTTCGGAAGCCTTTTCAGCAAGTGCTTCAAGAGGAGTTTCCTCTTCAGTCTTCTTGGTCTTCTTTGTGCGTGCTGCGCGCTTTTTTGCAGGCTTCTCCTCAGGTGCAGGAGCGCCCTTTTCGGTTTCCTTTTCCGTCTTTACGTCAGGAACCTGCGCGATTACGGGTTCGGAGATCTTGGCACCGCCGTTCATTATGGCTGCAATAAGATCTTCTCTTGTCTTGTTTACGACCTCTTCAGGCGTATAGTCACCGAAAGCAACTGCGATCTGTGCAAGGTCAGCATCGGTCTTGGAGTTCAGGCTTTCAAAATCGTCCATGAATACCTCTCAAAATAGAATTATGAAATATCAAAATACAAATTTACGGAAATGTGGGATCAGTTAAAAAAGATCAAACAAATTACCAAAGGAAAATTCTTTATGTCAGATTCTTTCTGACTGCGTGAATTTTAACATTACGGTTATTACTCGTCAACTGTTAAATTTATTTGCTTTGGAGTAAAACGGCCGGAAATAAAAATAGACGCTCATCTATGAATAGATAAGCGTCTATCGGAATAACTTTATCTGTATCAGTTGTCGCTGGAAAGAGCAGCGAACTTGTCCATCATGTCTAACGCCTTACCGGTTCCGATAACGACACAGGAAACAGGATCCTGCGCTAAGTAAACATCGATACCGATCCTGTTCGAGAGCATGTGGTCAAGACCATAGAGCATTGCACCGCCGCCGGTCATAACGATACCTCTCTGGGAGATATCAGCCATGAGTTCAGGAGGTGTTCTTTCAAGAACGTTATGAACGGCTTCAAAGATCTGTGTAATAGGCTCTTCAAGAGCTTCGAGCATCTCTGTCGAAGAAACCGTAACCGTTGACGGAAGACCCGTGATGATGTTTCTTCCCTGAACGTCCAGTGTAAGTTCCTCATCTCTGGGGTAAGCGCAGCCGATCTCGATCTTGAGCTTCTCGGCAGTCTTTTCACCGATAAGAATGTTATGTCTCTTTCTTACGTGCTTGATGATAGCTTCATCAAACTTGTCGCCGGCAACCTTAAGTGACGCATCAACTACAGGCTCGCAGAGCGAGATAACGGAAATATCAGTCGTACCGCCTCCGATATCGACTACCATGGAACCGCAGGCCTTTGTTATATCGATACCTGCACCGATCGCGGCAGCGATAGGTTCCCTGATGAGGAAAACGTCCTTTGCGCCCGCATGACGGCAGGCATTCTCAACAGCCTGCTGCTCGACCGGTGTGATGACCGAAGGAACGCATACAACGATAGTCGGTTTGAAATATGTAGCGCGAAGTCCGGTACATACACGGCCGATGAAAGCCTTGAGCATGACCTCCGTCGCGCGGAAGTCGGAAATGACGCCTTCACGCAGAGGCCTGATAGCCTCAACGATGCCCGGAGTCCTTCCGAGCATAAGACTTGCAGACTCACCTACCGCGAGTACTTTTCCCGTTCTGCTGTTAACTGCAACGACCGAAGGCTCCTTAAGGACGATTCCCTTGCCTCGGATATAGATCAACACGCTGCTGGTGCCAAGATCGACACCAATCTCCATGCCTAATGCCATTTTTAATCACCTCAAATATATAGAAACGCCGTTTTTGGCGCATAAATCCAATTTAGACGTCTTATTATTACATCGAAAATACAAAAAATCAATTCTTTGACTGTCAAACCTAATTACAACTGTGTTTCATTTTTCAGCCTCTGGTGCTAAAATTAGTTGTTATTTTTAAGTATATTAAGGAGCAGTTTCATGAGTTATTCAATCGAGACCGACAAAAAATGGCAGGCAAAATGGGCGGAGACAGAACTCTATAAGTTCAATCCGGATGCTGAAGGCAAAAAGCTTTATTGCCTTGAGATGTTTTCTTATCCTTCAGGCGCCAACCTACACCTTGGTCACTGGTATAACTATTCCCTGACTGACTCCTGGGCAAGGTTCAAGCACATGCAGGGCTTCAACCTTTTCCACCCCATGGGATTTGATTCATTCGGACTTCCCGCAGAGAACTATGCGATCAAGACCGGTATTCACCCCCAGGATTCAACGCTCAAGAACATCAACACGATGGAAGGCCAGCTCAAGGCCATGGGTACTACAGTAGATTGGGATTATGAGATCAAGACATGCATGCCCGACTACTATAAATGGAACCAGTGGTTCTTCATCGAGCTCTACAAGAGAGGCCTTGCTTACCGTAAGAACGCACCGGTAAACTGGTGCCCTTCGTGCAAGACCGTTCTTGCAAACGAGCAGGTCGTTGACGGCGCTTGCGAAAGATGCCACACGGAAGTCGTAAGAAAGAACATGACACAGTGGTTCTTCAAGATCACCGAGTATGCTCAGGAACTCTTGGATGACCTTCCGAAGCTCGACTGGCCTGAAAAGACAAAGAAACTTCAGAAGAACTGGATCGGCAGATCTGAAGGCGCCCAGGTCGCCCTCTATGTCGAAAAAGACGGCCAGAGACTTACAAACGAAGACGGTTCTCCCATGAAGCTCGAAGTGTTCACCACGAGAGTCGATACGTTCATGGGTATCACATACGTAGTTATCGCACCTGAGTCAGAGCTTTGCGCAAAGCTTACAACTGACGAATGCCGCGAGGCTGTTGAAGCATACCGTCAGGCAACCGCAAAGGTAAACGAGATCGACCGTATGTCCACAACCCGTGAGAAGACGGGCGTTTTCACAGGCGCTTATGCTATCCATCCTCTGAACGGCAGAAAGGTTCCGATCTGGGCAGCAGATTACGTTGTCGCAGGATATGGTACCGGCGTTGTCATGGCAGTTCCTTCACACGATGAGAGAGACTTTGATTTCGCTCACAAGTACGGCCTTGACATCATCCGCGTAATCCAGCCCGAGAAGGGTGTTGATTCTGATCTTCCCTACTGCGAGAAGAAAGGTTACCTCACAAACTCCGACGAGTTCGACGGCATGGAGATGCACGATGCCCAGAAGGCTATCGTTGCAAAGCTTGCTGATATCGGCATGGGCGAATGGAAAGTCAACTTCAGACTCCGTGACTGGCTCATCTCCCGTCAGAGATATTGGGGAACACCTATCCCGATGGTTCACTGCCCTTCATGCGGCGTTGTTCCCGTACCCGAGGAAGAGCTCCCCGTTCTTCTCCCCTACGATGTTGAGTTCACACCTGATGGTGAGAGCCCTCTTGCAAAGTGCGAATCATTCATGAACTGCAAGTGCCCCAAGTGTGGCGGCGATGCAAGACGTGATCCTGATACGATGGATACATTCGTTGACTCTTCCTGGTATCAGTTCAGATATCCTGACAACAAGAACGACAAGGAAATGTTCTCAAAGGAAAAGATCGACAAGTTCTGTCCTGTCGACAAGTACGTCGGCGGCGCAGAGCACGCCTGCATGCACCTCCTCTATGCAAGATTCTTCACAAAGGCAATGCGTGACATGGGTCTCCTCGATTTCGACGAACCTTTCACGAGCCTCGTTCACCAGGGAACCATCCTCGGACCTGACGGCCAGAAGATGAGTAAGTCCAGAGGCAACACCGTTGCACCTGACGACTACATCAGCAAGTACGGTTCAGATGTATTCAGAACATACCTCGGATTCGGCTTCGCTTACATCGAGGGCGGTCCCTGGGCTGATTCAGGACTCCAGGCTATCGTCAAGTTCTTCAGAAGGATCGAAACATGTGTTGCAGACTGCGCAGGCGCTTCTGCTTCTGCTGTTCCCGCTAAATCTGACATGACATCTGCTGACAAGGAACTCAACTATGCAGTCAACTATGCTATCAAGAGTTCCACGGCTGATATCGAAAAGTTCCAGTTCAACACTCCTATCGCAAGAATGATGGAGCTCCTGAACGCGATCACCAAGTACAGCCAGGAAGCTTCTGCAAAGGCAGAATTCAAGAGATATGCAACAGAGAAACTTGTTCTCCTGCTCGCACCCTTCGCTCCCCACTTCACGGAAGAGCTCTGGTGCGAAGTATTGGGCAACGGCTATTCAGTTTACAACCAGAAGTGGCCGGAAGTTGACGAGAGCGCACTCGTAAAGGACGAGATCGAGATCGCAGTCCAGATCAACGGCAAGGTCCAGTTCAAAGTCAACATTCCTGCTGAAGCCGATCAGGATGCCGTCGAAGCCATCGTTAAGGCAGACGACAGATTGGACGGCGCACTTGCCGGAAGATCGATCATGAAGTTCATCTACGTCAAGGGCAGGATCGCAAACATCGTAGCCAAATAACCAGGGTAATAAGTTCTGATGAAAGACAAGATCGGCCAGTGGTACAAAGCGCATAGATCATTCGTGATTTATTTCCTGATCAGCGTTTTCGTCACACTGGTCGATATTGTTGTATCAAGGGTCAGTGAACGTTTCGTTGACGTTGTGATCGCGAATACGATCGGTGTCGTAACAGGCTTTGTTATTCAATACTTCCTCTGCACGAAAAAAGTCTATGCAGGCAGCAGCGTAAAGACGGCAGTCATATTTTTTATCACATGGCTTTTTGGTCTGGGTCTGGCAAACCTTATTGTTTATTTGGTGAGAGTTCAGTTGTTTGATAACCGTGAAGGTCTTATCTATTACCTTATCGGCAAAGGCGCTTCGATAGCCATTCCGTTCTTCATCACATATTTCATCAGAAAAAAGCTGATACCGGCAAAAAAGGACTGAGTAAATAGTATAATCTAACTCAAATAAGGACCCAGAGGATCATATGAATAAACTGTACGTTTTTTTGCCCTGCTACAACGAGGAACTGAACATCGGCATCCTCATTGACGAATGGATGGAGCAGGCAGACCGGCTCCGTGAAAACGGATACGATCTGACCGTATGCCCTATCGATGACTGCAGTAAAGACAATACCCGTCAGGTAATGAATGACTGTGCGGCAAAATACGGTACAGACAAAGTCAACATTATCGTTCATGAAGTAAATAAGAATCTGAGGGGCGGTCTCAACACCAGCATCTCCACTTTCCTTTCGATCGGAAAACAAGGTGACCTGATGTGCCTTATGGACGGTGATGCGACCCACAGCCCCAAATACGTTCATCCGATGCTCGCGAAAATGAATTCGACCGGCAAAGACTGCATTATCGCATCCCGTTACTGCTTCGGATCAGACGTCGTCGGCTTAAAAGGTTACCGCAAGTTTTTGAGCGACATGGCGAAGATCTATTATTCGATAGTACTGAGAGTTCCGGGCGTTAAGGATTATACCTGCGGATACAGGCTCTATAAACTCGACTGCATAAAGCGCTTAAGAGAGGTTTTCGGAGATGATCCGATCCAGGAAAAGAGCTTCGCCTGCATGATGGAATTCCTTTACAAGCTCCATCTGTCAGGAACCACTTTTGACGAGGTAGGTTTTGAGCTCAGATACGACAAGAAACAGGGCGACAGCAAGATGCGTGTTTCAAGCACGATAAAGAACAGCCTCTTCTCTGCCCTCAGGTTCAGGAAGCTGAAGAAACAGATCAGGAAAGCATAAACCATGAAGACCGTAATGCTCGTTTTCGGAACAAGGCCCGAAGCCATCAAGATGTGCCCTCTCGTTAAGGAACTTCAGAAGCGTGACGGGATAAAGACCATTGTTGCCGTTACGGGCCAGCACAGACAGATGCTCGATCAGGTGTTAAAGATCTTCGATGTAACGCCGGATTACGATCTCGCGATAATGAAAGAAAAACAGACGCTGTTCGACATAACGTCTTCCGTTCTAAACGGCATCCGGGAAATAATCGGCAGGTGCAATCCGGACTTAGTCCTGGTTCACGGTGATACCTCCACTTCTTTTGCCGCTGCACTTGCAGCATTCTACATGAACGTTCCGGTAGGTCACGTCGAAGCCGGTCTCAGGACTTATGACATCACGAGTCCTTACCCCGAGGAGTTCAACAGACAGGCCGTGGGCATAGTCAGCAGTTATAACTTCGCTCCCACAAAAACCGCAAGAGCCAACCTTTTAAGAGAAGGCAAAAAGCCTGAAAGCGTCTATGTCACAGGTAATACGGTAATCGATGCTCTCAAGTACACATATTCAGATACATACTCCCACCCTGAACTGGATTGGGTTGGAGATTCAAAACTGATACTGCTCACGGCACACAGGCGTGAAAATCTGGATCATCTGGAAGGCATGTTCCGCGCGATCAAACGTGTTCTTGACGAGCACGATGACATAAAGGCGATCTATCCGGTCCATTTGAACCCTGTCGTCAGGAACGCCGCCTCATCTGTATTCAGCGGCGATGACAGGATACATCTCATAGATCCGCTGGATGTATATGATTTCCACAACTTCATCGGAAGAAGCCATCTTATCCTCACCGATTCCGGCGGTATCCAGGAAGAAGCACCGGGATTCGGCATTCCCGTACTCGTTATGAGGAACACGACCGAGCGCCCGGAAGGAATCGAAGCCGGAACATTAAAACTGGTCGGGACCGGAGAAGAAACTATTTATCAGAGCTTTACAGAACTCATCACCGACAGTGATGCTTATATGCGCATGAGCAATGCCGTCAATCCATATGGCGACGGACATGCCAGCGAGAGAATTGCTGACGTTATTTCAACAGGCTCCTGTTCTGAATTCTGACAGGCTGCTTTCAGCATTTAGGTTTCCCTGCCCTAAACTGAAAATAAACACTCATTTAACACGCACTTAACAACTGTACGCGTTAATGTGCTAAAATAATGTCAAGATTTATTTATAAAATGGGGGCAAACCATGGACTTTAAAAGTTTTGTCGACATGATCGATATAATGACGTGCGTGATCTCGGTCGAGACAAAGCCCGACGGCTCTTATGGTGACATAAGGATCGTCAACGGCAATGCCCCCTATATCGCCTCCATCGAGATCCCCAACGAGGCCATTCCTCAGATGATCACGAGCAAGTTTGTTCCGAACAGCCTTTACCAGAAATACCTCCCTAAGGATCTTAACTTTGAGGATTTCTGCTACAGATGCGCAGTATTAAAGCAGCCGATGCATACTTACGTCCATCCGGACAGATTTGATTTCTGGTTTAACCTTTTCATGATCCCTCTGGGTTCCGTTGGAAATATCCACTACTGCACTTACTCGCAGATGATATCCAAGAGTGCGGACAGTGAAGCAATGAGCAACACTTCAGCCTCGATCGCTTCCGCGGTTCTCAACACCTGCATCAAGCTCAGCGGTGCCTCCAATTTCCAGCATACGATGGATGAAGTCATATCCGACATCAGAAAGCTCTGCGATGCGCAATCCTGCGTAATCCTTCTGACAGATCACGAAACGAGGACCTGCACCGCATTGAGCGAATCCAGGACTGCTGATTCAATACTTCCGAGCATGACGGGTGTCTTACGGGAAGGCTTCTACGATCTGACCGTTTCCTGGAAAGACACGATAGGCGGCAGCAACTGCCTTATTGCAAAGAACAAGAACGAATGGGATTACATAAAAGAGAAGAATCCTGAATGGTATGAATCCCTCATTAAGAACAACGTCGACAGCATCGTTCTTTTCCCGCTGATGTTCAATAACGAGATCTTAGGTTACATCTGGGCATGTAATTTCGATACGGAGAATACCGTTAAGATCAAGCAGACTCTTGAACTGACGACTTTCTTCGTCGCTTCCGAGCTTGGAAACCAAAGACTCCTCGAAAGGCTCAGAAGGCTCAGTTCGATCGACATGCTTACAGGCGTCTTAAACAGGAACGAGATGAACAACATGATCGACGCCCTGAGGAAAAACGAAGACAATTCCTTAAAGGGTATCGGCATCGTTTTCGCAGATCTCAACGGTCTTAAGAGAGTTAACGATAAGGGCGGCCATGCCGCAGGAGACCTTCTGCTCAAGAATGCGGCTATCACACTCCAGAACGCCTTCGTCGGCGACAGCATCTTCCGTGCGGGCGGAGACGAGTTCATGATACTCCTCTCCTTCACCACTGAAGACGCTATAATCGAAAAATGCAATAAGGTAAGACTTCTTTCAAGGCACTACGACAACCTTTCGTTTGCTCTGGGATACTATTATCAAAGTGATTCGTCCGACATTACCGAGGCATTGAAGCTCGCTGATGAAAGAATGTACGAAGATAAAGAAAACTACTACAAACAGCACCCTGAATTCAAACGATAATACAGCTGTCGTCAATCTTATCTACGGAACCGAAACCGGTGCAGCTCATTATGAATCTGAGCTCGCCGGTTACTTTTCTGATGAAGGTTTCGACACCGAAAGTGCCTTCAGCTTCAAGCGCCGGAAGCATCGATCTTCCGACTGCCGCAGCATCCGCACCAAGCGCGAGACACTTATAGACATCAGCTCCCGAAGCGATACCGCAGTCAACAAAGATCTTCACGTCTCTTCCCGCAAGAGCCTTTTTGATCGAGGGCAATATCATCATCGGAGGAACCGCGTAAGGAAGTCTTCCGTGATGATGGCTGACAATGATCGCCTTTGCACCGAGATCTGCGCATTTGACTGCTTCAGTTTCACTTAATACACCCTTGACCACAAAAGGAAGTTTAGTCGATTCGATGTAAGACCGGAGCATGTCGGAAGTCTGCACACCCATCTTTTCCCCGACTACAACATCAAGACCTTCAGCTCCGAATATGTGGTCAATATCCATGCCGATGCCGAATGCTCCGACATCCTCCGCAAACTTCATCTGATCCCTAACCTTCTCATTATCCGAATAAGGCTTTACGATACGGACAGTCTTTGCTCCGGTATCAACGATACGCTTGAACATGTCGTTTTCCATCATACCGACAAAGTTCAATATATTCATGTTCTTTGCAGCAACAGAGTATTCCTCAAGGCCTGTCAGCGCTCTTCCTTCATACTGCCGCAGATGTGAGAAAGCCGGCATCAGGACCGGGCTTGCAAACTTCTCTCCGAACAATTCAACACCGGTGTCGGCAACGACAGAATCGATCAAGCGTTCCTTAATGAGAATGCTGTCCACATAACGTTCGTTTATCTCATTGCTGTCAGAAATCCTGCTATATGCCATAGAGCACCTCCTTAAGGTAATTCATATAGTGAATGTATTCTGCATCAGTATTTAAATGTTCAAGGATCATGGGCATATCCTTGTCAATGCCGTTCATCATTTCCGCATAGTATCGCAAAGGAAACTCGCCTTTTCCGGGAGCACATTCTTCAAGCTGGAAAGTATATTCTTCCTTCAGGTGAACGTCTTTGATATGGCAGCTCCTTATCCTGCTTCCGAGGAGCTCTGCGCAGCGGTCAACAAAAGCCTCCGCGCCGTAATACCGTTCAAAGGAATTGGTCATATTGATGATATCCATATGCACCGCGAAATGTTCACGGTCAACTTCTTCTATCAGCCTTACATAATCTTCAGGGCCTGTCGGAACCATCCAGGGCATCGGCTCCAGAGTAAAACACGTGTTGGTGATCTCGGATCTGTCAATGATCTCTCTGACCATCAAAACTATATGTTTTCTTGTCTCTTCAGTGAAGTTCTCTTTATAGTGACCGTCCCAGCGAGGACCTATTGCACCCGCAACATTAACAGCGCAGCGTGCACCTATCCTGTCAGCAAGCTGAAGTTGTCTTACGCAGTAATCCCTCTGTGCTTTTCGCTCATCAGGTTCAGAAGCCATCGCGTTCCTCCATATGCCGACTTCAGCTATCAGGAGATCATTTGCATTGGCTGCTTCAACGTAAGCTTTTATCGTATCTTCAGGATCATCAGCAGAGAGCGGGAATACTACAGCGCGGCAGCCTAATTCAACTTGATTCTTTGCCCATTGTTCGGGCGAATCATGCTTAAGGGGACTAGATGTTCCAAGTCTCATAAGTGCCTCCTGTTAACCTAATTCTTTGGTCTCTCCGATTATCCTTATCCCGATATCGCAGTTGACCTTGTCCTTCATAGCCTCTTTGGCGTGCCCTGTAAAATGGCCGTACTTAAAGGTTCCTATGGATACTGTAAGATCTGACTTAACGTAAAGATCTCCAAGCCCCGTATCACCGTTTAAGCCGCTGTTGATGTCAGCACATACGACATATGCACCCGATGAATTGATCTTTTCTATCGCGCTCTTTGCGGGCTCTTTGACTTCGCCTTTAAAGCCCGTTCCGAATATGCAGTCCAGGATGGTTTTGTATTTGGAATAATCAGCATCCTTGACTACAGAAATGCCCTTTGACACGCAGATATCGTAGTAGTACTTTCCGTCATCGGAAAACGAGTCGCCATAAAGAAGAACTATCTCACAGTCGATTCCGTTGTCCTTAAGAAGAGATGCGACCACAAATCCGTCTCCCGCATTGTTGCCTTTGCCGCAAATGATCCCCACAGGGGCTTTCCATGAGACCTGTTCGAATATGACCTTCCCTGCCCTCGCCATAAGTTCTTTGGAAGGAACGAGGTTCTCGATCGTCCACTTGTCGCTTTCGCGCATTACTTCAGTTGATACACAGACAGGCATAACGGCTCCTAAAACTTTATTCAGTACAATTATACCAATCTCAATGTATAATGGACTAATAGCGGTTAGAGGCATGTCATTGAATGCATCACGGGGGTGATCTTATGTTTATCTGGTTATCGTTAATCGCGGCAATGCTATTTTTCATTTCAGACCGCAAGGTCCGCCTTGCGATCCTTCCGGGCCTGGCGATCTTAGTGACATTATGCTACTCGCTTAGCTGGAAGCTGGTCTACGGGATCAATACCCACATAAAATTATCAACCATACGGCCGAGAGGCTATCAATTTCTCGTGTCGTATATCATATCGGCAGCTGCCCTGACGATAATCCTTGCCACAATAACAGCCTTCATTTTCCTGCTCCTTGGCAGGCTCATCAGCAAGCCAGTTTTCAAAGTTTCAGGTGAAAACGGCAGAAATGAGAAAGCAGCCAGGATCCTTTATCTGATCGCTTCAATCATCACGTCGGCTTCAGGCCTTTGTCAGATCTGCTTTGCTTTTACATACAGCCGGATCAAAGCATCGACCGTTGAAATGCTGGAAAAGATGACTATAGCATTCGGAAGACTCGGAAATACCAGACAGACGACCATCATCTACGGTCTCATTTTCTTATGCATTGGTGTAATATGCCTGATCCTCGTCTTAACCTGCAGGAAGATCTATAAGAAACTGTCAGCAGCCGAAACTCCCAAAAAGAATACCGTCTTAACGTTAGGTATCATCATATCGGCAGCCGGCAATCTCGGCGTTTGGATCATCGCAGCAGTCGGCTTGATCATGTGGAGGAAGATCTTTTTCTTCAACGGATACGCCTATACGAAAGTTCTGTGCCTGATCTGCATGCTGCTGATGGCGGCAGGTCTGATACTCATACTGATAGGATTTGCGAAAACAAACGCAAAGAAGTCCGTTATCAAGACAGTATTTGCAATTATCCTTATCATCGCTTCAGAATGCGATCTTTTATGGCTCTATGTGAATGCGACGGAAAAACTGTTAAGAATAATCGTCTTCTAGAGCTCACTTCTTTTGAACAGGTACTTTCTTTGCTGGAGCTTTCTTTCTCTTGATGTGATTTCCGACGATCTCGGAAACATCTGAAATGGTCATGAAAGCTGAAACATCCGCATCGTTGATTATCTTCTTTATCGCCGGCACTTCAACACGGGTAATAACGCAGTAAAGCACGGTCTTCTTTCCGTTGCTTACCATGCCCTTGCCTTCCATCTGCGTGCAGGTCCTGCCAAGCTGCGTATAGATCGCATCTGCAATATCCTTGCCGTGATCCGTGATTATCATGACTGACTTTCCCTGCTCCATTCCGTTTTCAACGATGTCTATGACCTTGGATGTTACGAAGTAAGTCAGAAGCGAATAGAGCGCCCTGTCAGGCCCGAAAAGGAACCCTGCCACACCGTATATGATGATGTTGAAGAACAACACTATCTGGCCTACCGAGAACTCGGTGTTTTTAGAAAGGAACATCGCCACTATCTCGGTGCCGTCAAGGCATCCGCCGTAACGCAGGATCAGGCCTACTCCGATGCCCAGGAGCACGCCTCCGAAAGCGACCACGAGGATCTCTTTGTCGGTAACGGCTTTCATGTCCTTAAATACGCTTAAGAACACAGAAAATATAACCATCGCGTAGATCGCTTTTACCAGGAACCTCATGCCAAGGCGCCTGAAACCCAACAACACAAAGGGAATGTTCAGCACGATGGTAAGGATACCGAGAGGAAGCCCTGAAAGCTGGCTGATGATCATTGAGACACCAACGATACCGCCGTCCAGGACCGTAAAAGGAACAAGGAATTCCTCAAGCGCGAATGCCGCTATAACTGCTCCGACAGTTATAAAGAAAAGAGGCGCGATCCACTGTTTAAACAACTTATTCATGCCCCAATAATACAACAAAAAACCCGGCCGCAACCGGCCGGGCTGAATGTTTAATACAATTGTGATAATTGCTTATTTCGAAAGTCTTGCTTCGAGAGCAGCCTTCTGATCCTCATATCCGGGCTTGCCGAGGAGAGCAAACATGTTCTTCTTGTAAGCCTCAACGCCGGGCTGGTTGAAAGGATTTACAGCGAGGAGGTATCCGGAAATTCCGCATGCCTTCTCGAAGAAGTAGATAAGCTCACCTAAAGAATAAGCCGTCTGGTCAGGCATGTGGATGAGGAGGTTCGGAACCTTACCGTCAACGTGAGCAAGGATTGTTCCCTGCATTGCCTTTGTATTAACGTCGTTCATGTCCTTTCCGGAAAGGAAGTTCAGACCGTCAAGGTTGTCAGGATCGTTGGGGATCTCGAAAGTCCTTCTGGGCTGGTCGATCTGTACGACAGTCTCATACATGATCCTTGCGCCGTCCTGAATGTACTGGCCCATGGAGTGGAGGTCTGTTGTGTTATCAACGCCTGCCGGGAAGATTCCTCTTCTGTCCTTACCCTCGGACTCGCCGTAGAGCTGCTTCCACCATTCTGTCATGAAGTGGAAAGAAGGCTCGTAGTTGACCATGATCTCTGTGGAATAACCGGAACGGAGCAGGCAGTTACGTACTGCTGCGTACTGGTAGCAGGGGTTCTCAGCCAAAGACATCTTCTTATAAGCCTTAGAAGCGTCTCTAGCGCCCTTCATGAGTTCTCTGATATCGATGCCTGCAACAGCGATGGGAAGGAGTCCTACAGCCGTAAGAACGGAGAAACGTCCGCCTACGTCGTCAGGTACTACGAAAGACTCATAGCCTTCCTCTGTAGCAAGGCCCTTCAGAGCTCCCCTTGCCTTGTCGGTAGTTGCATAGATACGTGATCTTGCCTCTTCCTTACCATACTTCTTCTCCATGTAAGCACGGAGGATACGGAAAGCGATCGCAGGCTCGGTCGTTGTACCGGACTTGGAAATGATATTGAGGGAAACATCCTTACCCTCGATAACGTCCATAAGGTCTGCAAGATATGTAGCGCTGATGGAGTTGCCGCAGAAAAGGATCAACGGGCTCTTTCTGACCTTCTTGGATACGGCGTTCTGGAAGCTGTGTCCCAGCATCTCAATAACTGCACGCGCTCCAAGGTAGGAACCGCCGATTCCGATAACGATGAGAACATCGGAATCCCTTCTGATCTTCTGCGCGGACTTGCGGATCCTCGCAAATTCTTCCTTGTCATATGTTGCAGGCAGATCAAGCCAGCCGAGGAAATCATTTCCGGGGCCGTTCTTCTTGTGGAGCATGTCGGCTGCAACCTTAACCTGAGGTTCCATTCTGTCGATAGCTTCCTGTCCGCCGATGAAATCCAGTGCGTTTGAATAATCAAATGAAATCATAAACATCTCTCCTTATTTAATGTTTCAACAGCATTACAAAGTATAACACCGCAGGAGGAGTTCTTAAACGGTTTTTTTGATCCCAAATAATCAAATTCCTTATATTTTCGTGAGATTTCAGGGATCAGTTATATCCAATGACGTCCGCCACGCCCTTCATAAGTGTAAAAGACTCAAAAATGTTCTGGGGAGACCTGTCGGTCAGAGGCGACAAAATCACGCCGTATGTGCTGCTGGCGGTCCACTCGTAAGCGATCCCGTCAGCACCGATGCCTGCATACATAGTCATGTGCTGGCCCTTTGTCTTGCTCCAGTCGTGGTTGAACCAGACAAAGACGTCACCGGGCTTGGCATCGGTCTTTTTCAGATACTCTACCCATTCATCATTGCTCCACCCGTGAACGCCGTCACTGTAATCATCAAGAGAGACCTGGGTATACTTTATCTTTCTGTTCTTGACGATCGTATTAAGGAAATGGCTGTTTACCGATGCAGTTCCGTTACGGCACCATCCGTACTTGTCCTTATAGCTCTTGATCCCGCAATAGTTGATACCTATGCCGTAAAGCTGTGAGCCGTCGGAACGCGTGCCTTTTTTGTATTTTTTTGTGAACTTGGCAGTTCCCAATGCAACCCTGTAAGCAAGAGATACAGAACCTGCGCAGTCCGTGTAGCCCTGGACCATCTTGCCCATGTGGAAATATCCCACATCCTTCATGTATTCAAAATTCGAGATGAGCTTTTGCCTGAAAACGTCAGGATCCGTATAACCGCAGTCAAGTATGTTCTTATAGGTCATTATCGCATTGGTATTGGATGCAGCGTAATAAGCGTGAGGTTTGGCACTGGCAATCCCTTCAAGGTCTCCTGGCTCACCCTCTTCTTTTCCGCGCAGGACTATCTGGATCTTCTCGATCCTTCTGTACATGTCGGACGAGCCGGCAGTCTGTCCGTTTACGGCCCAGTCAAGCCAGCCTAAAGACTGAACATATACACGGTAAAAAACATCATAGTGATCAGCCATATCACCGGTGAGCTTGATCTGTAATGCTTCGATCCGTCTGTTTTTCTTCTTCCCTGCACTTATCGATCCGTTTGAAACCCAACTCTTCCAGCCTTCGCTCTGGACACAGGTCCTGTAAGTGATCCCGCCCAGATATTCAGTAGGTCCGAGAGAGACCGTAATGCCCTCTATACGCTTCGAAGAAGTACCGGAAGCCTGGCCGTCCTTACTCCATCTTCTCTGCCATCCGTACGTCTGACCGCGGAGTCTGTATATGACGGAAGAAGATGTATTCTTTCCTACCGGGACCAGCCTGATCTGTAGTACTTCTATTCTTTTGGAATTCTTTCTGGTTCCGGCTATGGCACCGTTCTGAACCCATCCTTGGGAATCTCCCAACGAACTGATAACGGCTTTATACTCAACCGAATAGTATTTGGCAAGTTCTCCGGTCAGTTTGATCTGAACGGCCTCTATCCTGAGATTCTTCCTTTTTGTTCCGATGGTCTTTCCCGACTTGACCCATTTGGTCCAGCCCTTTTTCTTTACATATGCCCTGTAAGTAATACTGCCCTGATAACCCGTCTGATTATCCAGACTGATCGAGAAAGCCTCAAGTCTCTTGCCTTTCTTACCTATCGTAAGAACGCCGTCGCTGAAAGAAGCATTCTTTTTCTTGTATTTCGGGAGATATCCTTTACCCGACAGCTTGTACTTGATCTCTTCAGTCTGCTGTTCTGAAGGGTTCTCGGCAGGCTCCCCTGAAGCCGGCTCACCAGGCTCTTCCGCGGGCTTTTCTTCAGGATTCTCAGAAGACTTTTCTGAAGGCTCCTCATCAGAGTTTCCGTCAGCGGGGGCCTCAGGATCTTTTGCCGGCTCTTTTGCAGGATCTTCTTCAGGATCTTTTTCGGGTTTTTCTTCAGGATCTTTCTCAGGGTCTTCAGCCGGCTGTTCACCGGGTTTGTCAGAAGGTGTTTCCGGATCGGGTTTATTGGCATCCGGATCATCGGCATCGTTTTTGCTGCCGGAACCATCCTTGTTTCCTTTATCTTCCGGCTCTTCTGACTTGGGTTCATCTTTCTCACCTGCATCTTCTTCAGAAGATACAGGCTGCTCTTCATCAGCATAGACAGTATCCGCGGTCAGGAAACCTGCGGACAGATTAAAACATATTACAACAGCAAGAGCCGCTGCAAATGCTCTGTTCATAAAGCTCAGATCGATCATCCTGTTCAGGTGTTTCAGCATTTTTTAATTATATTAAAAGAATGCCGCCGATTTCAATCAAAAAAGCAATTCATTTCTGTGACTTTCGATTATAATAAATTGAAAAGGAGTTCAAATGGCGGATTTTTCTATCGCGGAAGCAAAAATCAGAATACTCTATCTCGTAAGCCGTGTCCCCGGCATAAGCTATCATCTGCTCATGAACAGGTGTTTGGACCAGCTCTATGCTGATTTCTTTACTTTCAGCCGCGCTTACGAAGAACTTATTGCGGGAAATCTGATGGACCGCGTCTTTGAGGATGCCGATACCGCTATCGGCGGAACTGAGACTCTTACGGTCTCAGCCGGCGGAAAGGCCTTGCTGGATGATGCCATGCCGGCGATCAATTCAACCGTAATTGCCAATCTTGATGCTTCGGCAAAGGAACTCGCCGAAGAGATGCGCCTCGCAGCATTGGTTACAAGTTCTAAAACGCCTACTCCTGAAGGTCTCTGGAAGGTCACTCTCTTTTCGGACAATCAGGGCCTGCCGTTCCGCTGCGAACTCACGGTCAGCACTGAGACTGAGGCTTCCGAACTTTGCAGGGCATGGAAAACGTCTCACGGCACCATTCCGGAGCAGCTTTCAGGTCTTATCAGGAAAAAGGGCTGAACTTCCCTTATTTTGTACTTCTTATAATGAAGTATTCTCCGGGTTGCAGGATGTTCCTTAAACTCTGTGATCTGAGCTTTCTTTCCGACTCCATCGTTCCGTTCGAAGAATACCTGTAAATGGTGCTCTTCGCCTTTCTGACGGCATTGTCGTTGATCAGGAAGCTCTGCTGCGAATTAGAAGGATTGGAGATGATTATGCAGAAGTCTTCACCATCGTAGAAGGCAGCGGATGAGCACATGTTTTTGAATGCTTCCGATTGTCCTTTATGCGCCGCATCAAGCGGATCTGCTATCTCCACGTAAAGCTCCTTCCATCCGCGGAAAGAAGCAAGAGCGCCGGAAACCTTCATTGCCTGAACGAATTCCGAAGAATTGATGAACATGGCGTCTTCAGTATATGAAGCATGCCTGAAGCTTATTCCCGCATCGAAAAGGAGCATCTCCGCAAACTCACCCTTGTCAGATATCAGGAGCGATACGATCTTGCCCGCATTCAGTCCTTCATTGACTTTAAGAGAGTTTATGTATTCTCCCCTGTAACCGCTTGAAGCTACGCGCGGAACATCATACTGCGCAACTGAGAGCGACGTTTCGGCATTGCTGATGAACGTGGCGAACTTGTCATTGTTTCCTATAACGAGCGGCATCGTATGGGTGTTGGCCGATGACATCATTACTCCGCCGTCATATTTCATCCCGTCAAGGAAGACAGTCTTATCCTTGATGTCCGTGAAATATTCAGACTGTGAGAACATGGAGATAACGAAATTAACGTATGCGGCCCTTTGAGTATCGCTGATGAAGAATCCTTCACTGTCCGCGATCTCGATGTACACGTGGTCAAAACGGCGTGCCCAGGGCATCGCAGTACCGTTGTCGATCCTTCTTCTTCCGTATTCCGTCGACACGGATCCGCAAAGGTATTCAAGGAAGCTGTTCACGTCATATGAAGTCGCGCAGGAACCGATCCTGAACCACGGAGAGGAACCGCATGTATTGACCAGCCTGAGGCTGTCCTCGAGCGAATTGCAGACAGAAACCCTCTTAAGCTTTCCTCCGATCACGTAATCCGCTGAATTGGAATCATCGCTTAAACCGTAAAAAGCAGAAGAAGAGAACCCGGACGAAGCGAAATTAAGGTTCGCAAGCCTTATCGCCGCAGGACTTCCGCTCTTAAGGACATCCTGATAATGAGTCGGGATAGCTGCCTCACGGTAAGAATCAGGACCAAGATAAACATTATCCGCATAAAGCGTTCCGGAGCCTTCAAACGCAATGTAGACCCTTATCGCCTCGTTATCCTTCATCATCTGGTCGGTAACGGCAAAAACATAATCATACTGCTTGTATGAGTTGGTAACTTTGTTTATGACCGTACCAACTTTTCCGAAATTCTTTCCCTCGATCCAAAGATAGACTTTTCCGGAAATGTCCGGTGACTTCAGCCATGCGCTGATCCTGTAGAAATTATCCGCTTTGAAAGAATCCGTAGAAAGACCGCTGAGCTTTTGAGACAAGGCATGCAGATTATCACCGCTTCCCGTCAGCCTCGCGCAGTTTGCACCGCTGTACGAAGTGTTGGATTGGGCAAACACCGTGCCCTCACCATAAACGTCCCATGCGCCGTTTTCGGAAAGTTTCCACTGATCCTTTTGGCCGTTTTCAACCGTTCCGCCACAAGAGCTCTTGTCTTCGCCGATGAAGATAATGTCGTCTGCCATTATCGAACCTTCTGCAACGGTACCGCTAACGTCGATCTCGGAAAGTACCTGTGCCCTGTAAATGCCCTTGCCGGAATCAAAAACGATCTTGTCTGAATAGTATCCGAGCAGGCGCTCAATAAGGACGTTCTCTGAAGTGAACGTGCTGATGGTACCGGAAACCGGATCAATGGTAACTGCCTTTCCGTCATTATGAGTCGCGACTATCAGGCCCGAATCGGAAAGCGTTATCGAAACGGGTATGTCAGGCTGTGCAAGCGGCGATGCTGACTCCGTTAAGGTAATTCCGTCATTGGTTGAAACTACGGTTACGACGACGCCGTTTTCATTGATGAAGCAGGCTGTGCCGTTCCTTCCGGACGAAGACGCGATCTTGACCTGAAGGGCCTTCGATGAACCTGCAAGTCCGAAAACGATCCCGTTGGAAGACGTATAGACCTCACCTGAAGAGGTGACTGCGATAAAGCCCGTATCGTAAGAAAGGAACTTGATAACACCTGATGAGGTAGCGATCTTCGAATAATAGACCTTGCCGTCACAGACACTGACGACCGTACCGTCACCGAAAGCGGCCGCAGCCGTCTTTCCGACGGCTCCGCTGCCTGCAAAACCGGATTTGCCGTAGTCTCCGGGTTCTTTTTCGTTTGACTCGCCACCGGCCCTGTTGAAATTCTTTCCATCCGACGATATGTAGATCTTACCGTCCAGCGAAACTGCCATGACAAAGGAATCCGCGCAGGCAATGTCCATAAAACTCTCGTTTCCTGAAACCCTGCCCGCGAGCTGCTGGCTCGTAATGTCGTAAAGGATAAATCCTTCCTGGGTAAGCGCGCAGACCGTTCCGCCGAATCCTCTTACCTTCACGATCGAATCTTCGCCGTAAAGGCCCCTGATGTCATCCATAGAAGCAACAGCACCAAGTCTCGCCGACTCAAAACCGGTAACGGTACCGGAATACTTCTCGTTCATTACTCCGTCAGCGTCGATCGAAACGATGCGGGCTGAAGCGCCCGTAGCCGTTTTTCCGTCAAATCCGCTTTTAAGAACAGCATCAGGCTTAAGATATACGGCGTTTCCGGAATTGCCTGCGACAAGCATGCTGAAGTACTTGCTCCTGCTTTCG
The DNA here is from genome assembly GCA_024695505.1 of Saccharofermentans sp. Taxonomy (GTDB): domain Bacteria; phylum Bacillota; class Clostridia; order Saccharofermentanales; family Saccharofermentanaceae; genus Saccharofermentans. The sequence goes on from JAILIB010000015.1 coordinate 56,781, forward strand.
AAAGAGGAATCGCTTATCATGTTGACGTTTGGGATGAGTTCTGCATCTACTCCGGTCCCGGCTGCAGTATCTCCGACGTCCGTTTCAGTAGCGGTAACGGTTACAAGTTCTGCCCTGTAACTGAAAAAGCCGATCGAAACCATGAACAGTGCTGCCGCAAGGATAACCGCCACGATCGTGGTCAGATAGACGGCGATCTTCCTGCGTCTCATGCTTCCGAATCTGAACAGATCGAGCTTACTCACTGACGGCCACGCTTTCAGCCTTGACCTTCAGGCGTTTTTTCGAATAGTGCCTCAGCCCTAAAAATGCCAATGCTCCGGGAACCATACACAGGATGCATATGATGTTGATATCGGAAATAACCTCATTCCTGACAGCTGCAGGGATCCCAAGTTTTTCAAGCTTGAGAAGCTCGCCCAGACCGGAACCGAGAATGTTAAAGATCGAATGCATGGCGACTGAAGCAAAGATGTTTTCAGTATAGTGATAGCATGCCGTCAGTATGATCCCGCAAACAAGGGCATATGCCGTATGAATGGATACACGGTGCATGATGCCGAAGATGGCTGCCGTGATCACGAGTGCTGTTGCCGGTCTCATCTTCATTTTCAGGATCCCGAATATGGCTCCTCTGAAGATAAACTCTTCCTCAAGGGGGACTATGAAACAAAGCGATACCAGGTAGAGTAAAGAATCCCACAACGGAACTACTTCCTGCTTAACATTGGAATACCTGTCGACGGATTGCTTGTACTGTTCCATCTGTTCCGAAAGGGATTTTATGTAATCGCTGATCTTGTCCGAAATAATGATGAACGTAAAGACGAATCCGAGCATTCCGAGAGTCAGTATCAGAACCAGTACCGCTTCTTTAAAACCGATCTTGTTTACCTTGAGAAGGGGTCTTTTAAGCTTTTTGCAGATCAAGAATATAAGACCGAACACAACTGCATTGACGGCAGCTGCAGTTCCTGAAACAAGGCCTCTGTAAACGGAGGTATTGTAGCCTGCCATCTTGAAGCCGGTCATGATAAAAACATCAAGATAATTGAATGCAAGAAGGACCGCGACAGCCAGTCCAAGGGCGATCAGCCATCCGGAAACCTTCTCTACAAATTTCATTCAGCCGCGCTTTCTCCGGATGCCACTCCGCTCCTGGTCTTTTCATCAGGCGTCTTGGATGCGTAGAATCTGCGCATGAAGCATACAAAGGCGCGGTCAAGCTCATCCTTGTCCTTTATCGAATAGAAGATCTGGTCGCCCTTAGGAGAACGTCCCGCGCGCATGATGACAAGCTCCGGCGGGTTATGATTGCCGTTGTCCGGAACATAGTTGTACATGACGAAATATTCCGTTTTCTGCAAAAGAAATGTGTCGATAACGGAAAGATAGTATTCTTTGTGACTGTAGGCGTCACGTATTACAAGAAGGTCATCCTCGCCATTGTCGGACTTCAGTGACTCTCCCGCCTGCTTGGCCTTCAGCGCTTCCTTTAGGGCCCTCTTCTTACGAAGGCCCGCGGGCTTGTTATTCGTCTGATTCTTCATCGTCTCCGTAAAGCTCATCGCAGAGCTTATCGTAATAATCGTAGATTATGTCTGCTTCCTTATCCGTAAGGGTCTGGAGCATTTCCTCGCCGTCAACAGTGACAGTCTCCATGATCAGATACTCATAATCTGCATCAGGATCATCTGTGGGCTGGAGGAGAACGATGTATTCCTTACCGTTCATGTTGAACGTATCGTTAACTATGAATTCGATGTCCTCGCCTGTCTCTTCATCGGTAAGAGTGATGGTGCGGTCCATATCAACATCCATCTCGGCAATAGCGTTAAGGAGCTCATCCTTGCTGTTAATAGGCTCGCTCTGGTTCATATCTTTATCTTCAGACATAATAATTATCTCCTTTTCAAGAAAAATAATAATTATTATAGCATATCGAGATATTCCTGCAGAATTATCTCAGCCGCGACCTGATCTATGACCTTTTTCTGCTTTTTTGCCTTAATGTTGCAGTCGTGAAGGTATCTGGAGGCCATGACCGTCGTAAAACGCTCGTCTTTATAGACGGGCTCGATGCCGCATGCCTCCTTGAGCTTTTCTCCGAAGGCCTCCGCCTTGGCTTCAGTCTCTGACTTTGTGCCGTCAGTCCTGGTGGGTCTTCCGATGACCATCGCGTTCACGTTCATCTCCTTGATGATCTCGCAGATTCGGTTTATCGCCCATGAGTCATCTACCCCGTTCCAGTTAACGGTCTCATAGCCTCTTGCGATTATCCTGGATTCATCTGAAAGCGCGACTCCGATATGCTTCATACCGAAATCTATGCCCATAATACGCCCTGCGGGTTTAGCCATTAATTATTCCTCGTGAAAAAGATCACAGCCTGGAGCAGTAATCGTTAATGATGACCTCGAGCAACTCGTCGCGGTCTATCCTCTTGATAAGGCCTCTTGCACCCTTGTAATTCGTGATGTAGGTAGGATCGCCCGAAATGAAGTAACCCACCAACTGATTGATGGGATTGTAGCCCTTCTCTTTCAGTGCTGAAAGCACATAAGACATAAGCGCGTGAACGTCCGCGATCCTGTCACCTGAAAGATTAAATTTAGCGGTGCTGTCTTCCAAAAAGCTATCCTCCTGATAAGGGAATATCCTTATACAGTTGTATTTTAGCACATTTGGGTTTTAAATTGTAAAGTTTCTTTATAAAATCAAAGACCGTTTTTCAGGACAATTTCCGCACCTTTGCTTCCCGTAACAACGCCTCTGATAACGTCGCCTGGAACCGGGACGCCGTTTCCGGCATCAAAAAGCACCTCTGCCCTGACGTAATTCCTTGTGTATCCTGAAGCTGTCAGGCCTGAAACCTTCTCGACAAGGACGTCTTCATTTCTTCCTTTCATGGCTTTGGCAAACTCTGCCGAAAGATCCGACGCAAGCGCCAACAGCCTTGATTCACGCTGTTTCTTGACCTCATGGGCAACCTGCTCCATTGAAGCGGCCTTCGTTCCTTCGCGAAGCGAATAAGGGAAAACGTGGATCCTAGCAAATCCCATCTCTTTTGCAAAACGCATCGTCTCTTCAAATTCCTCATCGGTTTCACCGGGAAATCCGACGATAATGTCAGTGGTCAGAGACATGCCAGGAAAACGCTCTCTGAGGCGCTTTACGCGCGATGCATAGCCTTTTGAATCGTAGTGCCTGTTCATTCTCTTCAGGACGGTGTCAGAACCGCTCTGCAATGAAAGATGGAAAGACGGACAGATATGCTTGAGTCCTGCTAACGCGTCAATGAACTCATCGGTCATGGATATCGGTTCAAGAGAGCCTAGCCTCAGTCTTTCAAGGCCTTCCGTATCGTCGATCTGCTTAAGGAGTTTTGCCAGCGACATGATGTCTTCTCCCCTGTCCTTGCCGTAAGAGCAAAGATGGATCCCAGACACGATGATCTCCTTAAATCCGTTCTGTGCAAGGTATCTTGCTTCCTTTATGCAGGATTCCGGGCTTCTGCTTGCGACCCTTCCCCTTGCGAACGGGATTATGCAGTAGGTGCAGAAAGAATCACACCCGTCTTCTATCTTCATGAAGGCACGGCAGCCTTCGGGAGACAGAACGCTCCCAAAGTCGTGAAAGTCGTCCTTTTTGGATACTTCAGGCCTTACATGTTCCTGCTCATGCGTGAGGTCCTTTCTTTCGGCAAAGAGCTTTTCCGCCCTGTCCACTATCGTCAGGCGCTCTTTCGTGCCGGCTACGATGTCCGCCGCGACCTTGCCGTCGGTGGTCTCTGCAGAACACCCTGCGGCAACGACGATAGTCCCGGGATTGAGTCTGGCCATCTTACGGAGCATTTGTCTTGATTTCCTGTCGGCCTCGCTCGTGACAGAACACGTGTTTACCACGCAGCAGTCTGCATCTTCAGGCTTTTCCGCGAGCTCATGCCCCCTTTCGAGGAACATGCTCCTCAAGGCGTCAGTCTCGTACTGGTTGACCCTGCATCCTAATGTCAGGAAATAGACTTTCATCCGTAAGATTACTGTCTGACTTTGATATGGACCTCTCTGAGCTGCTGCTCGGTAACGTCACCAGGCGCGCCGCAGAGAAGATCCTGAGCGTTTCCGTTCATAGGGAAAGCAATGACTTCCCTGATATTCTCCTCACCTTTAAGGATCATGATCATTCTGTCAACGCCGGGAGCCATTCCTGCATGCGGAGGCGCACCAAACTGGAATGCGTTGTAGAGCGCTCCGAACTTGGTCTTGAGCTCTTCCTCGGAATATCCTGCGATCTCGAATGCCTTTTTCATGATCTCGAGGTCATGGTTTCTGACAGCACCGGAAGAAAGCTCTATGCCGTTGCAGACGATGTCGTACTGGTAAGCAAGGATCTCTCCGGGTTCCTTTGTATTAAGCGCCTCAAGGCCGCCCTGCGGCATTGAGAACGGGTTGTGCGTGAAGATGTACTTGTGTGTCTCGGGATCGATCTCGAACATCGGGAAATCGTTGACGAAGCAGAATCTGAAAGCATTCTCCTCGATCAGGCCGAGTCTTGCACCGAGCTCGTTACGGATCTTTCCGGAGCACTCGTTTGCACGTGCCTCGTTGTCGGCGATGAAGAAGATGGTGTCACCTGCTTCAAGACCAGCAAGGTCCTTAAGTTCAGACTTCATGTCATCAGGAATGAACTTGTCGATGGGTCCCTTGTAGCTCATATTCTCAAGAACTTCAAGGTAGCCTAAGCCGCCCATTCCGAGGTCATCCTGGGCAAACTTGAGCATCTTTTCGTGCTGGCCCTTGGAAAGCTTTGCGTGAACGTTGATCGCACGGACGGTCTTTCCCTGGAAAGCCTTGAACGTGCATCTTGAGAAGAACTCGGATACGTCGATTATCCTCAAAGGGTTTCTGAGATCGGGCTTATCTGTACCGAATTCAAGCATTGCCTGCTTGTAAGGGATGACCGGATAAGGTGCCGCAGTAACCTTTGCACCTTTCGGAGCAAACTTCTCAAATGCAGCAGTAAGGACTTCCTCACCTGCCCTGAAAACGTCTTCCTGCGTTGCAAAGCTCATCTCGAAATCGAGCTGGTAGAACTCTCCCGGAGACCTGTCTGCTCTTGCATCCTCGTCCCTGAAGCAGGGAGCGATCTGGAAATACTTATCGAATCCTGAGACCATGAGCAGCTGCTTGAACTGCTGAGGCGCCTGCGGAAGTGCATAGAACTTGCCTTTGAACTTTCTTGAAGGAACGATGTAGTCTCTCGCGCCCTCAGGTGAAGAGCTCGTAAGGATAGGAGTCTGGATCTCAAGGAATCCCATCTCCGTCATCTTCTGTCTCAGGAAAGCAATGACATTTGATCTGAATACGATGTTATCCTTGACCTTCTGGTTACGCAGATCGAGATATCTGTACTTGAGCCTTACGTCTTCCCTGATCTCCTTGGATGTCATGATCTCGAAAGGAAGCTGTGTATAGACCTTTCCGAGCACGTCAACTTTGTGAGCCTCAAGCTCGATAGTACCCGTAGCGATCTTGGGATTGTATGTCTCTTCGTCTCTGTGCTCGATCTTGCCTTCGACTGAGATGCACTCTTCCTTGACCAGACCGTCAAGAAGGCTTGTATCGCGCATGACGACCTGAAGCGTTCCGTACATGTCTCTTAAGTCGATAAAGGAAACGCCGCCGTGATCTCTGATATTCTCTATCCAGCCGCATACCCTGAGTTCCGTTCCAACGTCCTGCTCAGTGAGTTCGTTGATGTATTTGTCTCTGTAAATGTTGCCCATGTGCTCTTCCTTTCTCCGGTTGGTCTTAAAAACAAAAACGCCCCGAACCTAAAACATCTCGTGTTCCAAGTTCAGGACGAACTAATCAGTAATTATGTCCGCGGTGCCACCTGAGTTATCTCCGGCAGAGCGGAGATCACTTTAAATTGTTCCAGCTGATGGAGCTGTTATTCATCCGGATTCATGCCGCTTGTCTTCCAGCCTCGGACAATGCTCTCTGAAGGCGAACTCCCGAACTACTCGTTCTCCGTCATCGCTGACCCCGAAATAGTACAACAACCAAGCTCTGATTGTCAATTAAAAAGACTTTATTTCTTTATCTTCTTCCTTTTTTGCCGCCGCGGCCGGTCCTGCCGCCGAACGATTTGGGCTTGCCGCCCGTCCTTCCCTTTGAGGGTCTGTAATCGCTTTTCTTCCGTCCGCTCCTCGAAGGCCTGTCACTCTTATAAGAGGAGGAAAAGCCTTTGCGCGCGGGCGTATGTTCAAACTCATCCTCAAACCTTAAGTCGATGCGGTTAAGTTCCGTATCAACGTTGTCAACGACAACGCCCATCCTCTGGCCTATGTTGATTACTGCGCCACCCCTTGCTCCGACAGCACGGTAGCGCTGCTCGTCAAAGTAGTAGTGGTCGCTTAAGGTCCTGAAAGGAACGAATCCCTCTATCGAACTGTCGAGCATAACGAAGCAGCCGGATTCGATAATGGAAGAGACCATGCCCTCATAGTGTTCACCGACCTTATCGGCCATGAATTCACAGACCTTGATGTCAACTGATGCGCGCTCGGCATCGACCGCGTTACGCTCCATTTCCGAAGACTGCTCGGCGGCAGCTTCGACTATTCCTCCGAAATGCGAGCGCTTGTTCTCGCCGTGGAGGTGGCTCTTGATTATACGGTGGATCATGAGATCCGGATAACGTCTGATAGGGCTTGTGAAATGACAGTAGTACTTTGATGCGAGACCGAAGTGGCCCAGGCATTCGGACGAATAGCGGGCCTTCGCCATCGAGCGGAGGAGCAGCTGGTCAAGGACCGGAAGAGCGTCGTCATCGCCGATCGTATCCATGAAACGCACAATGTCCGCGGGCTGGATCTTTCCCGAAAGGCGTCCCATCGCTCCGTGATATTTTGCGACGGAAGCAAAGCGGGCGATCTTGATCGGATCCGGGTCTTCATGGACACGGTAAACGAACGGATAGCTCATCGAACAGTATGTCTTGGCAACAAACTCGTTCGCGCAGATCATGAACGATTCGATTATGCCGTGAACGAAATTGTCCGGCTCCGGCATGACCTCTTTGACCGTCTGATCGTCATTTAAGATGACCTTGGTCTCAGGGAACTCGAATCTGAGCGCTCCCCTTCTCTCCCTCATTGACTTTAAGATCTCGGCAAGGACCTTCATCTTCGAGAGCATAGGCACGATAGGGCCGTACTCCTTATCGTCCGTATCCAAAGGTTCCGTCAGGATCCTGTAGCATTCGTTATAGCTCATGCGGGCATCACTGTGGATCACGCTCTCATAAATCTTTCCGTCATAGGTGCTTCCTTCGCGGTCAACAAGCATCTCGCAGGTCAGTGTAAACCTGTCAGCCTTGGGATTAAGGCTGCAGATGCCGTTCGAAAGCTTTGGCGGAAGCATCGGAATGACGCGGTCAACCAGATAAACGGAAGTCGCGCGTGAATAAGCTTCCGCATCAAGCGCGGTCTTTTCACGGACATAGTTTGAAACGTCAGCTATATGAACGTACAGTCTGAAATTGCCGTTTTTCAGTTCTTCCAGAGAGATGGCGTCATCGAGGTCCTTTGCGTCCTCGCCGTCGATCGTAATGGTAAGAAGATCTCTAAGATCCTTTCTTCCTGCGGCTACCGCCTTATTTACGGTTTCTTCGTCAAGGCTCGGTTTGACGGGCTCGACTTCCTTGAGAACCGCGTCCGGGAAGGTCGGCGAAAGACCAAACTGGCGGAGAACAGTCATCATGCGGACATCGTTGTTTCCGATATCTCCTAATACTTCCTTTATTGTTCCCCTAAGTTCGCCCTTGCCTGCAGTCGGATTCAGTATCTCGCAGACGACCGCCATATCGAAAGGCGCGCCGTTCAGATGGTTCTTGTCTATCAGAACTGCACCGAAATCGGTTTCCCTG
>JAILIB010000029.1 GCA_024695505.1 Saccharofermentans sp.
AAATAGGCTTTTTCAACGTAATAACTGCTTAAACTTAGGTTTTTTAAGCTTTGTGTGAGGTGATTCGTTAGTCATGGTCCATTCCGTAAAACAAGGCAAGACAGAGAGGCAGTCGTATTCCAAGATCAACGAAGTAATCGAGGTGCCTAACCTTATCGACAACCAGAGACAGTCTTATCAATGGTTCATCGATGAGGGAATGCAGCAGATTTTCGACGAGATCTCGCCGATTACTGACGAGCAGGGCAAATACGAGGTTTATTTCGTAGACAAGGTCTTCGATCAGGACAACCCGTGTGATCCTACAGGAAAAGAGAACGAGAAGAGCTCTTCCAGCAGGAAAAACAAGGTCCAGCCCAAGTATTCAAAGTCTTTCATCATCGACTGCTGCAAGAAGAACGACAGCAACTATGCCGCTCCGCTGTACATCAACCTTCGTCTGCGCAACAAGGTAGACGGAACAGTTACCGATGAGCAGGCTTTCGTTGGCAATTTCCCTATCATGACCAATCAGGGAACGTTCATCATCAACGGCGCCGAGCGTGTAGTCATCAACCAGATCGTAAGATCACCCGGAGCTTACTATGGTGAGGCCAGGAGCAAGATGGGCAACAGGCTTCTTTCCGCTGAGCTCATTCCTTACAGGGGATCATGGATCCTCATCGAGGAAGATGAGAAGGAGAGCAAGGTCGGCATCAAGGACAAGGCTTCCAAGGATGGCGAGCCCGACGAATATAACCTTATATATATAGTAGTAGATAAATCCCATAAGATTTCTCTGCCTGTATTCCTCAGGTGCTTAGGCCTCGTTACGAACGAGGACATCATCAACATGTTCGGTGATGAGGAGTGCCTCAGGATGACACTTGAGAAGGACGAGACAAAGGATGCCGAGGATCCCCAGACAGCAGCTTATGCCGAGTTCTTCAAGAAGGTACGTAATAACGAGCCTTTCACAGTTGAGAACGCAAAGAACATCCTCAACAAGACATATTTCGATTCTCTCAGATATGACTTGGAGCGCGTCGGTATCTTCAAGGTAAACAAGAAGTTCCGTCTCTCCGGCAGAATCGTCGGCCAGAAGACCGCTGAAGACGTCACATCTGACGACGGCGAAGTCATCGTAAAGAAGAACACCATCATCACAGCCGAGATCGCAAAGAAGATCGAGGACGCAGGCATCATTTCCTGCCTCATCTATCCTAAGAAGCTCGTCAGGGCTGCTGATGAGGATGAGTTCGATGAGACACCTCTCAAGGTCATCGGCAACGGCAGAGTTGATGCTGATACTTATATCAGGAACAGCTTCGCCAAGAAGGACCTCAAGAACTTCGACATCAACAACACACCTATCAATGAGGACGTAAGAGTTTCCGTTCTCCGTGAGATCATCGAGTCAGTAAGAGACGGTGGCAAGTCCGACATCTCCGCAAGACTTGAGTCTGAGCTCACAGAGCGCAAGGCTGACCTTATGCCCAGAAACCTCACAGTTGACGATATCTACGCATTCGTTTCCTACTTCCTCGGCCTGCACCGCGGAATCGGTAAGGTCGACAACATCGACCACCTCGGAAACCGTCGTGTAAGAAGCGTTGGTGAGCTCCTCCAGAGCCAGCTCCGCACAGGTATCGCACGTGTTGAGAAGAACACAAGAGACAGGATCTCCCAGATCTCTTCCAAGGAAGGCGAAGTCGTAACAGCTACGAGCCTTGTAAACACAAGACCTCTTTCAGCTTCCTTCCGTGAGTTCTTCGGTTCTTCACAGCTCTCAGCTTTCGCGGATCAGAACAACCCGCTCGCTGAGCTCACGAACAAGAGAAGACTTTCCGCACTTGGTCCGGGCGGTATCTCCAGAGAGCGTGCCTCAATGGAAGTCCGAGACATCAACCCTACACACTACGGACGTATGTGTACGATCGAGACACCGGAAGGTCAGAACATCGGTCTCATGACCTCACTCGCTATCTATGCTCGTATCAACAAGTACGGCTTCATCGAGACACCTTACCGCAAGTACGACAAGGTCAACAAGGTCATCACAGACGAAGTCAGATACATGGCTGCTGACGAAGAGGACGATTACAACATCGCTCAGGCTAACGAGCCTATCGACGAGAACGGCAGATTTGAGAACAAGAAGGTCGTTTGCCGTCACTTAGACCAGTTCCTCCAGCTCGATCCCGAAGAGATCGACTACATGGACATCTCGCCTAAGCAGCTCGTTTCAGTTTCCACGAGCCTTATCCCGTTCCTCGGAAACGACGACGCTAACCGTGCTCTCATGGGCTCGAACATGCAGCGTCAGGCCGTACCTCTCATCAAGCCTGAAGCACCTATCATCGGTACAGGTATGGAATACCGTGCAGCCAAGGACTCCGGCGTTTGCGTAGTCGCACCTCACGACGGTGTCGTAAGCTATGTATCCGCTGACAGGATCGAAGTTACGGCAAAGGACGGCAGCGTTGATACATTCATGCTCGCCAAGTACCAGAGATCCAACCAGAGCACCTGCATCAACCAGAGACCTATCGTCTCAATGGGTGACAAGGTCAAGGCCGGCGACACGATCGCTGACGGTCCTGCTACTGACGAAGGCGAGCTCGCTCTCGGAAGAAACGTTCTCATCGGCTTCACCACATGGGAAGGTTACAACTACGAGGACGCTGTTCTCGTTAACGAGAGGATCGTAAGAGACGACGTTTATACATCCATCCATATCGAGGAGCATGAGTGCGAGGCCAGAGAGACAAAGCTCGGACCTGAGCAGATCACAAGGGAAGTTCCGAACGTCGGTGACGATGCACTTTCCAACCTCGATGAGAACGGTATCGTAATGATCGGTGCCGAGGTCAAGGACGGTGATATCCTCGTAGGTAAGGTTTCACCTAAGGGTGAGACAGACCAGACAGCTGAAGAGCGTCTCTACAAGGCGATCTTCGGTGAGAAGGCAAGAGACGTTAAGGATACCTCCAAGAGAGTTCCTCACGGCGGTTCCGGTGTTGTTGTCGATGTCGTTGTTTCAACAAAGGAAACAAACGGCAACCTCAAGAACGGTGTAGACAAGCGCGTACGTGTTTACGTAGCTCAGAAGCGTAAGCTTTCTGTCGGCGATAAGATGGCAGGACGTCACGGAAACAAGGGTGTCGTCTCCAGGATCCTTCCTGAAGAGGATATGCCTTTCCTCCCCGACGGTACGACACTTGATATCTGCCTCAACCCGCTCGGCGTTCCTTCACGTATGAACATCGGTCAGCTCCTCGAGGTTCACCTCGGAAGAGCAGCCAAGGCACTCAACTGGAAGATCGCAACACCTGTATTCGACGGTGCAAACGAGAACGACATCGCTGATGCATTCGAGCTTGCAGGAATCGATTCAGACGGTAAGACCATCCTCTATGACGGACGTACCGGTGAGCCTTTCGAGAACCGTGTAACAGTCGGTGTCATGTACTACATGAAACTGCACCACCTTGTCGACGACAAGATGCACGCAAGATCCACAGGACCTTACTCACTCGTTACACAGCAGCCTCTGGGCGGTAAGGCTCAGTTCGGCGGACAGAGATTCGGAGAAATGGAAGTTTGGGCACTCGAAGCTTACGGTGCTGCTCATACACTCCAGGAGATCCTCACAGTCAAGTCCGACGATATCGAAGGACGTTCAAAGACCTACGATGCCATCATCCGCGGCAAGAACATCCCCGAGCCTGGTATTCCGGAGTCGTTCAACGTCCTCGTCAACGAGCTCAAGGCTCTTGCACTCGACGTAAGAACATACACGGACGGTAAGGAATATGTCGCTGAGGAGAAGACATCACTCGACACCTACAGCGAAATGGACGAGCACACCCGCCTCTCACTCGACGGCGAGGACGCAGAGTCGCCCGCAGATATCTTCAGCTCCGGTTTCGTTGAAGCTGACGAGCATGGAAACATCATGGAAGAGGATGTCGATGATTTCGGCGACGATTCCGGCGACGACGATGACATGTAAAGGAGAGCTCGATACATGAACGATACAAATCATCTTACAAAAATAAGCATCCAGCTCGCTTCTCCCGAAGTTATCAAGAGCTGGTCGCACGGCGAAGTAAAGAAGCCCGAGACGATCAACTATCGTACACAGAGG
>JAILIB010000042.1 GCA_024695505.1 Saccharofermentans sp.
GCGCAAGGTCGAATTATCGGCGGACGGAGAGAGTGACTGACGCATGATAAAAAACATCGTACTGGACATGGGAAACGTGCTCCTGGATTTCAATCCGGAGTTCGTGCTCAATAGATTCTGTTCCTCTGATGAGGAGAAAAACATCATCAGGAAAGAGCTCTTCGAAGGCCCGGAATGGTTGATGGGAGACAGGGGCGACATAAAGGACGCTGACAGGTTTGATCTGGTTAAGGGCAGGGTCCCTGAGAAATACCACTGGGCATTGAAGAACTGCGCTAACCATTGGGACATCTGTATGATTCCTTTAGACGGCGCAAGGGACTTTTGCGAAAAGGCGAAGAAGGGCGGCTACAAGATCTTCGTACTGTCTAATGCGAGCGACCTTTTCTACGAGTATTTTCCGAAGTTTCTGCCGCTGGATTTTTTCGACGGCGTGTTCGTTTCTTCCGACTATCTCATGCTCAAGCCCGATGTGCAGATCTATCAGGCATTTCTCGCCAAATACGGACTTCCGGCAGAAGAATGCCTGTTCGTTGATGACAGGGAAGAGAACGTGGCGGGAGCCCGGAAAGCAGGCATGAACGGATTCTGTTTCAAGGGCGATTACAACGCGGTTTTTGAAGATTTGAAATAACAACAAACTAAAGGGGATGCCGCAAAATGCGATATCCCCTTTACTGTTGATGGAATGTTTCGTAAACATTTTGCGCTCGGTTGTTTACACAAAAGTTTACGGGATGCGGATGAAGCCGGTTCAGCCGATGCCGCCGCCGTCTTCAATCACGCAGACTGCAATATGTGAGGCCGGGTCATAAGTGAGCTCGTAGTTTGTAAAGCGCGCTCTGTCGGAGGGAAGGAGCTTTGTGACAGGCTCGGGTCCCTTCCAGGAAGCCTTGTAGATCACGTTGCCTTCGGCGTCGGTGCTCTTCTTCCAGAACTTGTCGAATGAGACCTTTTTTTGGCCGTGCTGCTCACGCTCGTCGTTGATCATGAAATGCTGGTTCTTGAGGTAACCCTGGAGCTGCTCTTCGGTTGCCTTGAAAACGAACGTGCTGCCGGAATGGCCTGTGGCGTTGTCGCCGACGTGATATTCAACGTGGAATCCTTCAGTGTACCAGGAAGCTTCCTTGAAGCCTTCGACTTCGTGGCTCAGGTCGCAGTTCTTTTCGTTCATCAGGATCGTGTAGCCCTTCTCCATGTAGGTCTTGGCGAGCTGGTTGAGGGTGTCGTCCTTGAAGTAATCGGGCTTGGTCACGGTGATCTTCTTCATTGCCTCGTCTTCTTCCTTGTCGCGCTTTTCGACTTCGGAGACGTGTGAGGAATAATCGGGGATGTCAGAAGGGATTACCCTTTCTTCGCGGCCTTTCGATTCGTATACCGACTCGTCAATGGCGCCCTTGGGGATGGGCTTGTTGAATATCGCCTTTACTGCTGCGTTGATCGTGCTCCTGGCGGACGGGATCAGCATTACGCCGGTCATTGTTACTGCTATTGCCGCGGCTGCGATCGCAGCCTTTTTACTGCCGGACAAGCGGGTTGTCCTGGCGGGCTTCCTCGGTGTGGAAGCCAGTTCCATTTCCAATACTTTTCTCATATCTTTTTTTCTGTCATTATCCATTTTTATCTTTTCGATAGCTTTGATGTATTCATCCTGCATAGCGGCTACCTCCCGTAAAACGTTTTTTCAGAATCTCCTTCGCCCTGGTAAGCCTCATCGACACTGCGGACGGGGCTATGTCCAGGATGTCGGCTATTTCTTTCAGGGAATAGCCTTCGTAATAATGTAGATGGACCGCTGCTCTGAGTTTGTCGGGAAGTTCCGCAACGGCTGCATAAATTTCCGTATCGTCTTCATCAGGTTCTTCTTCTGACCCTACCTCGGCCGCATCTTCGAAAGGAGCCTTGAAATTGACGTCTGCCGATTTCAGAAAGTCCCTGCATTTGTTGGCGACCATCGTAAGGATGTATGATTTTTCTTTTCCTTTGGTGATGGAGATATCGGATCTTATCAGCTTTACGAAAACGTCCTGAACAACGTCTTCCGCATTGTGTCTTGAGCCCAGATACGAATATGCCAGGCGGAATGCGTCATCGGCATATGTATCGAATAGTCTCAATACATCTTCATTATTCATTTCGAATAACCTTCCTTTTCGTTTTTTGAGTACTCACCCATAAGACGAACTTGCACATGGAATTTCACACTTTTTTCGAAAAAAGTGTTTCAGGAAAAAAGATACGGCACGGAAAATGTGCCTTAACTAACAGGGTAACTGGCCTTCAAAAGCCTTATTTATACGGTCCCCGGAGGAGGAGTCCGGCCGAACTCGGAATTCATGGCGTCTTCAGCCTTGTTCTGCTTTCTCTTCTTGTTCATGAGAATAATGAGAACGACCGTGCTTGCGATACCGACCGCAACCACTACCAGGATAACGATCCCAAGCATTGCCAGCAAAGCAAGGATAACAGCACCGCCACCGCCGCTGCCGCCGCCCATAACGTCAAAATTAAACAGATTCAGATCCATTCAAGCTTCCTCTCTTTCAGGTTTAATTATATACATAGACATCAGAAAACATATTGCCGATGTGATCACGATAATGACGACGTTCGTCAGAAAACTGCCGCTTCCCGTATACCATGAGATGGTCGCGCCGGCGAACAGCGCGATTGTCGTGACGCCAAATGCGGCTCCCGGAGCTATCTTCATGACAGATACCGCCATGCCGATCGTCACTGCGGTCGTCATGCTGAAGAACATTATTCCGATGAGCGAAACGACCATGAGCTTGTTGCCGAGGATAAGGAACGGGAGTGCTCCGATTATGCTGATAAAGGCGGTCTTTCTCATGCCGATCCTGTCGGTCAGGACGCCGCCCAAAGCCTTGCCTATACCCATGAAGACATAGAGGAGGACCGACTGCGTAAGAGTCGTTTTCCATGCAAGCGGAATCTCGTTTCCGATCAGGGCCCTGACGGCTACGATGAAAAAGACTGCGAGGATTACAATAACGGCCTTTCTTCCCGGAATGACGTAGTTGAAGCCGGAGCAGTCATCGCTTTCTTCAGGGTTGTCCTTATACAGAGTTTCGCCGGCGATGACCAGCGGCAGCATCAGTGCGCAAAGGAGCGCAATCCACCAGAAGGACATGTTTGTAGCTGCGAGGACCTGCCCGAGGATAACGCCGAACGAACCGCCGCTTACAAAGACCGCGACCGGTGTGAGGGTGCCGCCTGAAGTCCTTATCGTCAGTTCCGCGCCTGCGACGTGGATGAGCGCGTTGCCGGTGGAAAGCAGGACCAGGGAAGTCCAGCACAAGGCGTCTTTCGCGTCAGTGATGAAGTAGATGAGAAAGCCTGACAGGAGTAAAGGGACGGAGAAGATCCCCGGCCTGAACTTTTTAAAAAGATCTCTGAGCGCGCCCCAGAAGAACTGCGGAACGAAAGCGATGCAGTTATAGAGGAGAGCCACCATCGTTATGAAGACGGGATCTTCGGTTATACGGTAGAGCATG
>JAILIB010000104.1 GCA_024695505.1 Saccharofermentans sp.
CTTCAGATGATCCAGTACAACCTGATATTCGACAAGCAGAAGAAACTTAGAGACAGGTTCAGGTAAGAGAGCAAAGACTGTTTGTCGTGAGGTTTTATTGACTGACCTAAAGCAGGAAACGCTTGATCTTCTCCTCTATAACTCTCGTGTTCAAAGGATGCTTATTCGTTTCCATGGTCAGTATCAGACTAGATTCATCAAAGTCAGGTGCAAGTGAATACCTCTCAAGCTTTTTCACGTTTTTATTTGCGTAATTCGGGTCTGCAAGCATTCCCAAATGTTCCCAATAGTAGTCTTTTCTCTGCCTGACGTTCAAGCAGTTAAAATCCGGCACAGCCAATAATACACCATTGTGATAGACGGGAAACTCATACCGGTAAGGTATGTTGTATCTGATAAGTGCCTCAGCGATCAGGAGCTCTGATTTGGACCTTACACGTTCGCCTTTGGAAGTATAGTACTCCGGATCATCCTTGCCAAAACCCATTTTGTTGTAAGGTTTGTTAAGCCATTGTTTGACATATTTCTCATCAGTAAGAATTATCGGTGTTACCAGGGATTTGCGCTGCGGATTTAAGCATTCGTATAATTGCATGACTGCACCCGGTTTATAGTTTTTAAGGAGTTTATCAATGGCTTTAAGTTGGTCTTCAAGTAAAGCAAGTAATTTTATGTCGTATTCCTTTTGTGCCAGTTTTACCGCTGTGGGGTAGTTTTTGACTGGCAGATATGTTCCGATTGGATCATGTTGGTTTTGTCTATGAAAGTATTGGTGCTTTTTCCGGTTTTTTGTTATTCTGAGAGTTCCTTCAGGTGACTCGCTGATTTCCTGTTTTAATCTTTCGATCAATTGTTCTATCGTGTTTTTTCGAGCTTGAAGATCTTCAGATAGAGTATCAGCGCCAAATAAATCATTGATATCCATAGCATTTTTCCTCCAGGATTTTAAATAGTAGTTTGCTGACTTACTAAAACTGAAAAATGATGGATTTCGTAAGTGCATTTTAGTGTTCAGATGCCGGAAAAACCAATCAGGCACATACGAATTTGAAAAAACACTGCATTTCGTATGTGCATTTATACTTACGGACTGATAATTCTGCGAAAACGCACTTACGAAACAATCGAAAATACTAAATTAGTAAGTCATTATTTAACTGACTATAATCCTGGCCTCCTTAGCCTTCAAGATTTTTCGGAAAAGTTGGGACTTTTTTGTGAAAAACGGGACTGTTTGTGTCAGACAGTTAATCAGAAATCCTTTAGTTTTGCACAGTTAAAAGCGTTTCGTTATAATAAGGTCAATAAAGGCAAAGTTGAGAATAGTTTTATGTTATTGACCGGTAAGAACTGGCGCTTATCGGCATCTGAAAAAGTTGCGGATGCTGGTACGCTCCTTGGTGTTTTGCTAAAGAATCGCGGTATAACGGAAGACCAGTCAGTCGAGAAGTTTTTGGCTGAAGACGCGGGTGTTTGGCACGATCCGTTTCTTTACAACGACATGCGCAAGGCTGTCGACATTATCAATGAGACGATAGACTGTCACGGGAGGATCCTTGTTTACGGGGATTACGACTGTGACGGCGTTACCGCGACTGCGATACTCGTCAGATATTTCAGAAGCCATAATGCTGACGTCAGGTACATTGTTCCGCACAGGTCCGAGCATGGTTACGGTCTGACCGAAAAGATAATGGACAAGGTCATCGAGGAAAGCCCGAGCCTGGTCATTACGGTCGACTGCGGAGTCACGAACCTTGATACCGTTGCTGAGCTGAAGTCCCGCGGTATAAAGGTTATTGTTTCCGATCACCACAACGTTAAGGACGATCTGCCTGAGGCTGACTGCGTCATCTGCGCCAAGAGGCCTGACAACACTTATCCGTTCACGGAGCTTTGCGGTGCGGGAGTAGCTCTCAAGCTGGTCGAGGCTTTGGGTAAAGACGGCAGGCACGGCGTCAACGGCAATCTGTGGCGTCAGGCGGTAGAACTTGCGGGACTTGCAACGATCGCTGACCTGGTATCCGTCACCAATGAGAACAGGACGATCATAAAGCGTGCTTTCAAGAGCATGGAGAACCCTTCAAACGTTGGCGTCAAGGTCATCAACGAGATGCTGCTCAACCCGGGCAAGTCCCTTGATGAAACCTTCATTTCGTTCAACGTCGTGCCGAGGATCAATGCGGCAGGAAGGCTTTACGATTCTTCCGATGCGCTCAAGCTCTTCCTTGAGAACAATCCGTCTGAGGCGAAGCGCGCTGCGGATGACCTTACGCGCGAAAATGAAGAGCGTAAAGAGATAGAGGCCAAGGTCTTCGATGAGGCGAGAGCCCAGCTGGAGAACCCTGACAGGCCTGAAAGATGGAGTCTTACGAACACCTGTGGACCTGTTGTTGTTTACGGAAAGAACTGGCATCAGGGCGTGCTCGGCATCGTCGCGGGCAAGCTTGCACAGTTCTATGGAAGATCGGCACTTGTCTTTACTGACGATGTGACCGAACCTGGCTGCGCAAAAGGATCCGGAAGGGCTTTCGGCGAGTTCGATCTGTTCAAGTGCCTCGAAGGCATTTCCGACAAACTCGTTAATTTCGGAGGCCATAAGAAGGCTGCAGGCATGCTTGTCAGGAAGGAAGGCATGGGAGCTTTCATGGAAGCTCTGGAAGCTGAAGCAAAAAGGCTTGCTGAAGAAAGCGGCAGCGCCGGTTCTGACGACAGTGACAATTCGATCGAAGTTGAATGTGAGCTCGATCCTTCTGCAGTGAACTTTGAATCATACCGTGAGATATGCAGATTAAGGCCTTTTGGTATCGGTAATGCAAAACCTAATTTCGTTACCAGGGATCTCATAATAAGGGAGATCGCTACGATGAGCGACGGCGCGCACTTAAGGCTCGATCTGACAGACAGCACGGGAAAATACACTTTGTCTGCGGTTGGTTTCGGCATGGGCAACTACTTCTATCTTCTGAAGTCCGGTGACATAGTCGACATCTGCTACACGATGAACGAATATACTTTCAGGGGTGAAACGACGCTGTCACTGCACATCAGCGATATTCTTCCGGAACCCGGAAAGGGCTTCATGTGGCAGAAGGCTGAGATTGCTGAAAAGCTTTATTCCAGCGGACTTGATCCCGTTCAGATCACAAAGATCGCACCGGGCGAGGACATTATTCCGCTGATGGTACCGCGTGACGAACACTTCACGGAGTGTTATAAGATAATAAATAAGTATGCGGGAACTTCGCTTTCGACAGTTGACTGCGTCCTCCTTGCGAGGCTCATCAACAACAATGCCGAGACGGAGATCACGCCGTTCCAGACGAAGCGTTGCCTCGAAGTGTTTGCTGACTGCGGGCTCCTGAAGCTAAGGGAGATCTCACCGATGAGATTATGCTTCAACATCACACCGGGCGGGACAAGGGTCAAGCTCAGCGATTCAGAGGTTTACAGGAAGGTGACAAATGCCGGCCAAAAGTAAGAAAGATGAACCTAATGCCTTAGACCTGAGTGCGGCAGAGGCTGAAGCAAAGGAACGCGAGTACCTCGAAAACGATGAGCTCGTTCCTGTGATCGATGAGGATTATGAGGACTCGTTTTCCGATATCCTCAATACTTATGACGGCTATGCCCACGCTGCAAATCTTGAAGAAGAGGTTATCGAGAGAGACAACGCTATGCTCCGCAAAGCGTTCATCTTTGCATTCAAGGCTCACAGGAACCAGAAGCGCAAGAACGGCAGTCTGTACATTATCCACCCTCTGGCGGTCGCAAGCATCCTGGCCGACCTCAAGGTCGATGTGAACACTTTGGCGGCGGCTCTTCTGCACGATACGATCGAGGATACACCGGCTGATTTCGACATGGTCTCCCGCAAGTTCGGCGAGGCTGTCGCTAACCTTGTCGACGGCGTTACAAAACTCAATCTGAAACTCGACAACGTCATATACAATTCCAAGGACGACATTCAGGCATCGAACGTCAGAAAGATGCTTGTTGCCATGTCTGATGACATAAGGGTCATCTTTATCAAACTTGCCGACCGTCTGCACAACATGAGGACTCTGAAATTCCAGACGCCCGAAAAGCAGATCGAAAAGGCTCAGGAGACATTAGACATCTACGTTCCGTTCGCGGGAAGATTCGGTATCTACAGGGTCAAGTGGGAGCTTGAGGATCTGTGCCTTAAGTATCTGCATCCTGAAGAATTCGACAAGCTCGTCAAGCTCGTCAGGGGCAACCGCGAGCAGCGCGAGGACTTCATGGAACAGGTCGTTTCGGAGATCAGGGCGAAGCTTGAAGAGAACGGCATCACCCATTACGACATTGAAGGCCGTCCGAAGCATTTTTACAGCATTTACAAGAAGATGCATGACAAGGGAAAGACGATAGACGAGATCTACGATCTTTTCGCATGCAGGATAATCGTTGACGAGGTCATCGAATGCTATCAGGTGCTCGGCATCATACACGAGATGTACCAGCACGTTCCCGGGCGTTTCAAGGACTACATCGCGATGCCTAAGGAGAACAAGTACCAGTCGATCCATACGACGGTCGTAAGCCACAACCACACGCCTTTTGAAGTGCAGATCAGGACCTTCGCGATGCACCAGATCGC
>JAILIB010000060.1 GCA_024695505.1 Saccharofermentans sp.
CCCGTTCCTTCCAATACGCGTCTGAAGATCCACTCACCTTTGACGTGGCGCTTTTCGCCTTTTACATATTCATCATAATAATCACAATCCCAGTCGCCGATCAAAGGAGCGAACCAGTCAAACGCCTCAGGGATCCTATCCGTCTTTTCACTTAACAAAGCTTCAGAAAAAGAATCCATAATTAATCACTCAAAGTACCTTTCGATCAGATCTTTTGCTATCTTAAGTCCTTCACCGGTAAACTCACGGCATTCCTTTATCGCCTGGAGCTTCTGATCCTGCTTCACAAGCAGCGCAAAACGCTCCTTCCTGTCTTCAGGTATCTTAGAAAGCACGCCCTCAAGATAAGCCTTGTATCTTGGTCCGTCATCTGTGAGTTCCTGCTGAGCCCGTGCAAAAGCTGCGGCATCCGATTTGTGCTGCTCTGCGATGCGCTGCTGTGCCTCCTGCTTTGAAGAAACCTGCTGAACGACGGGCATCCTTCCGTTTCTTTTTATGAACTCGATCATCTGGCCGGCTGCTGCGGCATCGTTAAGGCGGAGGAAATGAAGCGAAAGCTCTTCTTCACCTTCATAACCGTTGAAGACGAGACATGGAGCAACGTATTTGGTCGCACCGCGGAAATGATCGTAATTCGCGACATAGAAAACTTTGTCCTCAAGTTCATCATCCGTGTATCTGACTGTAACCTTCTGCAGATCGATGACAAGACAGGATTCCTTGTGGCGGAACGGCTTCCTGGCAATGATGATCAGAATAAAGAAAAAGACCGCAAAAGTGACCGCTGCGGGGATCCAGGCTTTATCATCAAGAAGTGCCCATCCGATGCCGTAAGCTATCGCCGTCGGCAGGATCACCAGAAAGCCCGTGAAAGTGATAAGCGCATTGACCTTCAGTTTCTTCGTGTATCCGCACGGATAAAAGACAAGACGGTCTGAAAGGTATTCGTTCGGCTTGGTAGTTGAATTCTTCTGCCTCGCAAACATCGAACCCGTAACGATGAGCATCACGAAAAAGAAAGCGGACAGCGCGGTTGCGGCATAGTAAGGCAATGCACCGTTAACGAAATTACTCATTGTTCACCCTCCGCTTTTATACGAGCCTGCAGCCGTTTCTTGCTGCGGTCAGTTCGTTCAGCACGCCAGAAAATTCTTCTTCAAGTTTTTTCAGCTTGACCTGTGCAGGATAAGTCTTGCTTACGAGTTCCTGACGTTCCTGCTTGTATTCATCGTCATAATTTGCACCGGGGAAAGCAGCCGCATAAACGTCAGCCTTTGTTTCCATTTCCAGAACCGCGACGCTTAATGAATCAAGCTCCTTTTTGGTCTCCTGATACGGTTCGAAATATGAGATCAGCTCCTTCATCTTATTGAAGAACTGGCGGTCTCCTTCTGACGCCTGATCTACCGCTTCTTTAAGGCCGGATCTGACTTGATCAAGCTCTCCTTCTTCAAGATCAGACGAAAGCCTGATGCCGCTGACTTTTGTCCATCTTCCCGCACTGAGGATCCTTCCGAGAAGGGCTTCGAAATCAGACTGATCTACCATGAGCAGATTGGAAAATCTCTGATCGGCATCTTTAAAGTATCCGGTATTCAGAGCGTTCAGGGCCTTCTCCATCGGCAGACTGAAGAACAGCGAAACGCCGTATGCCACGCCGCAGTGATCACATTGATAAACGCGCTTTTCCTTGTCTATGACCAGCCCGGCTCCGCACTTGGCACAGGTGACGTTCTGCGGTGCATCAGCATCTGCATCAGCGGCAGAAGGATCCGCAACAACATTTTGAGGTTCTTTCTCTTCTGCAGCAGGCGAAGCAAGAAGCTTTTTCATCTTCTGCAGCGCCCTCTTGTAATTCTTCTCTTGTTCTTCGATCTTGTAATCCAGCTTCTCTTCGTAAACCTTTGCCGGATTATAGTTCGCATCATGTTCTTCATCTTTATTGCAGACACCGACGATGATCATAATGATGGCGGCGAAGATAAAAAGGACTCTGAATCCTATTGTAACAACGTCACCGGACGCAACGGCAAAAGAGATGAACAGTGCGATTATTATGATGCTGCAGATGATTATCAGTCCCCACGGAAGTGCTTCCCTTTCTTTTGTGCGGAATTCCTTGAAATTGGCGATCATCTTTTCGTTCAGTTCTTCCTTTGTATCGCCGGATAAGAATGCCTCTTTCTCTTTTTCGAGTCTGACGGTCTTCTCATAACTCTCGATCGCAGATATGAACTTTCCGAAATAAACCGACTTATCGCCAACCGAGCTCCTCTTGGCATTAGTAAGCGCCTTTTTAGCTTTTGTCAGGTCACGTCCCTGAAGGTTAGAGCTGTCCTCCAATTCATCAGCAGAAGACAATCTAAGTACGCAAAGAACTGAGCCCAAAAGCGCATCGAAGTTATGCGGATCATTGTCCAAAACAAGACCGAACTTTTCCTTCGCGGCATCAAACGACTTCTGTTCGAGTAAAGACCTGGCCTGATCCAAAACTTCACCCGCATGAAAATCAACGATGTCGTATTTGTTTCCGCAGAACGGACAGTCAAAAAATTCCTGATCAGAATCAAAAGTCAGGATCCCCGCGCATTTTGAACAAGTGTAGCTCTTTAACTTCGCCATAAGATCTCCCCCTTCCAATTCGTCCTTTTAATCCCT
This sequence comes from Saccharofermentans sp., assembly GCA_024695505.1. Lineage (GTDB taxonomy): Bacteria > Bacillota > Clostridia > Saccharofermentanales > Saccharofermentanaceae > Saccharofermentans. Next base: position 2,659 of record JAILIB010000060.1, read on the forward strand.
AACGCTTTTCAAGATATTTTACAACATAATCAATGAGCGGGTCTTCAATGTTGTCCTCGAAAGTGCACATCTTAAGCGCGAGCTCTTTTGTCATTGGGATCTTCTCCTCGAGCGGTATTCTTGTCTGCCTCGTATTATCCGTGTCGATCAGCGGAACGCCTTCAGATGAAAGCGTCAGCGCGATCGGATATGAAACAGAGATATTCTTCGTAAGATAGATGCGTCCACCGTTGTTCTGATTAACGCCGGCACTTGGCGTAACACCCATGAGCGTTACGTTACCGCATTCACCAAGGAACTTTGCCATGCCGTCGCCGGCACTGACGCACTGAGCATTTACGAGAACCACAACAGGGAGATCCTTATATCTTCCGTCAGGGAAAATGTACTCGCTTTCGGTCAAATGGTAGCCTTGAGCGTCTTCGTATCCGAACGCACACATATGCTTTTTCTCAGTCGTAAACAAAGAAGCCAGCGCGCCTGCAACGTTATCGTAACCTCCGATGTTATTCCTGATATCGATCACCAGATATTCCATTCCCTGGCTCTTAAGTTCCTCGATGTTCTTCGCAAAGTACTCCGTGAGTTCCGGGTAGTATCCTTCCTTCAATACAGCCAGGTTATCTTTAAGCGTATCGAAATGCTCTGCCCTGACCATCATGTAACCGCATTTGCCGCTTATCATTTTTGTAGTGTAATTCGGGGTGTAATTATGGAGCTGAAGGAATTTTGAAAATACGCATGACAAACGGCCCGAATTGTCACCCAGCTTTTTAAGCTGTGCGTGCTTCTCATTTCCGCTTTCGTCTATGAAAGTGACGTCAACCGTATCTCCGCCCTTGCCCGCAAGGAATGCGGGCCTGAAAAAGTCCTCATTGCTCTTTACCGGGAACTGCATAAAAACGTTGATGCATTCAATCTTTGCCGCAGCTTCTTTAACATTCTGCCCGTCCCAGGCGATGATCCTTGTTCCGTCGTGAATGCCAAGTTTATTGAGATCGCAAGGCTTATCATAGATTGCTCCATCCTCAGGTTCAACAAAAACAGCGATATAGCTTCCGTCGTCAAGCTCAACCATCGAAAGACCGTAATCGTTTCCGTAAAGGCTTTTCATGACGCTCTCATAAGGCCCATCACCAAGCGTGGCATATACATGCGAATCGAAAAATCTGTAGGTAACTTCTGTGATGACCGCAGCATAAGCGGCCTCGTCCTTATTCTTTTCAGCCTCCTCTACCCTGGGCAGATATTCATTAAGAAGATATGCGTAGTCTATCTTCTTCCAGCTGTTAAGACAGTACTCCTTTTCAAACGTCTGAAGCATCTTCTTAAAGCTCTGCGTATAGCTCATTCTTGTGTAGTTGTGAACTACCGGCGTGCTTATAACATCAAAAAGAAAAACAATGCTTATGGCCAAAGCAAGCAAAACCGATGCTATTGACTTAACCGCAACAAGAACCTTCTTCTTTCCGGGCAGAAGGAACACCAGCGGTATCAGCACGAGAACATAAAGATAGAAAAATATGAAGAATGCAGATATGCCGTATATCAGGAAATGGACAAGTCCTGCAAGAAGCGGCAGCAAACATAAGATAACATGAGCGGCTTTTTTATCCTTTTTCCTGAGCTTGGGACATACAAAAGCAATCACGATCGTATAGAGCAGGACGGCGGCAGCAAAAATGCAGCTCGGCGTCTTCAAAGTCATTAAAAGTAAGTACATTAAATTTCTCCATTTGCCGTTAATACCTTTAAATTATAAACAATTCTTTAAAATCGGCCAAAAAGGTATTCTTGTAAGAAAAAACTCCGGCTCCGATGGAGCCGAAGTTAAAAGTTTATCCTGCAATTCCAGCGTATATATCCTCAGGATGACACGCGGATCACAGCTTTATAGTCGCTGTCAGCCTGAGGAGTAATATATATTTGATTTCCCACTTTCATACTGCGCAGATCAAGATCGGAGTCTTTTACATCTGCAGTTAATTCCCAGCTGTAGATTACTCCGTTGCCGTTGATCCTGTACATTGTTTTAGCGTCTCCTGATCTGTCGACCTTTATAATATTTACTTTATATCCGAATTCGTCTTTCATTTCAGAATAGAAAGCATGGCCGGTCTCTTTATCTTTAATGGCAATGTCACGCAAACCTCTGAGAAAAGCATTAATGTCCTCTATCCTGTCATCGCTCAGATCCTTATCC
>JAILIB010000075.1 GCA_024695505.1 Saccharofermentans sp.
CGGATGCTCAAGCGTTTTCGGTATCATATTTTTATTCCCGTTCTTACTTGTCATGGGCATCATGTATGGGATTTTTGATAACGGCGATCTCGATGCTTTCTTCAAGATCGAGAGATCAACGGTCCAGAGAGAAGCATTGCCTGCCGATAAGTGCCAGGCTGTTGACAAATGGTACCAGGATGACTGGGGTGACTGGATAGACGAGAGCGGCGAAGAAGCCTCGCTCAAGGCAGGTCTTCAGCATTTCTATGAGAAGACCGGTGTACAGCCTTATCTTTGGATCATGGGTGAAGAAGGTAAGGACTACATGTCCGAAGGCAGCGTGGAAGAACTGGCCGAAGAGAAATACAAGGAATTGTTTGGTAATGACGAAGGACACTTGCTCGTCATCTTCCGCGAATATCCGAATGAATCGAGCAATTACATCGTAACTGCGACACCCGGTCACGATGCAGAGACGCAGGTAATGGACGAGCAGGCAAGAGAGATCCTGCTCGACTACATCGATTACTTCTATACGGACAACGATCTGAACGAGGGAAGGTTCTTCCAGAGAGCGTTCAGCAGGGCAGCCGACAGGATCATGATCAAGCAGCTGTCGACTAAGCAGCTTGCAACTATAGTTATCGTAGCCGTCGTAGTAGTTATCGGCATTATCGTTACTGCTTCCATCATCCGTAAGAAGAAAGTCGCCATCGCAAAGCAGAAAGCATTGCAAAAGCAGGCTGAAGCCCAGCAGGCAAAGGCTGTGGCGGCTCAGAAGCAGACTGAGTTCAACCAGCAGAAATATAACGATGAGCTTGAGACGCAGTATGTTGCCGTCGAGTGCCCCAACTGCGGTTCGACAGGTAACAAGATCAGAAGGACCACAGTCGGTTACTGCCCGTTCTGCGGTACTGCGATCAAGGTCGATGAAAACGGTAATGTTACCTTTGTAAACAGGAACGAGCCAGCGACATGAACTTCTACGTAGCGACATTATTTCCGGAGCAGGTGACCTCGTATTTCAATACGAGCATAACCGGGCGCGCGATCGCCAAGGGTGCGATCTCTCTGGAGTGCATCCAGATGAGGGACTTTGCCCCCAATACCTACGGACGTGTCGACGATACGATCTATGGCGGCGGCACCGGCATGATGATCAGGTGCGAACCCGTTTACGGAGCTTATCAGAAGGCATGCGAACTGGCAGGCGAGAAGCCTTATACGGTCTACATGTCGCCCAAGGGCAATGTTTTCAACGAGAAAAAGGCTCATGAGCTTGCCTCGCACAAGAATCTTCTCGTCATCTGCGGTCACTACGAGGGAATAGATGCACGCGTCACCGACCTGATCTGCGACGAGGAGATCTCTATAGGAGATTACGTGCTTACGGGCGGGGAGACCGCGGCGATCGTCGTTCTTGACGCCGTCGCAAGGCTCGTGCCCGGAGTTCTCCCGAACGAGGAGGCATATACTTCCGAATCTCATACAGGCAATCTCCTTGAAGCTCCCCAGTACACGATGCCGGCGGAATGGAACGGCAAGGCCGTGCCTGAGATCCTGAGAAACGGCAATGATGCGCTCATCGGCGAATACAACAGGACCGCGGCATTGCTGGATACCATGAAGAGGAGGCCTGATCTTTTCGACAGGGAAGTGGTCTCTGAAGAAGACTGGGAAAAGATGCTTGCCTTTGAAAAAGGGTTGTGATAAACTTTTTCAGTTTTATCAGGATGGTCCTCTGCCCCAATTCCAGGCACGAACATCTGCAGGAAAGTGAGGAAAAGACAAAATGGATTTAGTAAAAGTTATCGAGAGTGAGAATATCAAGAATAACTACCCTGATGTCGAGGTAGGTGACTACGTAAAGGCACACCTCAAGATCAAGGAAGGCGCTAAGGAGCGTATCCAGGTTTTCGAAGGATATGTTATCGCCAGAAAAGGTTCAGGACTTTCAGAGTCCATCACGATCCGCCGTATTTCTTACGGTGTAGGCGTTGAGAGGATTCTTCCTGTAAACAGCCCCAAGATCGACCACATCGACGTGGTACGTAAAGGTAAGATCAGAAGAGCTAAGCTCTACTACCTGCGTGATCGTCAGGGTAAGGCTGCAAAGATCCAGCAGAAGCTGTAATTTGCGGAACAACTGCAAAAATGAAAGGATGCCTCAGATATCTGAGGCATCTTTTTTATTCAAACCTGATCTTGCGGCGGTTGACGTACGAAATATTCATTTTTGCCGCTTTCGTAAGTGCGTTTTTGCACTTTTTACGGCTTTGTAAAGAAAATGCACTTACGAAAAAGGGAAATTATCAGATTTCGTATGTGCATTGCTTTGTAATCGGGCATTTTTCGATGAAAACGCACTTACGAAACAGAGTCTTTTTCTGGTTTTAGTAAGTCATCGATCTTTCCGTCTCTTGAAAACAACCGAAAAAGAGACAGCGATTTTTGGAGGCAACATTATGCTAAAAAAAACCAAAGCTCAGCGGTAGAACTTTACCATTATCCTGTTGTCTTCCATGAACTTTGCGATCGGATCCCAATGCTTTACAGGGATAATGAGAGCGCGCGACTTGTCAGAGGCAAAGATCGCGACGGTCGCTTTGAAGACTTTTATGAATTCGATCTCGCTCCATCTGATGTTGACCGTCGTACCGTTATCCATCTCAACGCCGATCATTGCCTCATCGAATTCGATCTTTGAATGGTCATGTTTTTCAAGCAGCGCACAAGAATCCCTATAGGCCTTTTTACCCGAAACTAGCAGCAGGATGCCGACTAAGATCAGGACGCCGGACAGTGTCATGGCAACGACGCAGATGATTCTTAAGGGGCCGGATTGCGTAAACAGACAGAGAAGGAGATTGACTACAAATGCGCAGACTCCCCAGATGATGTTGCCGACTGCTTCTTTGAAGGGGTCTTTCAAAGGCTTTTCAGGGTTCTTATAGATCTGGGCCCTTTTGACCGTTACAGAGAAGACCTCATCCATCTCTTCCTTTGTGAATTTGTCGTTTGTTTCGATTATCATATATGCCTCTCAAAGGTTTTTTATAATTATATCATGCAGCTATGTGTTATCATAATTTCACTGATCACGAGGTGGCTTATGGCAAACAACATCAACTGGTTCCCGGGACACATGAGAAAGGCCCTCAACGAGACGGGCGAGCGCTTGAAGCTCGTCGATGTCGTGTATGAGACCGCTGACTGCAGGATACCGTTTTCGAGCAGGAATCCCGAACTG
>JAILIB010000085.1 GCA_024695505.1 Saccharofermentans sp.
CTTGTGAGCTTGCCCTCGGCGATATCGGAATCTACCTGCGCAGCACGCAGGAGCGCTTCCTGTCTTAAAACGGTGATGAAGGAATTGTATTCACCGTCCTTTTCATCTATAGCCGAAATGTATGCGTGGCATGCCTCGACTGCCGATGTCCTGCCTTCTTTGATCGCTTTTCCAAGCTCTAAAGCGGAAAGGCTGATGATCTCTTCTGATGTCATGTCATTCCGCTCCTTAATCAAACGTTCTGGGCACGAGTATCGTGCCTTCCTTTGTCTCCGGTGCATTCGAAAGGACTACGTCCCTCATGTCTCCGTTGCTTACCTCGTCTACACGCATGACGTTGCTCCTTCCGAGCGCATGGCTCAGAGGTTCAACACCCGTCGTGTCGAGTTCGTTAAGCTTGTCAAAATAACCCAGGATATCCGAAAGGCCCTTCTGCATACCGGCTTCATCCTCAGGTGAAAGCTCGATCCTGCCCAGCGCCTCGAGATATTTAACCAGATCGGTCGTGATCTCCATCTTTCCTAATGCCTCTTTAACTCTCTGACTTAAAAAATTACTCTTTACCGTTCTTCTTATTGTTACCGCTATTTTTAACGGGCTTCTTAGCGGGTTTCTTCTCTTCTTCGGGTTCTTCCTCTTCCTCTTCTTCATCGAGTCCGGAATAAGGATCAGCGATCATGTCGGGATCTTCTTCATCATCCTCTTCTTCCTCGCCGTTCTCTTCATCTTCCTCGTCTTCGTCCTCGTCCTCATCCTCGTCATCTTCATCTTCGATCACGCGCTTGGACTTGGAAGTCTTTTTGGAAGGAGCGGACTTCTTGGAATTCTTCTTGGAAGATTCCTCTGCCTTTTTGGTATTCATGTAGTTGGAAACGAGAATGCCGATGACCGCTACGATCGCGATTCCGCCGATAACGCAGAACACGATTATGAGGATCTTGGACAGACCGTTGTCAACCGTTGTTCCGTTGTCCGTGGGAAGCGCGGAAGGTGTTGTGGTATTGCCGTTGCCGGCATCCGGTGCCTCCGTTACGGGAACAGCCGTAGGAGCCGCCTTTGCGGGTCCGTACTTCTGGTCTGTATGGAAGTTCTTCTTGTTGGCCTTCATCTCGTTTTCGATCTCGGTGTTCATCGCTGCGTTTGCGAGCTCGGAAACCTCGCCTTCATCGAGCTTGACCTTGCCTAAGTAGCCTACGCAGAAATAACCGTATTCCTTCGCGTAAACAACGCCGAGGTCACCCTCTTTGCGGGATGCATCGTATGCCCAGTTTTCAAATGCCGATACCGTCTGACCCTTTGAAATGGAAATATCGCCCTGATCGTAAACGGAGCCGTCTTTCTTTGCAGCCTCGGCAAGAGTCTTGAGATCAGCAACGGACTTGCACTTCTTGAGCATTTCGTTAGCGGCAGTCTCAGCCTTCTTCTTGTCATCGTCGGTTGCGGAAGCTCCCGGAGCATAGAAAAGGGCGTATCTGACGTTGGGTACCATCTTCTGGTCTTCAGGCACCTTGTATTCGGCAACATACTTTTCCTGATACTTGCCTGCGAGGGACGCGTTCTCAAGGATCGCGCGGTAAGCCTTCTCGTCACAGTTGGGTCCGAAATAAAGCTTGATGATGACATCGAGGGAAACTCCTGCGGGCTTGGCCTGCTCTTCGGTCCTCTCCTTCAGCTCATCTTCGATAGCCTTCTTGTCTTCATCGGAGAGCTTGATGCCTGCAGCCTTTGCGCGCTCGACGAAGATGTATGTGCTGTGAAGATACTCTTCAGCCTGCTCAACAAAATAATCTGCGAAAGTCTTTTTGCCGTCGTCATAAGTAGCTGCAAGATCAAGGTAGCCTGCGGATGTTGACGGATAGTAGCCGTAAGCCGCGTACTGGCTGAGCTGCAGGAACGTCAGAAGGAAATAGTAATCCGACTCAGCGAGCGGGATCTTCTGTCCGTTGTAGTAGTACTGGTGATTGAGGAAATCACCGATCTGGTTTCCGTACATCGTGTCAAAGCTCAGCTTTGAGATGTCGTAAGATTCCTTTGTCTGCTGTGATGAAGCAGCAGTCTCAGCGGGCTGTGATGCCTGTGTCGTCTCATCAGCCAGAGCGGTAGCTGCACAAGACAGCATGAATGCCGCGCTGACAATAGCGATTACCAGTTTCTTAAGTGCCTTCATTCTTTTACTCCGTTATCTTTTTGTAGTCGGCTGCGGCATCGGCGATCGTGTCGTCCATGTCGTAGTACTTGTATTTTCCGAGCCTTCCGCCAAACCTGACCTTCTCGTCGCTTGACGCTAATTCCAGATACTGGCGGTAAAGATCGTTATTTCTGTCGTTGTTGAGCGGGTAGTAAGGCTCGTCGCCCTTCTTCCACTCTGCCGGATACTCGCGCGTTACCGCGGTGCCCTTTCCGGTTCCGAATTCAAAATGCTTGTGCTCGATGATCCTTGTGAAAGGCGTCTCCGCATCGGTGTAGTTGATGACCGCATTGCCCTGGAAGTCGTCGACGTCAGGGAGGTATTCGGTCTCAAACCTGAGGCTCCTGTATTCGAGAGTTCCGAGCTTGTAGCCGTAGAACTCGTCGATCATGCCTGAATAGATGATCTTGTCGGCAAGAGAGGAAAGTTCTTCCCTGTTCTCCAGGAAATCAACGCCTGTCCTGACCTCAATGCCTTCGAGCATGTTCTCGATCCACTTCGTGTAGCCTCCGACGGGGATTCCCTGGAAGCTGTCGTTGAAATAGTTGTTGTTGTAGGTGAGCCTTACCGGAAGCCTCTTGATGATGAAAGCGGGAAGTTCTGTTGCCTTCCTGCCCCACTGCTTCTCGGTGTAGCCCTTGATGAGCTTGTTGTAGATATCGGGGCCGATGAGAGAAAGAGCCTGCTCTTCGAGGTTCTTCGGCTCGCTGATCTTAACGGAAGCGATCTGCTCGTCAAGCTTCTTTCTTGCCTCTTCAGGCGTGATGACACCCCACATCTTGTTGAACGTGTACATGTTGAAAGGCATCGAGTAGATCTCGCCCTTGAAGTTTGCAACAACGGTATTGGTGTAGCGGTTGAATTCAGCGAACTTGTTCGCGAAGTCCCAGACTTCACGGTCGCTGGTGTGGAAAATATGCGCACCATACTTGTGTACGTTGATCCCGCCGACGTTTTCCGTATATACGTTGCCGGCAACCTGGTTACGTCTGTCTATAACGAGACACTTATATCCGCCGTCTGTCGCAAGGCGCGCAAAAGAAGCGCCGTAAAGGCCTGCACCGACGATGAGAAAGTCATATTGGCTCATCAGAAAAGATCCTTTCGAGAATTTTGCAATAATATAATATACACTACTTGGCGGATTTTCGCATTATATATATTTATTTTGAATATGCGGCCGCATTTTCCGCCTGACCGGCCCCGGCGAAAACGAGTTCACGAAAAGGGACACGAAAATACCCTGATCCGTGTCCCAAAACGTGAATCTGACTCAAAATTCACGAAATGGGACACGAAAACACCCTAAATCGTGTCCCAAATCGTGAATCGGTCATAAAAAGATAATTCAATGCTCTGTTAGAACGAAAACAGAGCGCGCAACAGAGCACTTCTAAAACTATCCGTGCCTGAAATCGCGGCAGGCGGCGGCAAATTTCTCAAAAGACACCGCATCAGGGTAAATGTCGGCTACCGGCCTGAAAGGCATGTAGATGCAGTCCGAAAGATAGAGACCAAAGTCGTCCCCGTGCAGTTCAACGTCCTTTTTCAGGGTGGATTCGAGCTCAGGGTGCTCCGCGATCTTTCCACAGGGCCATGAGATGCCGCATTTGAGCTCTTCCGAGCCCTCATCTATCCTGATGACGGACGAGGCGGGCAGGTCCTCACAGTCAAAGCCGCACCTGATCTCATAAGCGCCTTCCTCGAGCAGGAAAGCCTTGCGGTCGGCATCGTAATATCTGAGTTCGTCAATGCCGAAAGCGATGGTTACGGTCTTTTCTTCCCCTGCTTCAAGGGCATATTTTCCGAACGCACGAAGCTCGTTTTCGGGGCGCGGCACATCAGGACATACCTTGTGTGAATAAAGCTGAAGCGTTACTTTTCCGGGCCTTTTGCCAACGTTCTTTACAGTGATATTGCTGACCGCTTTACCGTCTTCAACGGACATATCCATGTCTTCTATCACGAACTCCGAATAGGAAAGCCCGTAGCCGAACGGGAACATGGGCTTTATCTTTCTCTTCTGATAGCCCCTGTAACCTGCGTAGATGCCTTCCCCGTAAACGCAGCTGAAGCTGTCGGGGTAGCAGAGGAATGACGGAACATCCTCGAGCCTTTCAGGGAAGGTAACGGGCAGATGCCCTGACGGATCGACTTTGCCCGTAAGTATGTCTGCCATCGCGCGGCCGCCTTCCATGCCCGGATAGAACACGGCGAAAAGGCCGTCCAGTTCTCCTTTGTAGCCGCCGAGCTCAACAGGTCCGGGCGTGTTGAGGATGAGACATATCCTGCCGGTCCCGCGTTCTTTTATCAGTCTGTCCAGGATCACGCGCGTCCCGGAAGACAGCTTGAGATCCGCTCTGTCAGCGCCTTCACGCGATTCCAGGGTCTCAATGACGATTGCCGCCGCGCCGTTTTTGTATGCTTCGTAATCGTCAAAGACTATGTCTTCAAAACCGGGTATCTTCGAAAGTTCTTCAGGAAGGACCGTCGTTCGGTCGGTAAA
>JAILIB010000119.1 GCA_024695505.1 Saccharofermentans sp.
ATGGATGAGATGAGGCAGATCATCGATTCCCAGAGCGAACTTGCCGATTCGGGCGAGTTCCTTGAGTCGCTCAAGATGAGCATCTCGCCGGATGACGAGATCTTCATCTATACGCCCAAGCATGAGGTCATCAAGCTGCCCAGGGGTTCGTGCCCGATCGATTTTGCATATGCGATCCACAGCGGCATCGGCAATCACATGCACGGTGCAAAGGTCAACGGAAGGATCGTTCCGCTTTCTTACGAACTTCAGAACGGTGAGATCGTAGAGATACTGAGCTCGCCGAAACTCGTAAAAGGCCCGTCGCGCGACTGGGTAAAGATCGTCAAGACGCCGAACGCGAAATCCAAGATCAACAACTGGTTCAAGAAGGAAGCGAGAGGCGAAAACATCACGACCGGTAAGGAGCTTTTGTACAGCGAGATCGGAAGAAACGGTTTCATGCCCGAGAAGCTCCTCATGCATAAGTCTATTGAAACGATCCTGAAAAGGAACAACTTCTCCAGCCTCGATGACATGTATGCCGCGATCGGTTACGGAAGCATCAGCGTTACCAAGGTCTTTTCACGCCTCCGTGACGACTATATCCGCAATTGTTCGGAAGAGGAGAGGGCCGCGCTCGGCTACAGGATCACGGCTGAGGGAAACATCGTTTACAGCCCGGTAAATCTGCCGATAGAGCTCGGAAAGATCGACCAGTCCAGGACCGGAAAGAACGCCAAGGGCAAGACACCTACGCCTGAAACGACGAAGCAGGTGGCTTCCTATGACGTTTCCAAGCTAAGTGCGATGAATGCCGATCCGAACCAGCCTGTGACCGCTGCCGCAATAAGGTCCGGCGTAAGACCTGAAGAACTTGCAAAGGCAGACAAGACATCCCGTGTAAATGCCGTGAAGCATACGCACAGTAACGACGAGGTCATCGTTGACGGGATCGAGGCTATCTCCACACACATCTCGAGATGCTGCCACCCGATATATGGAGACGACATCATCGGATTTATTACCCGCGAGAAGGGTGTAGGGATCCATAAGACGAACTGCAAGAACATCCTGAACATCATAAACAGGAAGGGCGAGAGTTCAAAAGACGACGAGAGATACCAGAGGCTCGTGACCGTTCACTGGCAGTCGAAAGCGAAGTTCTCCAGTTATGACGTCAAGCTCGTCGTATGCGCCACGGACCGCAGCAGACTGCTCTTGGACGTGCTCGACAAGATCAATGAAGAGAAGATTAACATTGTTAAACTCAATACCGTCGTGGACGGAACTGATGCGAAGATCTACGTTACGGTCAATGTTTCGGGCAAAGAACAGCTCGACCGTACGGTATCAAGGATCCAGACGGTCAAGGATGTTAACGAAGTAATCAGGGACTGATCTTCAGGTATCTCCGTAGTAACGCTCGTAGTAGTCGGTGTCTATCCTGCTGATGTTGCAGAGGATCATCGGACGGCGTCCTATCTTTGAACTGACGAAATTCTTAAGCTGCTCTCTAAATGCGCGCTTCTCAACAAATGCTTCGAGGCTTCCTTCGCGGCGGCCTGAAGAGGTGAGGAGCGTTTCGCATTTCTGGGCGATGGCGCTGTGGATGACGTCCTTGTTGTCATCGTTATCGAGGCATCCGATCGAATTCACTACAGGTGTGCAAAGAAGGTCTCCGCTTACAGAATCGACTGTCAGAGCGATCGCTAAAACGCCGTCTTCGCTCAAGTGGATCCTGTCGTTAAGGACTTTGTCGTTATAGTCCATCGGCTGGGAACCGTCGATCAGGATAGGGGATGCGGGAACGTGATCGGTGACCTTTGCACCGTCCCTGCCCAGCGAGAGCACGTCGCCGTTTCCGAGGATGAAGATGTCATTCTCGTCCATGCCGAGGTTCATTGCCATTTCCTTGTGCAGACAGAGCATCCTGTATTCGCCGTGGATCGGAATGAAGAATCTGGGCTTGATGAGCGTGTGGAGCATCATGAGCTCGTCCCTGTAAGCGTGTCCTGAGACGTGAACGTCGGCAAGAGACTGGTAGATGACGTGTGCGCCCTTTTTATAAAGCTCGTTGATGACGCGGTAGATGGGCTTTTCGTTGCCCGGGATCGGATCCGCTGAAATGATTATCGTGTCACCCTTCTGGATGTCGACTGAACGGTGCGAATCGAAAGCCATCCTCGTGAGAGCACTCATCGGCTCAGCCTGGCTGCCCGTCGTGAGAACGACGATCTGGTCATCAGGGTAGTTGTCGATCGACTCG
>JAILIB010000139.1 GCA_024695505.1 Saccharofermentans sp.
CTGCAGGTTGCGGGAAAGATCCTGAGTTCGGGCGGGATCCACGTTACCGCGCTCAAGTCCGGAAACGCTCTCTTCGACTATCTCGATAAGGAGACCGAGCTTCCGAATCTTATCCTGCTTGACGTGAAGATGCCTGAAATGGGCGGCTTTGAAGTTATTAAGAGACTGCATTCCCTTGAGTCTGAGGCATCCAGGATCCCCGTTGTATTCCTTACGGCTGATGAGAGTGAAGGTGCTGAACATGAAGGCCTTTCGCTAGGCGCAAGTGACTTTATCAGAAAGCCTTTCGTACCCGATGTCCTCCTGCTCAGAGTCAACAACCTGATCGAATTGAACACATTGAAGAATCAGCTTTACGGCGAGATCGAGAGCAAGACGCGTGAGAACAAGGCGATGTTCATGCAGGCGATCGGCGCGCTTTCCGCAGCGATCGATGCGAAGGATACTTATACGAGCGGTCATTCGAGCCGTGTCGCGGAATATTCCAAAATGATCGCCAAGAGGGCAGGTTACTCCGATGCGAAACAGGATGAGATCTACATGATGGCTCTAATGCACGACGTTGGAATGATAGGCGTTCCGGGTGCTGTACTGCATAAGCCCGGCAGGCTCACGCCTGAGGAATATGAACAGATCAAGAAGCACCCGCAGTCCGGAGCTGACATCCTCAAGAGCATTGACAGCGATCCGAAGATCGGGATCTGTGCCCTTCAGCATCACGAAAGATATGACGGAAGCGGATATCCGGCAGGCCTTAAGGGGGACGCGATCCTTGAAGAGGCAAGGATAGTTGCCGTGGCGAATGCTTACGACGCGATGTCTTCCGACAGGATATACAGGGACAGGCTCCCGCAGCAGGAGATCATTGAAGAGATCAGGAGCGGAATGGGAACGCAGTTTGATCCGAAGTTCGCAGAGATCATGCTTGAGATCATTGAAGAAGACAAAGCCTATGAGATGAGAGGTTGACCCAAATGAGTACAAATGACAAGGACCTTTTCCAAACATCGCACCTCACCATCCTGGTAAGCTACACGATCTTCGCAACTATACTGGTCGCCGAATCCCTTCTTCTCGGATGGGAAAAATGGGCGCTTCTTCTTATCATTTGCGGGATCATTGCCGCCTGGATCCTTCACATCAGGCATAATACTCCGTCTAATATACGTTTAACTCTTTATGCAGTCCTTATGATGGGCTGCTATTTTTTCTATGGCGTGCATCAGACCAGTACGTTCGATCTGGCGCTGGTAATGGCTGCCATCATCATGCTTCATACGATGACTGGCAGAAAGGTGTTTATAACTCTGTGCCAGTTTACGTTCTACCTGACGATGGCATATGAAGTGGTTACCATGATCGGCAACGGTGAAGTCTTTGACGTACTTGTCATTTCGCGTTGCGTGCTCCATTTCGCGATGGTCTTCTTCATCGGAATGTTCGCCAAAAAGATCATCGACAAGTGGATGCAGGTCCTCAACAAGTCCAAGGATGAAGTCGAGCAGCTTACCGAAGCAACGGAACATCTTAACGATTTCCTTGCCAACGTTTCACATGAGCTGAGGACCCCGGTAAACGCGATCATCGGTCTTACTACCCTTTGCATCGAGAAGTCCAGACACCGTGAAGTCGAGAATGACCTTATCGCGGTAAGGGATTCGGGCAGAAGGGTCGCAGAGCAGATCGGTGACATTCTGGATTACTCCGAGATCGACCGTAAGAAAGCGGTCTGCAACAACGAGGACTACATGATGTCCTCTGTTCTCCACGATCTTGTCACGGATGTCAAGCAGTACAAGTCAAAGCACGTCGAGCTCATCATCGACGTTGATCCTTCGATCCCCGCGGTAATGAATTCAGACGTTGCCAAGATAAAGAAGATACTGAGGGCGCTTATAACCAACGGCCTCAAGTACACGCAAAAGGGAGGCGTTTATGTAAGGATCACCACAGAGCCCCAGGATTACGGTGTCAACCTCTGTATAGAAGTCACTGATACCGGCAAGGGTATGACCGACTATGAGCTCGAGAAGGTATATGACAGCTTCTATCAGGCTGACTCCTCAAGATCGCGCCAGGGAGGAGGCTTGGGCCTGGGCCTCGCCATAGCTTCCGGCTTCGTGGCTCTCCTCGGAGGCTTCATGACGATCGAGAGCAAGCCTGATGTCGGAACGACGGTCAACGTCAGTATCCCGCAGAAGATCATCGATCCTCTGAGCTGCATGTCCGTTGCGGCTCCGGACAAGCTTGTTCTGGGCGCTTTCCTCCATTTCGAAAAATACGACCATCCGGCCGTACGCGACTACTACAACTCGATGGTCCTTAACATTGTCAAGGGTCTTGGCATACAGATGCACCGTGTTAACAACGCGCAGAACCTGAAGCTTTTGCATGACACGATCCATCTGACGCACCTTTTCATTGCTGAAGAGGAATACAATGACAACGTTGACCTTATCGAGGATCTTGCAAAGGAAATGGTCGTTGCGGTCGTTGCCAACGAAGGCATGATCCTTCCGAAGAACACGCACGTAAGGGTTCTCGAGAAGCCGTTCTACTGCTTCCCCGTCGTATCCATCCTGAATTCCTCGGTCGACACCAAGGAAGAGACGGTTAAGAAGCTTCGCTGCGAAGGCGTCAGGGCGCTTGTCGTTGATGACGAGTCCATGAACCTCGTTGTTGCCAAGAGTATCTTCGGCAGGTACGGCATGAAGGTTTATACCGCGACTTCCGGACAGGAATCCATCGATATCTGCCGTGAAAAGGTATTCGATATCATCTTCATGGATCACATGATGAGCGGCATGGACGGCGTTGAAGCGATGAAGCGCATCAGAACGGACGTTGCCGGCCTTAACGGTTCGATACCTGTAGTCGCGCTTACCGCAAACGCGATGAGCTCTGCCAAGCAGATGTTCCTTTCTGAAGGCTTTGACGGTTTCGTAAGCAAGCCGGTCGAGATAGAAGAACTCGAAAGAGTGTTAAAGCAGGTTCTCCCGAAGTCCGCGATCTCTTACGTTGATGCAAACGGCGTTATCGAGGAAGCGGCTGACGAGCCTGAAGAACCTGCACCTGCACCGGCTGCTGTACAGGAAAAGGATTTCGTGAACGAGCTTCGTAAGTGCGGCATCGATACAGAAGCAGGCCTTAAGTACTGCGTGGGTGACAAGGAGTTCTACAAGTCGCTGCTCATTCAGTTTGCTACGGAGTCTGCCGACAAGATCGGTTCGATGAAGAAGTACTACAACTCGCGTGACTGGCACAATTACGAGATCCTCGTTCACGCCCTGAAGAGCACCGCCAAGATGATAGGCATAGCTGACCTGTCCGAGAAAGCCAAAGCTCTTGAGCAGGCGGCAAAACAGAATGACGCGAACTACATCCTTGAGAATCACGAGCAGATGATCAAGGATTACGGCCGCATCACGGCTGACATCAGGGAGCAGATCCTCTCTGATGATAAGGACGAAGATGACGACGTGTTTGAGTTTGAACCTGAGACAGACGGAGGTGACAAGGTATGAAAGGCATTTTAAGATATCTTTTCCAGCCGTCGAAAAATGACCGTGAGGCAATTAAGTCCGCTTATTACGAGTCCGTCGCACCGACGCGCGTCACGATGTATCTTGCCCTTGCGGCAGCCATCACTTTCCTGGTACTGACGTTTGTATATCCTTCGTATTTCGGAGGAACCACTGTTCTCTACCACCAGATCTGCTATGTCTGGGTAATCCTGGTAGCCGCTATCTGGCTGCTCGGTATCCGCAACGCAATGAAGGACTATCAGGCCAGATACCGCACCGTCTTTGTGCTTAACCACTTTATGGGAGTGTCACTCTATCTTTGGGTAGTATCTCTCATGATCGTCAACAGCATGGCCAGAGGCACCGTTGATACAACGCTCTTCATGACCGTTGCACTGGTTGTTCCGCTTTGCGTATATCTGAACCCGATCGTATATGTCGTGATCGCGGTCATATCGAACGTCGGAGTCATCTCATTCCTTTATTACATGGTCTCAAAGGGATCCATCGAACAAAACGAGATGGCAAACTTCCTTATCTTCTCTGTATTCCAGGTCGTAATGGGTCTCATAATGTCCTATACGAGGTTCAGGCTGAACGAACAGCTCGTTACCGCGGAGAAGCAGCGTAAAGAGATATACATGCTCAACAAGTCGCAGACGAGTTTCTTCTCAAACATGAGCCATGAGATCAGGACTCCTATCAATACGATCATCGGCCTTAACGAGATGATCCTCCGTGAGGACGTCAGTGAGGAAGTCATAGAGGATGCAGTAAACATTAAGGCCGCAGGCAAACTCCTCCTTAACCTCATCAACGACATCCTCGACATGAGCAAGTTCCAGTCGGGAAGCATGCAGCTCCTGATCGAACCTTATCACACGGGAGACATGCTCTCGGACATCGTCGGAATGCTCTGGATCAGGGCCAAGGATAAGAAGCTTGAATTCAATGTTGATGTTTCTCCTGACATTCCTGCGGAGCTTATCGGTGATGAAGTAAGGATCAAGCAGATCCTGATCAACGTCATCAACAACGCCATCAAATACACGAAGGAGGGATCTGTCTCCCTGACCGTCCAGTGCGAGAGGCCCGATGAAAAGACCTGCAACATGATCTACACGGTCTCCGATACCGGTATCGGCATCAAGTCGGAAGATATCCCGTACCTGTTCTCCGCTTTCAAGAGAGTCGATGAGACGGTTACCAAGCACATTGAAGGAACAGGTCTGGGCCTTTCGATCGTTAAGCAGCTTGTGGACATCATGGGCGGAAAGATCACCGTCAACAGTATCTACAAGAAGGGTTCAACCTTTATCATCGAGATCCCCCAGAGGATCGAACGCCAGGGCTCTGTCGGTTCTTACGATTTCACCAAGACCGGAAAAGCCGAAAAGAGAAAGGGTTATACTCCCAAGTTTGAAGCTCCCGAGGCCAGGATCCTGGTAGTCGACGACAATGAGGCCAACCTCATGGTCGTAAGCAAGCTCCTGCGCGACACGAAAGTCCGTATCGATACTGCCACGAGCGGCGCAGAAGCTTTGAGAAAAACGCTCAACATCAAATACAACGTTATCTTCATGGACCATCTCATGCCTGAAATGGACGGCGTTGAGTGCAGAAGAAAGATAAAGGAACAGACGGGCGGAAGATGCCGTGAAACACCGATCGTCATTCTTACAGCGAATGCCGATGAAGAGAACAGGGCGCTCTATGCCCGTGAAAACTTCGACGGCTATCTGTCGAAACCGGTAAGCGGCGATGCTCTCGAAAACGAGCTGTATGCCCATCTCCCGAAGGAAATGGTCCACATTACCGGAAAGAAGAGCGAGATCGCTGAAGAGTCCATCTCCTGGATGAGCGGCGCAAAGAAGCGTAAGAGCATCGTGATCACTACGGAGAGCGTTGCGGATCTTTCGCCTGAACTTATTGAAAAATACGGAATCGCGGTCATTCCCCACAAGGTCCGCACGGACGAGGGACTCTTCAAGGACGGCAAGGAGATCGAGACCCTGGGTGTCCTCAAGTACATGGAAAACCCGAAGAACAACGTTCTCCCGGAAGGCCCGACTGTAAGGGAAGTCGAAGAGTTCTTTGCAAAGCAATTGTCTTATGCAAACAACATTATCCATATTTCGATCTCCAGCAAGATCGAGCACAGCGGATACCAGCCGGCTCTTGAAGCATCAAGATCATTCGACAACGTCTTCATCATCGATTCGGGACACGTTTCGAGCGGTCAGGGCCTCATGGCGGTCATCGCGGCGAAAATGGTCGAAGAAGGCCTCTCTGCTGAAGAGATCGTCAAAGAACTCGAAGTCTATAAGAAAAAGATCCACACCAGCTTCATCGTTGACAATCTTGACTTCCTCGCGCGTGCGGGACAGGTCGGAAACGGCATAGCAAACCTCGTCAAGTCGCTTATGGGACGACCCGTATTAAGGCTGCGCAACGGCGTTATGGGTGTCGGAATGACTTATTTCGGCGCCAGGGAGATCGCCTGGAAGGCATACATCAACTCCGTTCTGACGCATACCGCAAAGATCGACACCAGCATCCTTTTCGTAACCTACGTCGGCATCAGCAAGCGCGACACGG
The DNA here is from genome assembly GCA_024695505.1 of Saccharofermentans sp. Classification (GTDB taxonomy): domain Bacteria; phylum Bacillota; class Clostridia; order Saccharofermentanales; family Saccharofermentanaceae; genus Saccharofermentans. The sequence continues at coordinate 6,123 of JAILIB010000139.1, forward strand.
ACTGGATCAGGGAGCAGATCGAGAAATACCAGCATTTCGATGAGATCTACTTCAAGCAGGCGTCACCTGCAGTCTCGGTCAACTGCGGCCCGGGTACGTTCGGTCTGTTGTTCGTAGAGAAATAACCGTTAAACGATTTCTGTGTTAAAAGAGGCATTCACGTAAGGAGTGCCTCTTTTCTATTTCATCAGTTCCCAGAAGCTTATTGCGCTGGCGGCGGCAACGTTCAGTGAGTCAACGCCGTGGAACATAGGGATCATAACGCGGTAATCACAAGCGGCTATTACTTCCTTGGGAAGGCCTGTCCCTTCGGTGCCGAGGATAACGGCGAGTTTCTCATTCGAACGGATCTCATCGTTGTCAACGCTTGTGGAATCCTCGGTCAGCGCCATCGCTACCGTCTTAAAGCCGTAGGACTGCAAAGTCCGTATCAGGGTTATCCCTTCGGATTCCTCCCTCGAAGCCTTGGTCCAGGGAATCTGGAAAACGGTTCCCATGCTGACCCTGGCGGAACGCCTGGTGAGCGGGTCGACGGAAGGCGCGGTCAGCAGAGCGCCTTCCATTCCGAGTGCGGCGGCACAGCGGATTATGGCGCCTACGTTTGTAGGATTAACGACGTCGTAGAGGACGGTGATGCGCTTTTTGTCCCGGCAGAAGTCTTCAACGGGAAGTTCGGGCTTTCTTCTCAAGGTCATCCACAGACCCCGGACAAGGTTGTAGCCCGTAAGATTTATCACGATATCCCTTTTGGCGGTATATACGGGGATGGCATCAAGCTTTTCCTTTCCCCAGAGCTTTTCAATCGCTTCAAAAACGGGCTGGGCTTCAACTTTCATTCGGCCGGTCTCAACAAGCATCTCGAGCGGCTCGTAACCTGCCTCGAGCGCACGGAGTACTACGCTGGCGCTTTCCGCAAGAAAGATCCCTATGTCGGGGTCAAAGTATCTGTAGAGCTGTGCTTCGGAGAGCCTGGCGAAAACGTCAAGGTCAGGCGAGTTTATGTCCGTTATCTCGATCAGATTCATATAAAAAGATGTGATTGCCTCAATTTTGCATTTCCTGTTTACGGGAACCCGGATGCGGTTGCTGCTATTATATAACTAATAAGTGGTAAAATATCTCCATTATTGAGCAGATTATCTTATGGTCAGAGGAAAATGAAAAAGATTAAGACATTTGTATCGGCGGTCCTTTTATCGGCAATGGTCCTATCGTTCTGTGCCTGTAAGAAACAGGAACAGCCGGCTGCCGAAACTCCGGCTACTGAGACAGGATCTTCCGTTCAGGTGACGGAAACGTCTGAACCTGTTGAAACCACGGAACATTCTGAACCGGCGGCAGAAAAAAAGAAGAGCAATGACATCGTTATCCTTGCTACGAGCGATATTCACGCCTGCCCGGAAAGGGGATTCAGTTATACAGGTCTTTACCGTATCCGCGAGAGGTTTCAGAACGAAGGGTGCGAAGTCATTTTGACCGATTCCGGTGATGAGATCGAGGGTCACTCGATACTTTTCGGACCTGTTACCAGGGGTGACCAGGTCATAGATCTGATGAACAAGATGGGATACGATATGGCGATCCCCGGCAATCACGATTTCAATTATGGTCCTGACAGGCTTATCGAATTGACGAAAAAAGCAAATTACCCGTATCTTTCGTGCAATCTTGAAAAGAACGGCAAGCTCGTTTTCAAACCTTATATCATTAAAGAGGTCAGAGGGAAAAAGATCGCTTTTGTCGGAGCGACAACGCCCAGGTCCTTAGGTGAATACACATCCGAAACCCTGTTCCAGAATGCTGACGGCAAGCTGATATACAGCATGAACGGCGGAAATAAAGGAAAGAACTTCTGTAAGGTCATTCAGGCGAATGTTGATAAGGCGAGGGCTGAGGGAGCCGATTATGTAATTGCCATGACTCATATCGGACAGGCAAAAAAATACAAATCTTATGACACTGTTTCTTACGTTATGGCCAATACGAAGGGAATCGATGTTTTCCTTGACGGACACAGTCATGACGCAAAGAAGATCGAGGCCGTTAATTCCGAAGGAAAGCCTGTTACAAGGATAGCCATGGGCGCGAGATTCAGCAGGATCGGATATGTCAGGATCTCGGCTGATGACGGTTCGGTCAAGACGGGTATATTTACCTGGTCAAGCTCGGTAAGCCCGACTGAACTTTTCGGGATCAGAAACGTTATGACGGAAGAGGTCGACAAGGCATTAGAGCAATTTAACGATACGTTATATAAGAAACAGGGAACTCTGGAATTCCCGCTGCTGATCACCGATCCTGAGAAAGTGAATGCTAATGGTGATCCGGTAAGAAATGTCACTAAAGTTGAGACCAACATGGGCGACTTCGTAGCCGATGCTTTCCGGTCTGCCACAGGCGCGGATATCGCGATCGTTACCGGAAATATGATCAAAGCCTCATTGCAGCCCGGCGATATCTCGATGTACGATTGTTATAACGTCCTTTCTGCAACTAAGCAGATATGCGTCGTTGAAGCTACCGGACAGGATATCCTTGACGCATTGGAATGGAGCTGCCGTAAATATCCGAACGAAAACAGTTCGTTCCTTCAGGTGTCCGGTATTTCGTTCAAGGTCAACACCAAGATAAAGACCTCAGTAAAGAGCAAAAACGGCAAATTCTACAGGGTAGCGGGGAAACGGAGGGTGAGTAACGTTAAGATAGGCGGCACTCCGATCGACCCGAAGAAGAAATATACTGTTGCTTCGTATTTTAGGACGCTCAGAAGAGGTGACGGCGGATATAAGATGTTCAAGGAGTGCAAACGGACGAAGACCGTTTCAAGGCTTGATTTCCAGATACTCTCCGATTACATCGGCGGCAAGCTGAAAGGCAACATCAGTTCATCTTATATGAATCCTTCCGGTCAGAAGAGGATAACCAAAGCCTGATCTGTTGAAGTATAATATGCGCATGCGCAAAGGAAAGCCGGTCACATCAGCCATATTACTTACGGCCGCGCTCCTTTTGACGGGAGTTTCGGGCTGTGCGGAGAAATCTGTTGAAACCTCGATGTCAACGGTCCATACTACATGGCAGGAAACGACCGAAACGACCACTGAAACAACTACCGAGCCGGCTACTGAAACTACCGCTGATCCTGTTTTGCTCAGGGAACCGTTTGTCGGTAAATGGGTAGGTCTTCTTAGAGCGGGGAAGAATACCGTTTTCTTTACTTTGACGTTTAATGCCGATGGCACGGGATCGCAGGAGTGTTCCGGGAAAACGCAGAAATTCCAGTATGCGGAACCCGATACGGTCAAAAAGACGATCAGGGTCACTTCCGAAAGCGGATCAGAATACACGATAAGTTATTACAACGGTGAAAACGCTTCAAACAAGAATTTTACGTTTTCCGGCGGCATGGTGATCGACTGCGAGGTCCCGAGCGTTGACTGCCTGAGGATAAGGGCAACGGATCCTTCGCTTACCGGCGTCTGGGTCTCGGGGAGCGGAAAGAAGGCGGCTACGCTTGAATTCAGAGCGGACAACGTAATGAAGGATAAGAGAGGCAGCGTTCCCTATACGATCGAGCGGACGGTCAGCGGCAAACAGGTGATAAGACTGCTTAACGGCGATATCGGGTACAAGATCGAAGGAAATGTCTTAACTCTCGAGACCAACGACACGGATATAGAGAAGGAGTGGAAAAAGAAATAGCCCCGATATTTGTGGCTTTTCTGCGGATTTTGATTACAACTTCGGATCAAAATACCATTTAATCTTAAAATTTTTGAAAAAGGGTATATAATTGTCAGCGTATGCGCGCAAGCGACTAAAAATGAGGATGCTTACTTAATGAAACGAATCGTATTGCTTTTGATCGCACTTCTGGAGGCTGCATGTATCTTTTTGATCTGCTGGTTCCCTCCTCAGAAGAAAGCTGAGACCGATTTTCACAATGCATCCATCACCATTACCGGAAGCCTCATGCTCACTCTTACTGAAGACACCGTGCTTCAGGATAAATCGGCAGGCAGCCAGCCCCTCGAACTGAAGAAGGGCGACAAAGTCCGCATCAGACGTCTTACCGAGACTTCAGTCGAGTTCTACGGCGATGAGACAAAAGAGTTCCCCGGCACGCTCCCCGTCACTTCCTTTGCCGAAACGGATAAGATAAACGAACTTCTTGCGCCTTCAAGAAATGCCGAAGAGTATAGAAGAGATGACTATCTTGATAACTGCCTGATAAAGAACATCGTCGTCAGTGCGGATTTCTTCGCGGTTATGGGCGGCCTCTGCCTTCTTGCTTCGATCAAGCACGAATGGATGGGTTTTGCACTCAATATTCTTCTCGTAGCGATATCTGCGGTCATCATCCTTGCCCTCAAGGATCAGCTCGCACTGTTATTGTTCTGAAAGACCTTTGATCTCACTTAAAAATATGTGTCTCGCGGGAATCTTTATACATTCCCCAGCCTGGTTCGCCATTGCGGGCGAATTCTCCCCACGCCTTGCGGAGTGTAATACCGAGAGCCTCGGCATCGGGTTCCAATGCTTTGTTTTCAGGAGATCTGGCTTCTCTGTTCGGCTCGGTCTTTGAACCGAAGAGAACAGGCACTTCATCCGCGTGACGGCACCGCTTGGCGTACTGATATTCATATATCCAGATGTTCCCCTTGTATGAGGAAGCTATATCCATCACGGGCTTTTTATAGACTTTGTAAGTAAGATCGTCAGACAGGCGCTTTCTCAGGTCCTTGCCCCATTTTGTCTTGAGCTTGAAAAGCCTTGGAGCATATGGAAGAAGCAGCGTGGGGAATTTGTCCGTGAAAAGATTTGCCTCATGCAGACAGGTTCCGATAAGCATCGGCTTGTCGGAAGCGAATACGGTCTTTACGGGGTAGTCTTTGACGGTTCTGCCATCCAAGACCGGCGAGAAGACGCAGGTGACCTCGCCTCCGGCACGGACGCGGATCTTGATCTTTCTGTTTGCCCTGTAGACCTTTACGGGATCCGCCGAGAGTATCTTTTCCGGTGTCTTACTGCTGATGCCGAGCATTCTCAGATACATCTTCGTGATCTTTTCGCTCTGCTCCGGTGTCCAGAACGAATCTACACATGCGGACTGGACAATGGATTTTGCGAAGAGCGGCGTTGCCTCAGGCATAGACATGAGGGCCAGTATGCAGGCGGCTCCTGATGACTGACCGAAAAGCGTTACGTTTGCCGGATCTCCGCCGAAAGCAGATATGTTTTTGTTGATGAACTCCAACGCCTTGATCTGGTCAAAAAGGCCGCAGTTCAGATCGAATCTGTCACTTAAGTAATTCAGGTTCAGGAAGCCGTAGATGTTTAGCCTGTAATTGAAATCAACGAGGATCGCGCCGGTCTCTTTTGCGAAACGGGTGAGATCATAGACCATTTCATCCGTGTTTTCGTTTATCCGTCCCGTTCCTCCGGTGGCATAGGAACCGCCGTGGATCCAGACGAGGACGGGAAGGCCTTCACCCTGTCCTTCAGGAACACAGATGTTCATATAAAGGCAGTCCTGACCCGTATAACTTATGTAGTGACGTGAACTGTAACCCTGGATGGAATTGCGGCCGCCCTTGTCCGCATTGAGTATCCCGTCCCAGGGTTCCGGATCCTCCGGATGACGGAAAGCCAGATCAGATACAGGGGCTTTGGCATATGGGATCCCGAGGTATTCACGGCATCCGTTTTTTGTGATGCCGGAAACTTTGCCGCAGGATGTCTCGATTATCTGTTCCATAAGATCTAAATCTGCTGTCTGCTGTCGGGATAATACGTTTATTGTTAATTATATAGCAAGAAATGTCATATTATAAGCATTTTTACAAAAGAATATGATATATGACGCGTTACAATTTGTTCATAATATATTTATATTTGTTCACACCACTAATTATAATATAACGGGGTTGATCTTTCGTTAAATGCTCTAGAGGAAAGATTATTATGAATCGATTTGCAAAAAAGCTGACTGCGACGGCAGCAGCACTGGCGATCTTATTGGCGGTACCTGCTGCGGCGGCACCGTCGTTTGTTGTTTATGCAGACGAAGAAGTCCAGGAGACCGAAGCTCCGAAAACCACAAAAGTTGCTGAAACGACAAAACCCAAGGAAACCGTTAAAGAAACAAAGTCGGCTTCAAAGCCTGATGAAACGGTTAAGGAGACCGAACCTTCCAAACCCGCAGAGACTGTAAAAGAGACTGAACCCTCAAAGCCGGCTGAGACAACTAAGCCGACTGAGCCCTCAGATACTTCCAGGAAGGGAGAACCGGAAGAGACGACAGCTCCTTCAGAGCCTTCCGGAACGAAGGAATCCACAGAGCCCGAAGAGACCAAAGAACCTTCCGAAACAACTTCCGGAGAGACGGAACCTTCAAGATCTTCTGAACCTTCCGAGACAACTGAGCCTGAAGTTACTGAAACGATAGCACCGAGCCGCGCGGCTAAAAAGGCGGCCAGAGGCCAGTACCAGGGCATAACGATCGACGGTAATTTCTCCGATTGGGACAGTGTAGTCAAATATGATTTCTCCGGCCGCCCGAACAGCCATGTCAATTATGGCGCCCTTGTTTGGGACGGAGACTATATCTACATTTACCTCGAAGAACAAAGAGCTCACTCTTCCACCTGGTCCGGCCCCAACAACAACGGTAATTTCGTCATCAAGCTCAAGAACGGTATCGACGTTGTTGTAAGCATTACCGACAAAGGGCAGCAGAACGGAAACAAAGTAAGTGTTTCCAATACAAAAACTGGAACGGTATTGACCACCGAAAACGGCGGCATCCAGATCGCGTATGATAAGGATTATTACACCGAGGGACGTCCTTCTCTGATGGAGATCGCCATACCGGCATCCATTCTTCCCGAAAATACACAGAGCATATCGTTCGGTTATTATCTTGATGATCCCGTCATAAAGAATGTTGCAAATCCTCATCCGACCGGCGGTCAGGGCGGCGAAGGTGAAGAAAATGACGGAAGCAAGATAAAGATCGACGGATACTATAGCGACTGGCTTAATTTCCCGCACCAGACCATCGAATATGATACCCAGGGTGCTCATCATAATTTTGCCGATGCTCATGGAGCTATCTACCAGAAGAGCGCCAAGACGGTATATGTTCATGCAAAGACCAATGACTTCATGGAAGGCCCTCCGGATTACTATGGCGGCAACCAGTTCCTTGAGATCACGGTAACTCTGGCAGGCAGGGAGACCAAGATGGTCGCATGTCTTGTCGATGAAAACGGAAACATCAATTGGAATTCGTCCGAGAATGACAAGCATTATGCTAAAGGCAAATACAAGTTTGCTTTGTTTGAGCAGTCCGGCTGGCATCAGACAACGAACATGAACAACATCCATCCGAATGATACTTTCTACGGATATCAGTATCTTGAAGTCGGCGACAGGGTTGACGAAACGGAATTCAGCATAGATACAAAAGCGCTGGCTAAGCATCTCGGACTGAATCTGACTCAGGCCGCCGAGCTCAAGGTATTATTCCACCGTGTCGGCCGTGAACCGCTTATCGCTTCAGGCATCTCGACAGGCCCGGTATTTACGCTCGTTCTTACTACGGTAGCGGCAGGTTCGTATTACGTTTTCACGCGTAGGAAGAGAAGGCAGGCTTGAAGATAGTTATTGCCATTCTGGCTGTTTTACTGTGGATAGGTCTGCTTGAAATCCTGCGCAGGGCGGGTCTCAAGTTTTGGCGCTATCTCGCCGGAAGCTGCGGGCTTTTTCTTATCTTGATGATCCTGGTCCGTCCCTTTGTAACCGTCCCGCTTGCGCGTGTCGTAACGGCTCTTGCAGGGATCATGGGTAAGGTGACCGGGATCTTTCAGGCGTATTTCAGATATGGCGTCATTTTCATAGATTCAGCGTCAGGAGCCATCACCGTCAACATCGATCTTGAGTGTTCCGGAGTGATCGAAATATCAGCCTTTATTTCTCTCCTGTTTCTTTTTTCCGTTTATAACATCCCCGAACGCATTTATGTCGGAGTCATCGGAACGCTTTACACGATACTTACGAATGCTCTGAGGATCACGATCATCTGCGTGTTCATCCATTTCTGCGGAACGGATTTCTATTATGTTGCCCATACGTTTATCGGAAGGATCATATTCTATGTCCTTCAGGTCATCTTATATTTCTATGTTTTCACCAGACCCCAGATAAAGAGAACGAAGACCGGAGGTTTCTCATATAATGCCGCCGGTACTGCGAAAGCAGTCGAGGAGGAAGAAAAGGCATGAATGAGATCATGACCAATTTAATAAATCCTTTCTTCTACTGGGTCGCATGGATCATTATCCCGATACTGGTCGAGGTTGTTCCTTCGATCGCATCGTTCTTCTCATTGCTGATCAACAGGAATAAGCATAAGAATGCTGAAGATCCTCTCATATGGCCGGACATCGTGCTCGTTGTTCCGGTCTATAACTCCGAAAAGAGTATTGAAGAGTGCCTGAGATCGATCCACGAGAGTGATTATCCGAATGACCGCATGGAGATCTACATGGTCAACAACATGAGTTCCGACAAGAGCTTTGATGCCTTTATGCGTGCGCAGCAGAAATACAGTGAGCTCAGAATGTCATGGCTCAATTCCGGACAGGGAAAATCCCGCGCGCTCAATCTTGCCATATATAACAGCAAAGGCAAGTACATGATCAACATCGACTCGGATGGAACGCTTGAAAAGACTGCCCTTACCAGGATGATCAGGCACATGGAGAATGAACCTGATGTCTCATGCCTTACGGGTTCGATCCTTACGAGACCCGATGAGATAGAGAAGATAAAGACCTTCAAGGGAAGGCTCTTAAGACGCCTTGAGTTCTGCGAATATGCCCAGGCTTTCCTCGCAGGCAGAAATTATGCTTCGGAAAAGGGAAGGATGTACACCCTTTCAGGAGCTTTCTCCGCGTTCAGGCTCGATACGATCAGAAAATCCCATATGTATAATACGGAGACCATTTCCGAAGATACCGAGATCACGTTCCAGATGCGCTATCTTCAGAAACAGAAGGTCGGAATCTGTGTGGATGCACTGTATTTTACCGATCCGATCGAAGACGTGAACAAGCTCTATACCCAGCGCCAGAGGTGGCAGAGGGGTTCGCTCGAAGTTGCACGTCTGTATCCGCAGAGCCAGCTCAAGCCCTGGAGATTCGTTAAGGACGTTAATGTCAGGACGCTGCTCTTTGACCATACCTTTGCGTTCCCGAGAATGATCTGGTATCTGGCGTTGATCTATCTGATGACAAACGGATACTCAAGTCTGGTGGTAGTAACTGCACTTGGCGCGATATTCCTTTTCTATATCCTCTGCGGCTACCTGTATTTCCACATAGCATCTTATCTGCTTAAGCCATTCCCTGATATAAGGGCATATTACCGCAAACAGCGTGTTCCAGTTGCGCTTCTGCCGCTGTATAACTTCGTTGTGTTCTTTATCAGATTCGCAGGCATCATCAACAGCATGAATACCAGAAGTTCATGGAAGACGGACACCCTGACTAGGGAAATGGACAAGTTCATGACGACGCTCAGATCCTGTTTCAGGACATTCGCGAACGGTTTAAAGAGATTCAGACAAAGTATAAATTACGAGGACCGGTACAATGAATAATTCAAGGACGAAATATGTTGTGGCAGTTACCATCGGCGTGCTGTTCATAGCATTCCTGATGTCGGCTTTTGCATGGTGGGAGATCTTCAACTATGAACAGGGTGTCGCAGAACTGTATGCCCAGGAGCAGGACGGTTATGTTGAGATCGTAGCCAGACAGATCGAACGCTACGGTGATGTTGCCGGCGACAAGTTCGTTGAAGACACGATCGAGATGCTCGACTCGACTTCACAGAGATACTGGACTCTTGATAACACCCAGTACTTCCTGTTCGTTAAGAGCATTAATGATACGAATATTTACAAGACATTCTCCACCGATACCTTTTACAACACGCAGAGCGCACAGAGCTTTCTTCAGACGCTCGTAAAGGGACAGGTTAAACATTCGATAATCAGACTCGAGGGTTTTAAATACGTCGCTTCAGGAATCATCTTTGAGTATGCAGGCACCGAGTACCGTCTCTGCCTGCTGACCGACTACGATGTCATGCTTACGAACAACGCATATCTGAGCAGCAAGCTATATCTGCTTATAGACATCATCCTCATGATCGCTCTCATTGTTATTTCATGCATCTTCTTCGCTATCCGCTTATCGGGGGAGAGGAAAAAACTTCACGACATAATAGAAGTCAACACCCAGCTAAACAGATATATCGATTTCCTCGACAATGCCGTAATGGGAAGAAACTCAACGGCCATCATCACGGGTGAAGGCAAGATAATGCATCTTATTCACAGGATGGAAGAAAGAAAGATCTATCCGTGCACGTTTGTTGACGTAAAACTCGAAACAGATAAGATGATCCCTTTCTACGAGACTTACAAGGACAAGTTCAAAAAAGGCATCGTATGGATCAGATACAGCAGGGACAATTTCATTTTGGTATTCGGAAAACTTAAGAAGGATGATGCACTCAACTTTTTTGACAATACGGTCACGGAGTGGAAGCGCGGTCTCGGAGATTCCGGTATAGAGGTCAGGGCCCTGGAAGCCGGTGCTGCAACCGGAGTAATGACTGTTTACAGGACTCTGGTCGTAGGCGGTTCACAGGACTTGATGAATAAGGAGGAAGAGTAAATGCTCAGATATTACAGGATCAAAGCTTATCTCAATGCTAACCATTTTGTCGTTTTTGACGGCAAGAAGGGTAAAACACATCCCCACACATGGGAGTTCGTTGCCACCGTTTATACAAAGAATGACAGCATCGTAAAGTTTACGGATACCGAGAAGGCAATAATGAAGGTTTTCGAGCCGTATCAGGACCGCGTATTGAATGAGATCGAGCCGTTTATGGCGATTATCCCTTCGCTGGAAAACATCACCGAACACTTTGCAAGCAATATTTCCGAAGCAGTAAGGCCGTTTGACTACCACCTCAGGAGATTCGAGGGAAGCGAGACTCCGGTAAGAACATATGGTGTCAGATTCCCTGAAGTCGGTGACGGTTCCGAAGATGAAGACAGTGACAGTGTCGAGGCCGCTATTGCGCGTCTGGAGGAGGGCAGTGGATACAAGGGCTGACAGAATAAAGCGCGCAGTTGTCTTTTGCGTTTCGATCCTGATCAATCTGGCGATCGCCGTTCTGGTCGTCTGGGTCATCAAGCGGAATGTCCTTCTGTTCAAGGGTTCTGACTCCATGTACCATGTGTACAGGGGCAGCTGGATCTTTAATGAGGCGAACTCAGGCAATCTGTGGCCGCTCTACAATCCTGTCTGGTACAACGGCGTTGAGCTTATGCGTTACTGGACGCCGGCTGCCGCATATCTGATGGCGTTCAGCCATTGGATAGCTACTTTCATCCCTCAGTTTGCCGATACGGGATATGCCTTCGGAGGATTTGCAGTTTATTGCGGATTTATCTACTTCATCGGCGCCGTATCGTGGGCTGTCGTAGGACTCAGGAAGAAAAGAGCCTTGTTTGGCGTGTTCCTTGGAATAATGTGGTTCTTCATGCCTGCCAGTATCCATGTCCTGATCGGAGAGGGAAACCTTCCGCGAAGCCTTATAATGTCTGTTTTCCCGCTCTTGTTCATGTTCGTTAACGAGTATCTTAAAAAGGGAGAGAAAAAGGATTTTATCGGCACAGCGGTCATGTTCTGTTTTATGTGCTGCTGCCATGTCGGCTATACCGGAATGGTTGCGATAGCGTGCCTGATCTATCTTGTCATTTACAGATTGTGCTGCTTTGTGGGTTCGACCAGGCTCGAAAAGGGAAGACACAAGGATCTCGATCTGATCATAGCCATCATTTCAGGATTCCTTTTGAGCGGCATATTCCTTTATCCTGCCATCAACGGCGGCCTGATGTCCAATTCCGGCCATACCGATCAGACTGCCAGGAATTTCTTCCAGAGTCTGCTTTCCACGCTTAATCCCGTTGAAAAGATCAGGATCGGACATGAGCACAATTACTTCGGCCTTGCGTCTTTCCTGCTCGCCGTCTTCGGATTGTTCGGGGCCAAGCGCAGGGCAAGACCGGGTTTCATAACAGCGGTCATTATCGTTCTTCTCACTTCCAATACGGCGTCACCGATAATCAGATCGCTTCCCGGCGGACAGCTGATGTGGATGCTCAGATTCCTTCAGATCGCTGCCGGAATGATCCTTTTCTCCATGCTCGAATGGGACAGCCTCAAGAAGCCCCTTCTTGTCGGGGTTTCCCTGGTGCTGGTCCTTGACTGTTTTACCCTTTGTACCGTTATGTCCAAGACCGACGGCATCGAAAGGATGGAGGACTATTTCACGCAGCTCGAAGACACCACGTTGATCGATGAGGCTAAGGAATCAACTCATAACCGCATCGCGCTTATGGACAGCGGAAGAGCCCTGGTTAACGGTGTATATTATCTGACCGATTATAACGGCAGTGTTCCGCAGTTTTTCGGACAAGGATGGGAGGCGGCTTCCGCATCAAGACAGATCGCCCAGATCAATGAAGCTTACGAATACGGGTATTATTACTTTATGTTCGACAGACTGCTAGAAATGGGTAACGATACAGTCCTGATCAAGAAGGATGCGCCGGTAAAGACTCCTTATAACGAGGATGAGGCAGATACCGCTGCCGCTGCCGTCGGCTATGAGAAGATCAAAGATGAGGGCTTGTATGCGGTGTTCTCGCTTAAAGGGATCGACGGTAAATACGGTACCATCAGCAAATACAAGGGATTGGCGATCGGAGACGGAGCATATTACATCACCATGATGTTCCCGTCTATCGAGGAGGCACCGAACAAATATATTGACGACTATACGGTAGAGGAACTGTCGAAGTACCACATAATCTATCTGGACGGCTTCAAATACCATAACGTTGATAAGGCTGAGGACATAATCAGGCAGGTCTCGAAGAACGGCAGCAAGGTCTATATCCTGGCTGACGGCATTCCTTCAAATTCCAAGAGCCACACAAACAGATTCCTCGGAGTCGAATGCCAGTCGATCGAGTTTGACAACGGTTACCCGACTCTTAACACCAAGAAGCTTGGAACATTCGAAGTCGCGCTCTTTCCGGATGAATACAGGCAGTGGAAAACTGTTTACATGAACGGACTTACCGAGATCGAAGGATGGTCCGAGGTCCTTGGCGAAACGCTCCCGTTTTACGGAAAAGGCGAGAATGAGAACATCACTTTCGTCGGATACAACCTTACGTACTATTTCTCCATTACCAAGGACAGAAACATAGGTGCACTTCTTTCGGGCATCGTGCAGACGTCAACAACCGAACTCCCGGAAAGAAAGACGGTTCCGATAGACATATCCTACACTCCGGGCAAAATTTCCGTATCTTCTCCCGAAGACAATGTCAACACGAATCTTACGGTCCATGACATCTTTAGCGGAAACTATACCGAGCGTAACCGTCTTATCTACGTTAACAAGGGGACTACTGAGATCAGTATGCACTATCCGTATCCGGTTCAGAGCATATTGATGTCTGTACTGGGCATTGCCGTAATTGCCGTAACCTCGGTCTTCATCAAGCCGCGCGGCAGAAAGAAGGAAGACCCCGTAAGGTAACATGCCTATTGGGAACGCTGTATAGAGGCATTTATTGTCTGAAATGTCCGTATATTTTTGACCCCCGCTTCTATAAAATTCTATATGAGTAAATAGGTTTGATATTGGCGTCGTGTCGGGCGCCCGAAAGAAGAGGGAAAACTATGGACAGCATTTGGACGTCGCTTCTCGGCCTGTGTGCCGGAATGGCCTTGTTCCTTTACAGTATAAAGATGACCAGCGGAAGCCTGGAGGTTATCGCCGGAAACAGGATGAAGATGATCCTGGCCAAACTGACCGGCAACAGGATCCTGGGAGTCACGGTCGGCGCGGGCGTTACCGCACTTGTACAGTCTTCCACGGCCACAACGGTCATGGTAATAGGCTTTGTCAACGCAGGCCTCATGAACCTTTATTCGGCGCTCTGGATCATAATGGGCGCCAACATCGGTACCAATATCACGTCACAGCTCATCGCATTCGACATCGGAGTATTCGCTCCTGTCGTAGCGCTCGTCGGTACGTTCGTATGCATCTTCGTTAAGGACAAGAAGCTCAAGAGCGTAGGCGAAGCCATTGCGGGCTTAGGCTTCATCTTCTTCAGCATGAGCCTCATGACCAGCTCGATGGCTCCGATCTCCAAACTCGATATCGTAAAAGAGATATTTGCGGGAATCAACAATCCTTTTGTCGGCATTGTCGTAGGCATCATCTTCGTTATCATCATCCAAAGCTCTGCAGCAGGTGTCGGTATCCTTCAGGCTATGGCGGTTGCTTCAGCCGGACAGCTTATCACGCTCGAACAGGCGATGTTCATAATCTTCGGCCTTAACGTCGGAACCTGCCTTACGGCGCTGCTCGCTTCAATGAGCGGATCCAAGAACGCAAGACGTGCCGGTCTCATGCATCTGCTCTTCAATGTTTTCGGAACCACTATCTTTACGGCGATCTCGTTCGTTTTCCCGGTCGCTGACTGGATCAGAGCCATAAGTCCGAACGACGTGGCAAGACAGTTCGCCAACATGCACCTTGCATTCAACCTCGTTACCACGATCATAATGCTCCCGATCGGAGGCCTTTTCGTTAAGCTTGTCGAAAAGCTCGTTCCTGACAAAGGCGATGATGAAGAGGGAGTACAGTACCTCAAGTATCTCAACCCCCAGATGCTCACGTCAGCCAGCCAGCTCGGTCTTCATGTACTGACAAGCGCCATCGCGAACGAGATAGGGCGTATGTTCATGTTTGCGGGCGAGAACTGCAGAAAGAGCTTCCAGGCGGTGCTCTCCAATGATGACAAGCTCCAGGAGGAGATCAACAACCGTGAGGAATACATCGATTACCTCAACAAGGAGATCTCATATTACATCTCTCACATAATGCTGTTCGACATGTCCGAGAAAGATGCGGTCACCATGAGCGCGTTATTCAAGATAGCCGGAAACATCGAGCGAATGGGTGATCACGCCGTTAACATCGCAGGATACGCGAGCATGCTCGAGGACAAGAGGCTCAGCCTTTCCGAAAAAGCCCAAAACGAAGTGGCGCAGATGGAGAAGACGATCACAGAAGCCTGCAATGCTCTAGCAAAGACCAAGACTTCTTCCGTACACATAAAGATGGCCCAGATCGAGCAGAAGATCGACGACCTTACCGATATTTACCGCGAGCACCAGCTTGAAAGGCTCAAGTCCGGCATATGCTCCGGCGACGCTTGCGTCATCTACTCGGAAATGCTTACTGACTTTGAGCGTTTGGGAGACCACATGCTCAACATAGCGGAAGCCGCGGCAGAGACCGGTATAGTTTCATTCGGCGTTTCGGAATTCGAGGTTCCGGCAGAGGAAAAGCCCGTACTCAAAGCGGCTCCTGCCGATGATGACTATGACGACGATGAGTGAAGGAAATCCTGATATGGCTCAGGCCGTTTCCGAAAAGGTAAATATAGTCCTTTTTGAACCCGAGATCCCACAGAATACGGGAAATATAATGAGGACATGTGTTGCCGCAGGGTGCGGCCTTCACATAATAAAGCCGCTCGGTTTTGACATAGAGGACCCGAAGTTCAGGCGCGCCACAACCAACCACATAACCTGGGCGGAATATAAGCTCTATGATGACTGGAAGAGCTTCGCTTCTGCCAATGACGGCGAATACTTTTTCATGACAAGGTACGGAAAGGTCCCGCCTTCTGACATAGATTTCAAGGCAGCCTCAAAGTCCGGAAAGATCTTTCTTGTTTTCGGCAAGGAAAGCACAGGCATTCCGGGAGAAATACTCCGCGCAAACATGGACAGGTGCTTCAGGATACCGATGGCTGACGAATGCAGGTGCTTAAATCTTTCAAACGCCTGCGCGGTGGCGATCTATGAAGTCATGAGGCAGCTCGATTACCCGGGGCTTTCGCGCACCGAGACGATCAAAGGGGATGACTTCCTCGAGAAGAATTACTCATACGATGAGACGTTGAAAAAATAAAAGGCGCTTCCATGAAGGAAACGCCTTTTTGCTGATAAGTGATTTGCTTTTCAGATCTCAGAAAGTAATCCTGTAGCCGCCGATCGAGAGTTCCTTGTCAGGAGCAATGACATAGTCCTGATTCTTTCTCTTTTTGGAAAGGCTGATGCTTCTGGAAAGGCTGGAAGCACGGCTGCGGCTGCGGCTGAGCGAACGGCTTAATGAGCTTGCCTTTGTGGTGTAAGAACCTGTTCCCGCAATAATGGAGAAGATCATCATTGAACCGATGGCGCATCCGACGATGGAAAGGATCATTCCTGTAAGACCCATGCCCTTGCCGTTGGGGTTCTTGAGCGAGAGGATTCCGCAGATAAGGCCTGCTACCGCGATAAGCATGCCGAAGACGGGAACCCAGCAGAATACGAGAGCGCAGATTCCGAGAACGAGAGCAACGATGGCGAGAGCCTTGCTTCCGCCTGCCGCGGGCTGCTGCTGATAGATGGGTGTTGACTGATAAGCAGGCTGCTGATAAACGGGCTGTACAGGCTGCTGGTATACAGGCTGTACGGGCTGAACGGGTACTGCCTCGATAGGCTGTACGGGAACTGCCTCACCTGTAGTGGGTGAAACTCTTACTGCTGCTCCGCAATTAGGGCAGAGAGCGCTTCCGTCAGCTATCTGTGATCCGCAATTTTCACAAAACATGATGATTCCTCCTCAAATTCCTTTATTACAACACCTTTTGCAGGAAAGATACCAAACGCTCGTTTTGAGGATTGGTAAATATCTGTTCAGGTGTGTTTTCCTCGATTATTCTACCACAATCCATGAAAATAACACGGGTTCCGACTTCTCTTGCGAATCCCATTTCGTGTGTGACACAGACCATGGTCATTCCGGCTTTAGCAAGCTGCTTCATAACTTCCAGAACTTCGCCTACCATTTCAGGGTCGAGTGCGCTCGTAGGCTCGTCGAAAAGCATGACTTCAGGATCCATGGCGAGGGCCCTTACAATGGCGATCCTCTGCTTCTGTCCGCCGGAAAGCTGTGACGGATAAGAGTTTGCACGGTCACCCAGTCCGACTCTGTCGAGCAGTGCCTGCGCCTTTTTCTCGGCTTCAGCCTTTGACAGGCCGAGGAGCTTTACAGGTCCCAATGTCATGTTCTTCATGATCGTCAGGTGAGGGAATAGGTTGAAGTGCTGGAAGACCATTCCCATCTTCTGCCTGAGCTTGTTTATGTCCATGGCCTTTGAAGTAATGTCGGTGCCATGGAAAGTGATGGTTCCGGAAGTGGGGCGCTCGAGCAGGTTGAGGGAACGCAGGAACGTCGATTTGCCGGATCCTGAAGGTCCGATGACCACGACGACCTCGCCCTTGTGGATGTCGGTCGTGATGCCGTCAAGAGCCTTGATATCTCCGCCTCCGTAGTGTTTCTTGAGATCATTTACAGAGATGATCACTTCTCCTTTTTCAGCGCTCACTGTTTCTCAGCCTCCTTTCAAGCAAGGTCACCAGCTTTGAGAAGAAGATGACGATGACAAGATATATGAGAGCGACCGCAATGAGCGGCATGAATGCGGAATAAGTCCTTGACCTTATGATGTCTCCGCCTTTGGTAAGGTCCTGCAGTCCGACGTAACCGGATACGGAAGTCTCCTTGATGAGAACGATGAATTCGTTGGCAAGGGCGGGGAGGACATTCTTGATCGCCTGGGGGATGATGATGTGGATCATTGTCGCGATATAACCGAAACCCAGGGATCTTCCCGCTTCGAACTGGCCGACGTCGATGCTCATGATACCGCTTCGTATGATCTCAGCCACGTATGCGCCGGAGTTGACGCCGAACGCGAGG
The DNA here is from genome assembly GCA_024695505.1 of Saccharofermentans sp. Classification (GTDB taxonomy): domain Bacteria; phylum Bacillota; class Clostridia; order Saccharofermentanales; family Saccharofermentanaceae; genus Saccharofermentans. The sequence continues at coordinate 24,111 of JAILIB010000139.1, forward strand.
ATTGCGACAAGGACCTTGTTGTTGGACGTTGCGAAGATGACGAAGTAAGCGATCATGAGCTGGACTACCATAGGGGTTCCGCGGATGACCGTGAGATAGATGTTTGCAAAGAAATTGAAGAAACCGAGCAGGCCTTTGAGGAACCCCGGACGCATTTCTTCCGCGAGCTTGTCATGTGAGGATCTGACGAGTGCAACGATTATGCCCAGAAGGATACCAAGCAGAGCCGCAAAAAAGGTTACTTCAAAGGTTATGCCCAAACCCTTAAGGAGATACATGTATCTCTTTTGGGTAACGAAGTTGTTTATGAAATCGTCTTTAAGCCCGTTCCACAGATCGCCGAACCATCCGGATGAAGCCTGTTCCGCCGCTTCGCCCGCGAGTGTGACGACACCTGCAAAAGCACTTGATAATATGGACGTCATCAGATCAAATATCCCCCCCGAAAACAAGTTCTTCTATTGTAAATAAGAAAAGAGCGGAAATAAAGACTTATTCCGCTCTTTTTCTTTACTGTTATCCCGGGTTACTGCCCGGAGCAGTTCTGGCTTTTATTTTGAAGGAATGTACTTCTCGATGATCTTGCCGATCGTGCCGTCCTTTGTGAGTTCTTCAAGAGCCTTGTTGATCTCTGCGAGAAGAGCCTCGTTAGACTTGTTGACAGCGATAGCATATTTCTCTTCGGTGTAAGGAGTCTCAAGGATCTTAAGACCGGGATTTGCAGCAACAAGTGACTTTGCAGGTTCATTGTCGATGCATACTGCGCCGATCTTGCCAGATGTGAGAGCGATGACTGCATCGTTTCCGCTGTTGTAACGGTCGATCCTGCCTTCGCCTACGCCGCCGTCTTCTTCAGACATGTAAATGTCGCCTGTAGTACCGGACTGAACGCCGACCTTGTAATCACCTTTAAGAAGATCGTCAATAGACTTGATGGGAGAATCTTCCTTTACGATGATGGACTGGATACCTGTAGCATAAGAAGTTGAGAAGTTAACGGACTTAAGCCTGTCTTCTGTAACAGTCATGCCTGCGCAGCCGATGTCATACTTGCCTGCCTGAACGCCTGCGATGATGGAATCGAAAGGAACGTCCTCGATAACGAGCTCAAGTCCGAGCTTGTCAGCGATTGCCTTAGCGATCTCAGCGTCGATGCCGATGATCTTGTCGCCTTCGTGATACTCGTAAGGCTTGAACTGTGCGTTAGTAGCCATTGTGAGCTTTCCGGCTGCAACAGTGTTCAGCTTGGAACCCTTTGAAGCCTTTGAGCAAGAAGCCAGACCGAAGCAGAATGAAGCTGCGATGACCATGGCCATGATTTTGCGTGCAATTGTTTTCATAACAACATCTCCTTTGTTTAAACGATTAAACAAGAGTATATTACCCTTGATATTTGCCGCCGGTAAATTCGCAATTCTCTCAAAAACCTACTTTAAAAGGCCGTTGGCGTTATGCAGTTTTATATGGAAAAAAAGGTGATTTTAGGCCTATTTTAAGTTGCCGTTTGCCATTGTTTTAAGTAGAATATTTGAAGATGATCTTATAAAGGCGGCACTTTAGATGAAACGCATATTGATACTTGGTTGTAACGAGATTACAAAACGCCTCGTTCTGGCCCTTTGCGCCGACCGTTCGCTCGCGTCGGGGATCGCATTAGCCTCCGAGAACAGAGAAGACTGTGATGACCTTAAGAATCTCGCCATGAGGCGCGGTTTCAGAGTTACTACATCAGCTATAAATCTTAATAATCCCGAAGGCGCGAAGATGATGGTAAAGATCATCGCGCCGGAGCTCATCGTCAACCTCATGCCCGCCGAGTACACCCAGGCGGTAATGGATCTTGCGGCCCAGGTCGGATCAGACTATATTGACGACCGACTTTGCGGAATTCCGCTCATGCCTTCGCCGAATGCTCTTCTTTCAGAACAGTTCAGAAAATTCGGAGCTTTCCAGCATGAGAAGAAGACCGCCGTTTGCGGCGTAGGCTTCAATCCCGGCGTTATCACTACGATAGTCAGAAACGCGGTGGCAAATGATTTCTTCGAGGTCAGTTCCGTAAGTTTCTGCGTCATTCCCGGTGATTCGCAAAGCAAGGCTTCAAAGAAAGAATCTGAAAGCCAGAACGAACATGTCGATGTTCTCTATTCCGAAGACATAAAGAATCCGAACGCAGGCAAGGGAGTCAGCGCGGCCCAGCCCGTCATCTACATCAAAGACGGCAAGGCTACCCAGACGGAGGAGTTTTCGAGAGAGGGCAAGTCCTCCGGCGGCAGGCAGGTCTTCATGACGTCCAATCCCGTTATCACGGATTTCCTCAAGGAGATTCCTGAGATCCGCGAGGCTTCATATTTTGAGCCGGTCGAGAGAAGGGAAGGGAGAAAGGTTCCTACTGAAAAGATCGAGCTGTTAAGGTCTCTCGGCCTTCTTTCCGACAAGCCTGTCAGGGTAGGAAACGTAAACGTTAAGCCGATCGATCTCGTTGCCGAGATCCTGCCGAAGAGGATCGCGGAGACTGCTACGTCCGAAGAGATAAAAGATGTTGTTTATACAGGCGAAGCAAGCTATGAGATCTATGTCACCGGTCAGAAGAACGGCAAGGTCCTGACAAAGCTTTATAAGATAACTGCGGATAACGACCAGATAAGAGACAAGTACGGTGTTTCCGCGCTCGAGTATCTTGACGGTTCCGCCATGGTTGCGGGCGTCAGGCTCATGTGCCTTGACAAGTGGTCAAAGCCGGGCGTGTTCACACCCGCGGCTTTCCCTGCGAATCTGTATTATGACGCATTGAGAATAGAAGGAGTCATCGTCGAAGAAAGCGAGAGCAAGCCGCTCTAAACGGAGGAACCCCTATGATAGACTTCAGCGACGCCGCCAATAGAGCCAAGATCGACAAGATCGTCGTGGATACGATCCGGAAATATTCCACGGATACGGTCTACTTCAAGGACAAGGATTCCAAGTTCATATGGAACAGCTTAGGTCACATCCAGCAGCTTGGCGTAAGAAGCCAGGAAGAGGCGCTCGGAAAGACTGATTTTGATTTCTTCCCCAAGGACTTCGCACAGTCTGCCAGAGAGACGGAAATCACGATAATGCAGACCGGCTATCCGCTCATAAACATGGTCGAGGAACTTATCCTTGATGATGAAAATGTCAGGTACTATCTGTGCTCAAAGTATCCCCTTTATGATGACGATGGAAAGATCATCGGCACATGGGGATCGAGCAAGGACGTCACCGAACAGAAGATGCTCGAGAAAGAACTCCAGCGTTCTTACAGCAAGATGGAGATGCTCTCCAGAGTTGATGACCTGAGCGGACTCTACAACCGCAGATACTTATACGAGGAACTTGATAAGTACGCCGGCTTGTATGATGAGCGTCAGGACAATACGACGTTCTCGATCATCGTTCTCGATCTTGACGATATGCAGAACTTCAATGACCAGTACGGTCAGCAGAACGGCGACCTTCTTCTCAGATACATTGCCGACATCCTTTTGACCAATACAAGGAAGGCCGATACATGTTTCAGGACGGGCGGAGATGAGTTCGCAGTCGTACTCCCCGATACCGACAAACTCGCTGCCGTGGGAGTTGCAAAAAAGATCGTCCAGCAGATCTCGGGAAATCCGTACGTTACCGACAATAAGAGGGTAAGCATTTCCGCTTCAGCAGGTGTCGCAGCATTCAACAAGGCTGACCCCGACATTTCAAACTTCCTCTCAAGAGCTGAGAGAAAGCTTAATAAATCGAAGCGCGAAGGCAAGAATCAGGTTTCTTTCTGATCCAACGGAATAATTAAGACCTTATAAGCGGGATGCTCCTATTCTGGATGCTCCCGCTTTTATCATTTTGCGTGCGGCATCTTCGGAACGGATCCCGCCGGCAGCCTTTACCCTGACTTCAGGACCGACGTTCGACCTCATGAGCGAAACGTCTTCCACAGTTGCGCCCGCGCTGCCAAAACCGGTGGAAGTCTTGATGAAATCAGCACCTGCTTCCGTTACGATGCGGCAAAGCGAGATCTTCTCGTTTTCTTCGAGTGAGCATGTCTCGATTATCACCTTAAGTATCGCGCCTTTTTCGTGAACGGCGTCCGCTATCAGGCGGATCTCTTCTGCAACTTCGTCCATCCTTCCGGATTTGACGAAATTGATGTTTATGACCATGTCGATCTCGGAAGCGCCGTTGTCGCAGGCTTCCTTTGCCTCATAGATCTTGGAGCCCGTAGTGGAATATCCGTTGGGGAAGCCGATGACGGTGCAAACGGCCATGCGGCCTGCAGAGAACGCATAAGCATCCTTTACGAAGCACGGGGGGATGCATACCGATGCACATCCTGAGGAGGCCGCCTTTTCGATCAGTGCTTTGATGTCATCGGCCGTCGCGGTGGTCTTGAGGTTTGTAAGGTCAACATAGCTCATTATGTTGTCTTCTGACTGTACGGAAGAAGCTGCTGCAGGAACGAACCGCTTAGCGTACTTTCTGCCCATCAGAGCATTCAGGACGATCGAGGAGACATTGAAGAAACCTTCTATCTCGCCGAGGTTTTGGGGTACCAGGTAACCTTCTCCGTAGATCAGGAGAGGCACGCATTCTCTTGAATGGTCCGTCGAAACGGTAGAAGGATCGCATCCGTGATCTGCCGTTATCAGGAGCAGGTCGTCATCTTTCAGGTTGCCGATGACGGTTCCAAGAGCATCGTCAAATTCGTGCATTGCCTCGCAGTAGCCTTTTATGTCGTTGCGGTGGCCGTATTTCATGTCGAAATCGACAAGGTTGACGAAGCACAGTCCGTTGAAATCGCGTTCCGTCATGGAGATAAGCTTTTCGATACCTTCGGTGTTGCCCGAAGTCGGGTTGGATTCCGTGATCCCCCTGCCGGCGAAAAGGTCGAATATCTTGCCGACCGAGATGACGTCGAAACCTGAGTCTTTCAGTATGTCGAGCATCGTAGACGAAGGTGCTTCGAGTGAGTAGTCGTGCCTTCTCGGGGTCCTCTCAAAGTTACCCGGAGTGCCGGTGAACGGTCTTGCTATAACGCGTCCGACCGCGTTTTCGCCGGTCATTATTGTCCTTGCTTTTTTGCATATCTCATAAAGTTCTTCAACGGGAACGACATCTTCATGTGCCGCTATCTGCAGGACGCTGTCGGCTGAAGTGTATACGATCAGTTTGCCGGTCTTCATATGTTCTTCGCCGTAGTCGGCAATGACCGCGGTTCCGCTGTACGGCTTGTTGCAGAGAATGCCTCTGCCGGAAGCCTTTTCCAGTGCTGCCAATACTTCTTCCGGGAATCCGTCCGGATATGTAGGCTGAGGCTTATCGGAAAGGATGCCCGCGATCTCCCAGTGCCCTATCGTGGAATCCTTGCCTGCGGAAAGCTCGCGGACGCGGGCATATGCTCCGACAGGTGAAGGAACCGTCTTTTGTTTTGATAGATAATCGAGGATGCGCGGATCTTCTTCGCCGTCGATAGCGAGAAGTCCCATTTTCTCAAGATTCGGGAAAGGCATGTCCGAATACGAAAGAACGGCCGCGAGAGTGTTGCTGCCTTCATCGCCGAATCTTGCGGCGTCAGGCGCGCCTCCTATGCCGAAACTGTCCAAAACTACGAGAAATACGCGTTTAGCCATACTGACGATCCCCCTGAAAAACTCTTTTAGCTAATTATAGCAATTTATCGAAAAAGCGTTTTCGCCTTAAAAAGACCGAACAAAACATATTATTTAAAGTATAATTCTATTTGAAAAATCCGGAGGAATTGGTGAACGTGGATCTGAAGATCAGATTATCCGCAGCTTTAATGGCTGCTGCGATGCTTTTAAGCGCAGGCTGCAGTAAAAAGCCTGAAGAGACAACGGCTCCTTCAGAGTCCGTTACGGAAACTTCAACAGAACAAACGGCAGAAACGACTTCCGGATCCGTGACTGAGACAACGGAAGAGACAACATCTGTAACTTATAAAGAGTATGGAACAGGCGCTTTCTCATATAAGGTAAGCAACGCCATTCTCAAGAATGAAGTTAATATTGATGCGGCCATTCACACCTATGACGGCGTTAAGGGCCTTGATTCCGGCTGGCACGGAACTCATTGGATCGACGTTACTTCCTGGCTGACCGATTTCCATGCTTTTACGATAAGTGACGATTATCTGAAGTGCGGTTCTCCTGAGTTCAGATTTCATGAGGCAAAGGCGAAGAACGGCATGACCGTAAATTTCGTCCCAGCCAAAGAACTCGAAAAGAAGTCTTATGACGGATTCGACGTTCCGGCAGAAGTGCCCGTGACACTTGTTAACATTCAGATCACTCTTCCGGACGGTTTCACGATAGTAATCGCCGATGGCGGCAACGATGATGAATTTGATCTTTCAGGTTCCGGCAGGGGCTGGTACATGACAAAAGAACAGATCGCCGTGGCCGAATATGTTATAGAGCAGCTTGAGAAGGATCCGTCCAAGGATCCGATCTCTGACATGTTTGAACATAAGACTTTGAACAAAAAGAATACCTACACCTTCTGATCAGGGACAGTTATGGAAGAAGAACTTACTTTTGCGGACCTCGACTTATCGCCCGAGGTAATGGAATCTTTGAAAAAGATGGGTGTTAAGCGCCCGACTACTATACAGCAGAAGGCCATCCCTCTGTTGATGGACAACATGAGCGTGATAGCCAAAGCACCTACCGGAACGGGAAAGACGTTTGCTTTCGGCATCCCGATACTTGAATATCTGAACATGGAAGTAAATTTCGTACAGGCCCTGATCATGAGCCCGACGAGGGAACTTGCGCTCCAGATCACGTCAGAGCTTAAAGGACTTGCCCGCAACATAAAGGGATTCCGCGTTGCTTCGCTTATCGGCGGGCAGAGCATGAACGTCCAGAAGGAAAAGCTCGCTAAAAAGCCCCAGGTCATTGTTGCCACTCCCGGAAGGCTCCTTGACATGGTCGGCAGAAATTTCGTTGATATCTCGCAGATTTATACTCTTGTTCTTGATGAGGCCGATGAGATGCTCAAGATGGGCTTTATCAAGGATATCAGGAGGATAATGGCACTGACCCCGAAAGACAAGCAGATAGCGCTGTTTTCGGCTACGATGCCCAGGGAGATCCAGGACATCACATGGCAGTTCATGGAAGGCGCCGCTGAGATAGACGTAATGCCTAAAGCGGAAGACCATCCGGACATCGATGAGTATATCGTTGAGTGCCCTGAGAAGGACAAGCTCAGCGCGATAACGAGGATAATGGCAAAGGAAGACCTCAAGAAGGTTATTGTTTTCTGCAATACCAAGGACCAGACTTCAAAGGTCGGCGCAAGGCTCGCCGCAAACGGACTGTCAGCCCAGGTCCTTCACGGCGACATCGGACAGGGGACAAGAAACCGTGTCATGGACGCATACCGTGCAAACAAATTCGACGTTCTCGTAGCAACCGACGTCATTGCCAGAGGCATAGACGTTGATGACATAGAAGCGATATTCAATTACGACATTCCCAAGGAAAACGAACTCTACCTTCACCGCATCGGACGCACTGCGCGTGCGGGAAAATCGGGAATGGCATTTTCACTTGTCGCGTTTTTGGACCGCGACAGGATGGAAGAGATCATCAGATATACGAGAGTCGATCCCAAGATCTATATACTCTGATCAGTTTTGTTTCAGCGAGTGAAATCCCTTTAAAGCGCCCTTGTAGGTCATCGGTGTAAGGAAGATGATGATAGGGAACAATTCAAGACGGCCTGCGAGCATGTCGAAGATCAGCACCCATTTTGACAATCCGTTCAGGAACGCATAGTTGCTCGTCGGTCCTACCATCGAAAGACCCGGACCGATGTTGTTGATCGTTGCGGCAACAGAGGTGAATGTCGTGACAAGGTCATGTCCCTCAAGGCTTACCAATATAGTTGATGCCGTAAATATCAGCAGATACACAAAGAAGAAGACCGATACCGAGCGTTCGAGTTCGGGTTCTATTGCCTTTCCGTCGATCTGGACCTTCTTTACCGATCTCGGATTGATGTAGCTTCTTATCTCCCTTGCGATCGTCTTTGTCCTGATCTGGAGACGGGAGATCTTTACGCCGCCGCCGGTCGATCCCGCGCATGCTCCGCAGAACATAAGGATGACAAGCAGGAGCTTGGATAAAGTGGGCCACGTGTCAAAATCAGCCGTGGCAAATCCCGTCGTGGTGATCACGGTCGCGACCTGGAAGAAAGCGTGCCTTGCGGCCTCGTGCGAACTGCCGGTGACCTTGAGGATGTTGACCGTTATCATTACCGTCGAAATGAGGATGATGGCGAGATAGACCTTAATTTCACTGAGCTTCACTGCCTTTCCGGGCTGTCTGGAAATCAGAAGATAGTAGAAATTGAAGTTGATGCCGAACATTATCATGAACACCGCAACGATCCACTGGATGTGCGGAGCATATGAAGTAAAGCTGTCATTCCTGATACCGAAACCACCTGTGCCGGCCGTACCAAACGCGGAACAGATGCTGTCGAAGATCGGCATTCCTGCGATGGCCAGAACGATGATCTCTATGAGGGTAAGAGCCAGATAGATCATGTAAAGGGCCTTCGCGGTAGTTCTAACCTTGGGTACGAACTTTCCTACGGAGGGACCAGGGCTCTCGGCCTTCATGAGGTTCAGGTTTGATCCGCCTGACATCGGGACGACGGCGAGCAGGAATACCAGTACGCCCATGCCTCCGATCCAGTGCGTCAGGGATCTCCACATGAGTGAAATGTGAGACAGGCCTTCAACGTTGGTAAGGATGCTCGCTCCGGTCGTGGTAAAGCCTGAAACGGTCTCGAACATTGCATTCGTAAATGAAGGGATCTCGCCTGTCACTACAAACGGCAGGCATCCGCAGACGGATAGAACGATCCAGCTCAATGCCGTCGCGATGCATCCGTCCTTGAGATAGATCGTGACTTTTTCAGGTTTCTTGAATGAGATCAGAATGCCGATTGCGATGTAGAAGATCGCGAAGAGTGCGTAAATGACCGAATTGCGGAGCTCGCCATAGATCAGTCCGCAAATTACCGGCAGGAGGATCAGGAGGCCTTCGATGGCCATGACCTTGCCCAGGATGTATATCTGCAGCCTTATCTTCATCTTAAAATGTCGGTAAGCTCTGTAAAGCCTTTGTTCATGGTAACGACCATGACGTTGTCTCCGACGTTAATCTGGTCGGAACCTGTAGGGATTATTATCTTGCCGTCGCGGCTGATAAAGGAGATTATCAGTCCGGGTTTGAGATTAAGATCTTTGAGCATAACGCCGGTGACCCTGGAAACTTCCTTAACCTTGAACTCGCAGGCTTCAGCCCTGTCGCTGAAAAGACTGTACATGACTTCGAGGTTGCTCCCGATCTTGGCCTGTCTGGATCTGGCGCTTGAGATGATCCTCTCGGCTGTAATGTATCTGGGGTAGATGACGCTTCCGAGCTTCAGGCTTTCGATCGCCTCAGTGAATGTGATCTTGTTGATCTTTGTGATGGCTTTTGCGCCGGAAACGGCTTTAGTGTGCAAAGCAAGCATGATGTTCTCTTCATCAAGTCCCGTAAGGGCGACAACGGAGTCAACGTCACGGATTCCTGCCTCTTCGAGGAGAGCTTCGTTCGTGCCGTCACCCTTGAGGATGGTGGCTTTCGGAAGAAGGTCACAGAGCTTTTCGCATCGCGCGTTGTCCTTTTCAATGATCGTGACGTCGATTCCCGACTTGATCAGGAGGTCAGCGAGATAGTAAGCGCAGGTGCCTCCGCCTACGATCAAAGAGCTCCTTACCGACCGTGTGTTGAAACCGATCAGTTTCAGGAAGTTACAGTTGGTCTTTCTTGTGCTGATATAAGAAATGATGTCGCCGCTCTTAAGTTCAAAGCTTCCGTTAGGAATAGTGAAGTCATTGCCGCGCTCGACACCAACGATAAGGATATCGTTGGTGATGTTCTGACCAAGATATGCGACTGTTTTGCCGTCCAGGATATTGCCTTCGGGGATCTGGATCTTTACGAGCTCAGCCTGTCCGTGCGCGAAAGAGTTTACCGATAACGCAGCAGGGAGGTAAAGGAGGCGTGACGCTTCGACGGCTGCCTCGTATTCCGGGTTGATGATCATCTCGATGCCGAGCCTGGAACGGAGATAAGAAACGTCTCTTACGTATTCCGGGTTTCTGACGCGTGCGATAACGGACAATTTGTTGTTAAACTGTCTTGCAAGGGTGCAGCAGAGAAGATTGAGTTCGTCTGATTCCGTAACGGCAATGAATAGATCAGCCTCTGATACGCCTGTTTCTTCAAGTATCTCGTGGCTTGCGCCGTTTCCCGATATGCACATGCAGTCGCATTGATCGGCCAGCTGGTTCAGCCTTTCAACGTTCTTGTCGATTATGACCAGATTGTGCCCCTCATCGGCAAGACGGTTAACAAGGGTGTCTCCAACCTTGCCTGCACCGACAACGACGATCTTTAGTCCCCTCTTTGCCATGATTGCTTTCTTATCCCCTCTGAAGTGTTTCTAAATGCAGACCCAAAGCGGTCAGATCCCGAAAAGTCCCTTAACGGCTTCCTTGTTGACCTTGGAGCCGATGACGACGATCTTTCCGGTGACGTCAGAAGCTCCTGTGCGGACATCTGATTCACCCGGAACGTAGTCGAAATGGATCCACTCGCCGTTTTCTCCTGCAACGATGCCCTTTGAACGGAGGATCATGCCGTACTTCGAGTTTTCATCAAGAGATTCGAGAGCAGCCTTTATCTGATCCTGCGTGAAGCGCTTTGAAGTCTCGAATCCGATGGAATCGAATACCTCGTCGGCATGATGATGGTGATGCTCATGTTCATGTTCGTGCTCATGCTCGTCTTCATCATGGTCGTGGTGATGATGGTGATGCTCGTGCTCGTGATCGTGTTCATCCTCATCGTCATCGTCGTCGTCGTGATGGTGGTGAGACCTGCACTCCTCGCAGTCACAGTCCTCATCGTGGTCGTGGTGATGGTGATGCTCGTGCTCCTCGGCTTCAAGAAGGGCCGCAGCCATGTCAGCGGCTGTGATGGGCTCTTCGATTGCCTTGAGGATTTGTACTCCGGAGAGCTCGTCCCAGGGCGTGGTGATTATCTGTGAATGATCGTTGATCGCGCGGATGAGTTCTATAGCCTGATCGAGCTTGTCCTGTGCGATGTTGCCCGTACGGCTGAGGATTATCGTTCCCGCGTACTTGATCTGGTTTTCATAGAATTCCTTGAAGTTCTTGAGGTAAACTCGGCACTTGGAAGCGTCGATGACAGTAACAGTTCCGCAGATCTCCGTGCCTTCAACGCGCTTGACTGCAGCAACGACGTCAGAGAGTTTGCCTACGCCGGAGGGCTCGATGAGGATCCTGTCGGGAGAGAACTTATCGATGACTTCCTTGAGAGCCGTGCCGAAATCGCCTACGAGGCTGCAGCAGATACAGCCGGAGTTCATCTCGGTGATCTCGATGCCCGTTTCCTTGAGAAAACCGCCGTCGATTCCGATCTGGCCGAATTCGTTCTCGATGAGGACAAGCTTTGCTCCGTTGTATCCGTCAGCAATGAGCTTTTTGATGAGCGTTGTCTTTCCTGCTCCGAGAAATCCTGAGAAAATGTCTACTTTTGTCATTTATATCGCCTCTTTCTTAGTTGAAATAGATTACGTCGTTATCCGGCTTTGAAGTGAGCGCGTACTCTTCTGCCTGGAGGCAGGGGACAGCGATCTTCTGGCCGTCAGGGGTTTTGTCTTCAAAATATCTCACGGTTCCGGTGACCTTGAGCCACTGTCCTGCGGGGAAGCCGGGCTTGATCTGGTAAAGGCAGAGGATGCCCATCGGCTGAAGGTCTGCGGCGCAGCAGGTGTAAGCCTGGCGCTCTAAGGCGAATGCCTTCCCGCGGTACTCCGGGATCGGGATAGCCTCTCCGATGAGGCTTACGCGCTTGCCTTCGTAGCGTGCGCGGTTGTCCATGGAATCCGTATAGAAAAGACCGAAATCGTCTGCCGATATGTGGCAGGGATTCGCCTTGAGGTCATAGGGAAGATGGTCTTCGATCCTTACGATCTCATTGTTCTTTGAAACGAAGTTGATGCTCATTCCTGGGTTGACTGCCTTGACGGAAGCTCTCATCTTGGGGAGGTTGTCGTTATCAGGGTCAACGCGGTTGAATATGACAGTGTCGCCGTACCTGTAGTAATCGGCGAAGAAAGTTGTCATGTTCTTGAGTGAATTGCTGTAGGTCGAGGCATCGATCACGACGACGGCCGCAGCAAGCGCCCAACGGTCGGGAACGTCGACCTTGTCGAAGAACTCCGCGGGGGAAACCGTGCCGTTCCATTCGATGAAGACTACGGACGGGGAATACTTCTCCTCGATGTCGAAGGTCATTTCCTTGGTGACTTCGTCTGTCTCGCAGTTTATTACCACGGGTTTTACTCCGCCAAGGTGCTCTTCGTCGTATTCTTCGTCACCCTCTTCGGTGCAGATTACGACAGACCTGCGGTTCTTGAAGTTATCGTTGGTCAGCCAGGAACAGATGCAGGAAGTCTTGCCGCTGTCGAGGAATCCCGTAAAGAAATAAACCAGACAATCATCCATAAGTTTCTACCTCTTTTATTACACGTGTATTATTTTGTCCTCTGTTTTTAATTATTTCAAGACAAAAAAGGTATAAAATCAGTTCCGTAAAGTTTTTATATTTGGGAGAAATAATGAAATCTGTCACGATCGGCGGAGTCACAATAAAGGGGAACGTAGCGCTCTCGCCGATGGCGGGAGTGAGCCACGTTGCGTACCGCGGGATCTGCAGGGAAAAGGGCGCTTCCTATGCGCCTACAGAACTGGTTTCCGCCCGCTCGATCAGATATAACGGCCTTGAAAAGAGCATGCAGTACCTGAGGATCGACCCCGAAACTGAGGGCGTTACGGCGATCCAGCTCTTCGGCTCGGAACCGGACGATTTCACCGCCGCCATAGACAAGATCATGGAACATCCGCTTCTTTCAAAGGTGGATATCATCGACATAAATATGGGCTGTCCCGTGCCCAAGGTCGTTAAGACCGGAGCAGGAAGCGCACTCATGAACGATCCTGAGACTGCCGCTTCCATAGTCAGGGCATGCAAGGCCGCGCTTGAGGGAGCTCCCAGACACATACCGGTTACGGTCAAGACCAGGATCGGCTTTGACCCGGGCGATTCGGGCAGGCCGGATCTCGCCAGAGCCGTTGCCGATGCGGGCTGTGACATGCTCTGTGTTCACGGCCGTACAAGGCCTCAGATGTACACGGGTTCCTGTGACAGAAAAGCCATAGCCTTGATGAAAGAGGCAATTAGGGGTTATGATATACCGTTTTTCGCGAACGGCGATGTGACTGACGGACCGTCTGCAGCATCGCTCATCGGGGAAACGGGCGCGGACGGCGTCATGATAGGGAGAGCCGCAAGAGGGAATCCCTGGATCTTTGAAGAAGTCAGCGCTTTCCTCGAAGGAAGACCGGCTCCAAATCCGCCTTCGGAACGCGAAAGGAAGGAAATGCTCATAAGAGAGCTTAAGGGAAGATGCCTTTATTGCGAAGAGGAATTTGCGGTAAGGGAGTTCCGCAGCGTAATGCCGTTTTACGTCAAGGGCATACGCGGTGCGGCACAGTTGAAGGTCAGGCTCTGTTCGGCTCTGACCGTGAATGAGATAAAGGAGATATTGGAACTTTGACAGAATTGATCCTGATAGGCATTGGCGTCATCATCGGTGCGATCATCTGCTTCAACGGCTATAAGATATTCCGTGTATGCCTTGCGGTGCTCGGAGGAATGCTCGGTTACATTTTGGGAGACTTTATATGCAATCTGGCGCAGGGCCAGGGCCAGCCTGTCTCTTTGCTGGCAAGGCTCCTGATCACGGGAATCCCTGCCATTGCTCTTGCCATAGCTTCATTTGCTCTTTACATGAAAGCGCTGATCGGTCTGACCGCCTTATTTTGTGCCTACTTCGTTTATAAAGATTACGGAAGCCTTTTCCCGGGAAACGGCCCTTCAAAGGCGCTGATGTCACTTCTGGCCGGTTTTGTGGCGGGCCTTTTGCTTGGCGTCATCGTGTATTTCGCCCAGAAATGGACCATTTGCTTTTTTACGGCTTTTCTCGGAGCGCGCATCATCGCTTCGGCGACCGCGCCGTTTCTTTGGGGATTGTTAAAGGATAACCAGTATGCGCTGTATTTCCAGGACACGCTTTTGGGGACGAGGATTACCGAAACACCGGCCCTTACCGCAAGTTTTATAATCGTTGCTTTTACGGCTGCGGGACTGGTCGTTCAGTTGAAATCCTCAAAAAAGCGTAAATAAAGCAATAAAAAAATCAATTGACCGAACGCACATATCTTGTTATTATTTGGCTAGTAATGAGGCGATTGAATAGGGGACCTCAGTTACTGAGGTCAAGTTTTTAATTTCTTTACGACAGTTTTCTTAATCTATCCCTTATTCCATGTCGATGGCATCTTGATTCGTATCAAGATGCCATCGGTATATTTTGGGGAATTTTTCGGGCGGCACTTCAAGCGCGATCAGTTAACAACGTTTACCGGACTGCCTTTGAGGAACGCGTCAAGATTATCGGCCGCGGCTTCGATCAGCCTGACCCTTGTTTCTTTTGCTGCCCATGCGATATGGGGAGTGATCACACAGTTGGGAGCGCCCAGAAGCGGATTTTCGGGAAGCATTGGCTCAACCGTGACAACGTCTGCTCCATAACCTCCGAGAAGTCCTGAATCGAGAGCTTCGCGAACGGCCTTTTCGTCAACGACCGGGCCTCTCGCGCAGTTAATGAAGAACGCGCCCTTTTTCATCGAGGCGAGACGGTCTTTGTTTATGAGTTCCCTGGTCTCGGGCGTGAGAGGACAGTGGACCGATATAACATCAGCGGTCTTTATGCCTTCGTCCAAAGTCGTGAAGGGGATCTCGTACCCGTCGATAACGGCTGAACCTTCTTCAGCGCGGTGGGGTACGGCAGATACCTTCATTCCGAGTGCTGAGGCGATAGCGGCTACGCGCCTTCCGATCTTGCCAAAGCCGAAGATCAGCATGTTCTTTCCGACAAGTTCTGTCAAAGGAGCAAGGAAATAACTGAATTGAGGACTCCTGCACCAGCCGCCGTCCATTACGTCGGAGCTGTGCATGCCGGGACGGCTTGCGAGCTCAAGAAGGAGGGCGATGGTCATCTGCGCGGTCGCGAAGGTCGCGTATTCAGGGACATTCGTCACCGTTATTCCGAGTTTTTTGCATTCCCCGAGGTCGACTACGTTGTAGCCTGTCGCCAGGACGCCAATGTATTTGAGGTCAGGAAGGTTTCTTAAAGTGTCCGCGTCAAAAACGGTCTTGTTCGTGATGCAGATCTCAGCGCCCTTTGAGCGCTCCACGACCTGATCTTTTGCCGTGTAGTCATATGCCGTAACTTCGCCGAAACGCTCCAGGGGTGCCCAGGAAGCGTCACCCGGGTTTGCGCCGGCACCGTCAAGGATCACTATCTTCATGATTGTTTTCCGTCCTTTGTGAATTTTCAAATAATGTAACATTCTGGCGG
>JAILIB010000016.1 GCA_024695505.1 Saccharofermentans sp.
CAGAAACGACCAACTAAAGAAAGAAATGAGCTCCATCGATGCCGCAATGAAGAAAAACGCGCAGTGGTCTTCCAAGGCTGAGGGATACAAGAACCGCAGCAAAGCTCCCTCAAAGGTCGCAGAGGACCATTTCAGGAGAGCATACGAGGCCGAGAAAGCCCGCAAACTCATGTCTGCCGCCAAGAATCTCGAGAAACGCAACGAGCGCAAACTTGACGAGAAGCAAGGTCTGTTAAAAGACCTTGAAAAGACAGAGACGCTTAAGCTTACCGGCACCGAGCACCACAACAAGACGCCGATAATCCTGAAATCCATAACACTGAAGCGTTACGGCGAACCTGTTATCACGGACTTCAGCCTGACGGTCGAACGCGGCAGCAAGATATCACTGCAGGGTAAGAACGGCTGCGGCAAGAGTACGCTTATCAAGTATCTGGCCGGCATGGGCGAAGAAGAAGGTATTACTGCTGAAGGCGATATCTATATCGCGAACGACCTTAAGATATCTTATGTCGGCCAGGACACCTCCTCCCTTTCCGGTTCACTTTATGACATTGCGAGCGAACGCGGCTGCGACAAGACAATCTTTTCGACGATACTCATCAAGATGGGATTTACGAAGGAGATGCTCTACCGTGACGTGTCCGCACTGTCGCTCGGCCAGAAGAAATTCGTCATGATAGCCCTCTCTCTTTGCGAGCACGCAGACCTCTACCTATGGGACGAGCCTTTGAACTACATAGACGTCTATCTGAGGCAGGAGATCGAGCGTCTGGTCAAGTGTAACAATGTTACAATGCTCTTTGTCGAGCACGACAGAACCTTTTCCGAAGCGGTCGCTGACAGGGAAGTTACAATGTAAGGTAGTATAATAACGAATAGACAAGCTGTGTCTAAGGTCAGGGAAACAGGCAATTCTCGCTTTGTGTCGTGTTATTTCCCCGAAGGACATCTTATCCTTAAACCGTTCGAAAGGAGGCGCACCCTTGGATCAGAAAAAGACAGGACAATTTTTAAAGACTCTTCGTAATGAGAAAGGACTTACCCAGGAACAGCTGGCAAAACATTTCAATGTCAGCAACAGATCCGTCTCAAGATGGGAGACGGGCAGCAATCTTCCCGATATCTCATTACTGGTCGAGTTAGCCGATTTCTATGATGTCGACGTAAGAGAGATCATAGACGGAGAAAGGAAAAGCGAGATGATGGATAAAGAGACAAGAGAGGTCGCCGATAAGATGGCGGTCTATGCAGGCAACGAAAAAAGTAATCTTTTAAGGTTCATACAGGTGGCAAGCATTGCGGGAGTGTTCTTATCACTCCTGGCAATGGTACTGCAGGGAATATCTTTTGAGCCTGAAGCAAGTCGCACGGGCGCGATGTTCGCGACATTCGCGGTCTTCATAGTAATGTGCGTGACAACGCTTTATGTAACGGGACTTTTGCAGCGGATCTCAAAGCACAGGAAAGCTGTTAAAGCAATCAAGATAACAACGATAGTCATCATGGCTGCCGGCACCTATTATCAGCTCATGATGGGATTCGTAGTGCTGCTCGCGCTCGGCTCAATGCTGATCGCGCCCATCAAGGTCACCCATGACCCGGCCGACTACAACACATATATCCACAACGTCAAACCGGCAGGGGAAAACAATGAATACTCAATGGGCACAAGGCCGATGTTCGATGTTTTCCCGCAGAAGATCGAGGTTCCCGCAACCGAATTCCAGATAATGTATTACAATCCCTGGGACTCCCAATACATTTGTTACATGACCCTGGATCACGGCGAAAAGTACGACGAAGAGATCAAAAGGCTCAAAGCGATCGGCGTTGACGATTACAAAGGCATCTACACGGTGACGGACGAACCTGACGGATATGACATCATAGCAATGGATTCCGATGAATACTTCGGCTTCGTCTATGCCATGATCCCCGAGAACAGCACAGGCAACACAAAGATCACCTACTGCTGCATCGTTTTCTGCAACTACGCACCGGATGTGAATGTCCACAAATACATGCCGGACAAATACCTGCTCAAAGGTTTTGACGCATCGGATAATAACCCTTACAAGAAAAAGATGATGAGCGAAGATCAGCAGTAAAAGCTCTCAGTCTTGGGATCCCGTTTTATATAGGCATAGAACTTTCCGCCATAGATTATGGCAACTTCGGTCTTAGGTTCGAACTTAAAGTAATTCACGCAGCCGTTGTAACAGAAAGGCTCCTTTCTGCCATCTATGATCCAGCCGCCTTCGGCCTTTTCGACCGTAACGTACTCAATGGTTGCCACATTACACTCAAGATCCGCAGGGAGCAGCATCTTCAACTGTTTGGAGTAATGCTGTTCCCTTGCCTTTTTAAAAGCCCTGTCATCCAAAATGAAGTAAAGGATCGGCAGAAAACCGCTCGCAAATACCAAAGCCAGACATCCGGTTACCGCAAAGACATTCGGATGTCTGTTTATGAAATCAGGACAAAGAAAGCCCCAGAGAAAAAAGGCGATACCCGTGACCGCAGGCATTATGAGAGCTTTACCCAAAGATGCACGATGCACTTTAAAAGCTCCGTAAGGCTCGAACATGACAAGTTCGGGGTTATCGAGAAGTATTTCCCGTTCTTCGGGAGTGACCTTGCGTTTCATCTGCTTCAGATGTTCTTACAGAAGTCTATGATCTCCTGCTTTCTGGGCGCGACATCTTCCTTGTACTCAACGGATGTCAGCCCCAGATGGCCGGAGCGCTCTATCTCAAGGTGTCCGTAAAAATGCTCGATGCTGCCGATCAATCTTTCACACTCAGGCATGTTCGGGCCGGTCCTCAAAGCAACAGTGTAGCCCTTCTTCCCTGCCTTTATCATTGCATGAGGCTCATGGGTATTGCACCACGGAGTGCATCTGTCTATGAACGACTTGAACTGCCCGGGGATGTCTGCCCAATAAGACGGTGCGACCGATACGATGACATCTGCTTCGTCAAATTCCTTCATGATATCTCTGATAACCGATGCGTCGCTCATTACGCAGGATGCCGTCAGATGGCATGCTCTGCATCCTTTGCAGAAAGCAAAATCATAGTCGTCTATGCAGATGCTCTTCACATCGTAACGTGAACAGAGCTCATTCCTGATTATCCCGGCGATCTCTGCGGTGGCACCGTTCCTTACCGGGCTGCAGTTAATAACAAGTGCTTTCATCAGGTTACCTCACTTATGTTTTAAAACCAATTATACCAATATCGTCTTTATGTGTTCTTTTGAAATTGCGGTAAAATCAATTAAGACTTTAACCGGAGGACTCAGATATGCAGGTGCCGAATCCGCAATATAAATTCTATAAAATGCTTGCAGGAACCTGGACGGACAGCGACTCATCCTGTACTGTCATACCGAACGAATTTGCAAATCTGAAGATCAGCTATGGCAATACCAAACTCGAAAGCGGTTATTCCGTGTTGGAGACAGGACCGTTCAGCACTACTTCGGCAAACTCGATGGGTCTTTTCGGCGTATTATATGAACGTCACAACGGTGAAGAACTCAATATCCAGTTGAATAACCGCGCGCTCTCTGACGGCACACAAAACCTCTACAACGTAAAGTGTCTCTGGTACGGCGAAGAAAAGCTCAATCTCGAGCTTCTCGATATTTTCAACGGACAGATCAAGACTTTGATCCTGACGCGCGAGACCGCTAATACCACGCCTGCTTCAGGCTATGTTTGCGAGTGCGGATATACGGGTCCTTTCGGCAGATTCTGTCCCAACTGCGGCAAAGCTGTCGAAGAAGTATATACATGCCAATGCGGCTACAGAAGCAAAGGAGTAAAGTTTTGCCCGAACTGCGGCCAGCCCACGGGACTGCCAGCCGCACCTGTTTCTGCTCCTGCAGCAGCTGACGCGCCCGCCGTTTCCGAAGTAAAGGAAGAAAAGCTCGGCTGGAAATGTCCCCAATGCGGAGCAGAAAACCAGGACGGCAAGTGCTCAGTTTGCGGAGCAGCGATCGATCACGTTGTTCTTTTCAGCACTATGTCCTTTATGGCAACTAACCCTCCAGTCCGGACTTTTACAAACGTATACGAATACTCAGATACAGAACTTCTGCTGGATATAAACGGAAAGCGACGCCTGATCCCGGCTGAAGTGAAAGAACAGGCAATGGAGATCATAAGAAAATACGGGCTCGATGACCCGGATTTCACGGACCCTTCCGCAATGGGCATCATGGGCGGCTCCGTTAACATAAGTTTCAAAGACGGAGACAAATACGTCCATACATCGATGAATAAGCAGGGCTTCGCTGTCAACAGTGCGCAAAGCGAACTGTCGGGATTATTCAACAAAGCATGAAAAAGCCGGGCAATGCCCGGCCTTTTCTATATCACTTGCAGGGAACTCCCTCTTTTTTGCAGATACGCCAGGCAGCGAACTTGCCCTGGACAGCTGCCGGCGGAAGTCCGCCTGAACCCATGTTCCACTGGCCTGCCAGGAATACGTTCCTGAGCTGCTTGATAACGCCCGGAGTGGTTACGGTCTTGGAATTTTTGTCAGCAACGAACGACATGTAGGAACCGTTATAAGAGTTACAGCGTGAAGCATACGTTGCAGGCGTCCAGGTGTCGAGACAGCGGATCTTTCCCTCGGCCTCCGGATAATGCTTAACGATCTCAGCCATAAGCTTGTCAGCATACTCTTTGCGTCTCTCATCGTAAGCATCCTTATCCTTTGCGGCGAGCTCTAGCCACTCCTTGCAGTCTTCAAGATACTGAATTACCTTGACCTGGACCAGTGTCTGATCTTCCGTCGGATATGTCGAAGGATCGTAGTCGTAGCAGAGTGTTCCGAAAGCATTCATCTTCGTGCGTCCGATGGTTGGACCGTCACATTTCCAGAATGAAGTATCTTCGGGCATTCCTACCTTTGCGTCGATCAGGTAGATGGCATGGAACTTGGAGAATGTCGTATAGTGCTCCTTGTCGTCGAAAACGGCCTTCATCTTCTTAGGCATGTATTCGGCAGGCAAAAGCTTGGTAAACGCATGGTTTGCATCAGTTGCGACTATTACGTAATCGGCATTGATCTCGTTTCCGTCTTCAAGAAGGATACCTGAAGCCTGGTTGCCTGAAACCACCAATCTCTTGATCGGGCTGTTCAGGTGAAGCGTTCCGCCGACTTCCTTATATCTGTCAACGATCCTCATGGCAGCAGCAAGAGAACCTCCCACCGGGATGTCTCCGCTTCCTGAAGTGATGGTAGCGTAAGAGACGATGAACGAGAATGCCTGCGTGTTGGCGGGATGCATCATCGTGAATGCCTTGCCGATTATGGGACTCTTGAAGGAGTCGCCGAGATCCTGAAGGCTCATTCCCTGATATGCCTTACCGACTGCGCCCATTCCCTTGAGGAAAGGCCAGAACTTCTTAAGTTCCTTAGGGCCGAACTTGTCCATCGGCTTGTTTGCCGGAACCGTGAAGACCTCCGCGATCTTTACGGTATCACAGAATTTGTCAATGTTTTCCTTATCTTCAGGAGATATCTCGAGCATCTCCTTCCTTGTTCTTTCAAGGTCACGCCAGAAAGTGACAGTCTTACCATCTGCCGTATAGGAAAAGAACTTGTTCTTGGGACACATCTTTACGTTGTCCCCGAGCATTCCGATGTCTTTCCAGAGTGCATACATCTCGCTGTCGTCGGCTTTGCTGTTTGTCAGCCAGTCGATGCAGTTGTCGATGTAGATGCCTTCACGCTTCCATCCTGTGAGCTCTCCGCCAGCGATCGGGTTCTTTTCGTAGATATGCGTCTCGAAACCCGATCTCTGCAAAACAATGCCTGCAGTAAGGCCGGAAATTCCGCCGCCGACAATAATTACCTTTTTCATCAAAACACCTCTTTAAATGTTCAATGTATAAAAGAGTATCACAATTACTTTTATAATCAAATTATTATATAAAATTAATAAAAAGAAATGCCTGCCGTTTTTTTCACGCATTTTTGCCTGCGGATTCACGAAGACGGGATCCTCATGAGCGATATATTAAAAACATCCAACAAAGAAAGGATGTGATCCAAGACAAAAATTAACATTTTGTAAACGATCTGGACTCGATTTCCGGTCTCAGATCAACCTAACATTCAAAATCTTTCCTTTGTGTGGGGCTGATATTTCAAGTATCAGCCCCGTTTTTATGCACTTTATTCAACCAAAAGAACGGGCAATTGTGCAAAACATAAATTTCACACAATTGTTCAAAATTGTGAAGCATTTGTGAACAAATTATGTTATAACTATTTCGTAAGAGTTAATAACCACATCAGGAGGTAGTGTTATGAAAAAGCTCATTAAGACTCGTAAAGGTTTTACTTTGGTAGAAATGGTTCTCGTTATAGCAATTATCGTAATCCTTGCTGCAGTATTGGTTCTCGGCATCGGTTCGTATCTCAACAAGGCTAAGGCCGCAGCTTCGTCTGTAATTAGCCACAATAATTCGATCTCAATACTTTCCAGCGAGATTGAAGCTGCAATTTAACATCTGACCTTACATCAGATCCATCTGAACAAACAAAAGGGTTGCAAATGCAACCCTTTTGTTTTTGATTTCAATTACAAAATATCACTTGGCGATCGGGGCACTCCAGGCCATCTTCCCGTCTTCGCTGACCAACTCGATCCTCACGTACTTGTCGATCGAAGAGAATGTGTATCTGGCAAACCCGTTCGTGCAGTCCTGAACCCTCTGTGAATCCCAAACGCAGTTTGAGAGGAAAAGGATCTTTGAAGCACCTTTGCACTCTACCGCTATCGTGTCACCGGAACGCCTTACCGCTTTGAACTCAGGTCCCTGGCTGGCATAGAAGTCGCCGTTCCTTATGGATTTCATTATCGCTTCACGGGTCAGCTCAGCTGCCTTGACCATTATGAAACTCTGCATCCACTCACCTGTATACATATGGCAGTCGTCATTGGCAAACGGTCTGATCAGATGGCCATTGTCAGCCCAGAGGTCAAAATAGTGCGATGCATCCGAACGTCTTCCGTTGCCAAACTGCATGTTGGAAACCGTATTGAAGATCTCCGCGCCCACTATTCCGTCACATTTATCTATGTCTTCAGGATTCATCAGCGACCAGGAAGGATGCGCAAGTATCGCAATTCCGCCTGCATCATTGATGGCTTTGATGATCTTCTGCGGAGGAATGTTGTGGTCTTCCTCATCGAATGCAGGCCTGTCCATTCCAATACCGAGAATATGAAAGACCTTTGTGTGGAGCATATCTCCGGTATCGTATTCAACACCCGAGATCTCAAGCATGCTTCCGTCCTTCGAAGGAATGTTCTCACTCAGATGCCAGTGATCAGTGATCGCTATGAAATCATATCCTGCCTTACGGTATTCCGCACGCGCAGTATCAGGATCAAGCCTTCCGTCAGAAAGCGTCGTGTGCATGTGAAGGTTCCCTTTGAACCACTTTCCTTCGTTCTCAAACATATGAGTTCCTCCGTACGGAGATAATTATACTATATCAGGCCGCTCCGAAAGCCTTCAGTCTGACGGCAACATTTTCTTTCAGATTGCGGTAAAAGAAGCGGTAATCGTAGATATGGAATTCACCCTCTGAAAAGCATGAGGGCCCCGGCGGATAATCTCCTTTAGAGACGTCGGTAACTTTCAGCGTTCCCCTTTCCGGGTCAATGTAACAGCCCGTCAGGTTCGCCTTCTCACTGCCGTCATTCATCAACGAACCTTTGTTGAGGGATCTGTCGGCAGGAGTAGGATCTGTTTTCCAGTTGAGCGGATTGATCGAGCGGGACCGCTTTCCTTCAGGAACGACAAGAGAACT
>JAILIB010000170.1 GCA_024695505.1 Saccharofermentans sp.
GGCAATCAAGTACGGCGACGCTGACGTAATGGTCACGGGCGGCTGTGAGGCTTCCGTCTGCAAGACGGGCGTTCAGGGCTTTGCGGCTCTTACGGCTCTTTCAACGAACGAAGATCCCGAGACGGCTTCCAGACCTTTCGACAAGGACAGGGACGGTTTCGTTATCGGTGAAGGTTCAGGCGTACTCGTTCTCGAGAGCCTTGAGCACGCACAGGCAAGGGGCGCCAACATCCTCGCTGAGATCGTAGGATACGGAGCAACCTGCGACGCATTCCATATCACATCACCTGCAGAAGACGGATCCGGCGCAGGCGAAGCAATGATCATCGCCATGAAGGAAGCAGGCATCAAGCCTTCCGACATCGATTACATCAACGCTCACGGAACATCCACGCATCACAACGATCTTTTCGAGACACGTGCAATGAAATACGCGTTCAAGGAAGATATAAAGAACATCGCGATCAACTCCACAAAGTCCATGATCGGCCATGTTCTGGGCGGTGCAGGCGGAGTTGAACTCATCACATGCGTCAAGTCGATCCAGGACGGATACGTTCACGTTACCGCAGGCTCCAAGGAGACCGAGGGCGAGATGGATCTCGATTACACCTTTAATGAGCCCAAGAATCGCGATATCATATACGCTATGACGAACAATCTGGGATTCGGCGGTCACAACGCTTCCATCATCGTCAAGAAATTCGCTTAAGTAAGGGAGGAAAAGACTTATGGCAGATAAGAACAATCGCACCGGTCTTACGCTCGAAGAGATGACGGCCCTTATCAAGGCGGTTTCGGAATCCAACATCGACAGCTTCGACTACAAGGAAGGCGAGTTCTCGATCACGCTTCACACAGGAAGGAGCGGCATCCTGACTTCCGCTGCAAACGCGGCAAGCGCAGGCGCTTTCACCGGTGTATCGATGGCTGAGCTCAACAAGGCAATGTCACTCGCTGCTGATGCAACGAGCGGCGCTGCCGATGAAGAAGACGAGGACGATACTTTCATCATCAAGTCACCTCTCGTAGGCACTTTCTACGCTGCTCCCGCAGCTGACGCAAAGCCCTTCGTAAAGATCGGTGACCGCGTAAAGAAGGGCCAGGTCCTTGCGATCGTAGAGGCAATGAAGATGATGAACGAGATCGAGTCGGACTGCGACGGAGTTATCTCGGAAATACTGGTAACAAACGGTTCACCCGTTGAATACGGTCAGCCGCTTTTCAGAATAAGCTAATCCAAAGGAGAACAAGACATGGCAAATTCACTCGACACGATCGGGATCATGAAGATCATTCCCCACAGGCATCCTTTCCTCCTCATCGACAAGGTTGAGGACTACGTACCCGGCGAGTATGCCATCGCATATAAGAATTTCACATACGATGAGTATTTCTTCAGGGGACACTTCCCCGAATACCCCATCGTTCCGGGCGTCCTCACGGTTGAGGCTCTTGCCCAGTGCGGTGCAGTCTGCATCCTCTCACAGGAGGAATTCAAGGGCAGGATCGCTCTTTTCGCAGGTGTTGACAGATGCAAGTTCAAGGGTTCCATCGTTCCGGGCGACCAGGTAAAGCTCGAGACAAGGATCACCGCAATGAAGAGCAGCTTCGGCATCGGCGAGGCAGTCGCTACAGTCAACGGCAACGTTGTCGTTAAGGCTACACTCAAGTTCGCTATCCTTCCCAAGGGTGCTGAGGTCTGATAAGGCAAGCTTATGATCAAGAAAGTTCTGATAGCCAACAGAGGCGAGATAGCGGTGCGCATAATCAGGGCGTGCCGTGAGATGGGCATCGAGACGGTCGCGGTATGTTCCGAGGCTGACAGAAATGCCCTTCACGCAATGCTCGCGGACCATACGATATGCATTGGTCCCGCGCCTTCTTCAGAGAGCTATCTGAATATCAACCGCATAATCAGCGCGACGATGACGTCAGGCGCTGACGCTATCCATCCGGGTTTCGGATTCCTTTCTGAAGACGCGAGGTTTGCGAGGATCTGCGAGCGCTGCAACATCACGTTCATCGGTCCTTCGTCAGAGATGATCGCCGCTTCGGGCAACAAGGCCCGGGCAAAGAAGACCATGATGGATGCAGGCGTTCCGACGATACCGGGAAGCGCTGAAGCCGCAAGGACCGTTGAAGACGGCTTAAGGCTTGCCGAGATCGCCACATATCCCGTCATGATCAAGGCGGCTCTTGGCGGCGGAGGAAAAGGCATGAGAGTCGCACGTTCAAAGGATGTTTTCACGCAGGCATTCCTTACAGCGCAGCAGGAAGCGAAAAACGCTTTCGGCGACGGTTCGATGTACATAGAGCACTATGTCGAGCACCCCAAGCACATTGAGGTGCAGATCCTTGCAGACAAGTACGGCAACGTCGTTTCATTGGGCGAGCGTGACTGTTCGATCCAGAGAAACCACCAGAAGCTCATCGAGGAGACTCCCTGCGAGACGCTCTCCGAAGAGAAGAGAAAGGCCATCTGCGAGGCAGCGGTAAAAGCCGCAAAGGCAGTAAATTACGAGAACGCGGGAACCGTGGAGTTCCTTCTTGAACCTTCGGGAAATTTCTATTTCATGGAGATGAACACGAGGATCCAGGTAGAGCACCCGATAACCGAATGGGTAACCGGAATAGACCTTATCAAGGAGCAGATCAGGATCGCTTCAGGCGAGCACTTAAGCTTCACGCAGGATGAGATCGAGATCAAGGGACATTCGATCGAGGTCAGGATCAATGCGGAAGACGCAGAACACAAGTTCAGACCGTGCCCCGGAAAGATAGAGCTTGCTTACCTTCCGGGCGGACAGGGAGTCAGGATCGATTCCGCCGTATATAGCGGACTTGAGATCCCTCCGTTCTACGATTCGATGCTCGCAAAGCTTTCCGTATGGGCGCCCACCAGGGAAGAAGCCATCAAGAAGGCTCAGTCGGCGTTGGGCGAGGTCATAATCACGGGCATCAAGACCAACATCGATTACCAGTACGGCATCATCACGAGCCCGGAATTCATTTCAGGCAATACGGACATCGATTTTATCGACAAGTTTTCCAGAAAGTAAGTAAGGCAGTTCACGATGGAATTAAGATATCTTTTCAAGAAGACGCAGTCTGCACAGGGCAGTTCCGATACCCCGAAGAACGAGGATCAGGGCCCCCAGACGCCGCAGGGACTTTTTCACAAGTGCACCAAATGCGGTGAAACGATCTTCTCTGAAGAACTCAAGAGAAACCTTTTCGTGTGCCCCAGCTGCGGC
Source organism: Saccharofermentans sp. (assembly GCA_024695505.1). Classification (GTDB taxonomy): domain Bacteria; phylum Bacillota; class Clostridia; order Saccharofermentanales; family Saccharofermentanaceae; genus Saccharofermentans. The sequence goes on from JAILIB010000170.1 coordinate 3,258, forward strand.
AATTATTTCCGCATGTTTGCGGCTACGAGGATAGACAACATCCTTGACGACGGATCGTTCGAGGAATGGGACAATGACATCGCGGAATTAAATCCTCTGGGTACTCCCGGCTATGAGGACAAGCTAGAAAGGCTGCGTGAAAAGACGTCATTGGATGAGGCCGTCGTTACCGGCAAAGGCCTTATAAACGGGCGTCCCACATGCTTGGGCGTCATGGACTGCCGTTTCATGATGGCATCCATGGGAAGCGTTGTCGGCGAAAAGATCACGAGGATGTTTGAGAAGGCAACTGAGGAAAGGCTTCCTGTCATCATATTTACCGCGTCAGGCGGCGCCAGGATGCAGGAGGGCATAGTTTCCCTGATGCAGATGGCGAAGACCTCTGCGGCCATTAAGAAGCATTCTGACGCAGGGCTTCTCTATGTGACGATACTTACCGATCCTACGACGGGCGGCGTCACCGCGAGCTTTGCGATGTTAGGCGACATCATCCTGGCAGAACCCGGTGCGCTCATCGGTTTTGCGGGGCCCAGAGTCATCGAGCAGACGATCGGACAAAAGCTCCCCGAGGGCTTCCAGCGTGCCGAATTCCTCAGAGATCACGGCTTTGTCGATGACATCGTCACAAGGACCGACATGAAGGATTATCTGACCGACATCCTCGCATTCCATGATGACAAGCGGACGTTCAAGCCGGGAAAGAGCGAGAAGATAAAGCTCCCGAAGGGTGACAAAAAGCTCACTCCGTGGGACAAGGTCATGATATCCCGCGGAAAGGACAGACCTGTTGCGGAAGATTACATAAAAGAACTTTTCCCCGATTTCCTCGAGTTCCACGGCGACAGATTCGTCAAGGACGACAAGGCCATAATGGGCGGTATCGCTACGTTTGCGGGCAAGGCCGTAACGGTCATTGCAGAGTCAAAGGGACACGACACGAAAGAAAACATCGAGCGCAATTTCGGCATGCCGTCGCCTGACGGATACAGGAAGGCACTGCGTCTCATGAAGCAGGCGGAGAAGTTCAAAAGACCCGTCATATGTTTTGTGGATACTCCTGGTGCCTACTGCGGATTAGAGGCGGAAGAGCGCGGACAGGGCGAAGCGATCGCGAGAAACCTTTATGAGATGTCATCCCTCAAGGTGCCTGTATTGTCGGTAATAATCAGCGAGGCAGGCTCAGGCGGAGCATTGGCTGTCGCGGTATCAGACGAGGTCTGGATGCTCGAGAATGCGATCTACGCGATCCTATCTCCCGAAGGCTACGCATCGATCCTCTGGAAGGATTCCAAGCGCGCTTCAGAGGCTGCCGCTGAGATGAAGCTCACTGCCCAGGACATGAAGGACAAGAACATTATCGATAAGATCATTGCGGAGCCGGAGAACCTCTGCGAAAATAATATCGAAGCCGTCGTCTCCCAACTCAGGGAGGGCATTTCCGGATTCATCGGAAATAATGAAGGCTTTGACGGAGAGGAACTCGCGAAGAAGCGCTACGAAAGATACCGAAGATACTGATGGACATCGATCTCATACTAGCCAACATGACGATTGAAGATAAGGCAAGACTGATCTGCGGACGGTCTCCTTTCTCGGTCGGAGGCATGGATGAGATCCCCGTCCTTTACATGCAGGACGGCGGTACCGGGATCAACTACGAACAACTTTTTCAGGACAGGGAAAACGGCGAAGCGGACGGCTTTTCGGCAGAAGAAGCGTTCCGCGTTATCAGGCTGTTTTACCATACTGAAGAACTCACTGAACACGAGAAGATATTGAGAGAGAAGATCTCCCAAAGACTCGCGGAGATCAAGGGCAATATCACATCCGCACCGGGCTGTTATCCGCCCGGCATCCTGCTCGGCAGCACATGGGATCCGGAGACCGTCCGTGAGGTGTCTGAAGCGCTCGGAATGGAAGCGCTCGCATACAATATCGGCGTGCTCCTGGGAACCCCGAACTGCAATCTTTTGAGAGACCCCAGGAACGGAAGATTCTTTGAAGGATATTCGGAGGATCCGTGCCTTTCCAAAACGCTTGCACCGCAGATGTGCAAAGGTGTTGAGGACGCGGGCATCGCTTCAAATGCCAAGCATTTCGCATGCAACAACCTGGAGATAAACCGCGTCGGGATGGACGAGAAGATACCCGAAAGAGCACTTCAGGAACTGTATCTTCCGGCTTTCAAAGAGTGCGCGAAAGCTGCATCCACATTCATGTCCGCATACGTTTCGGTCAACGGAACCAAATGCACCGAAAACAAGCGGCTCTTAACGGACACGCTCCGTGATTCGTGGGGTTTTGAAGGCCTCGTTGTCACCGATTGGGGCGCATGCACGGGAGGC
>JAILIB010000066.1 GCA_024695505.1 Saccharofermentans sp.
GGCATGTCCATGATCTCCACGTTGGCAAAAGGAGCATAGTGGCGGTATTTCATGCCGGGAGCCTTCGGGGTCTGCCCCGCTTCCAGGGTTCCCGCATATGCCGCATCACCGTTTGCGCAGTCCTCGATGTCAGCCTTGGTAACCGCGCCGGGCCTTAATATCACGGGCTTTTCACCGGTAGCGTCAACAACAGTGGATTCCAGACCGAAAACGGAATCTCCTCCGTCGATAACAGCATAGACGTAGCCGTCCATGTCTTCCATGACAGCCCTCGCATTGGTGGGTGAAGGCGTGCCCGAAAGGTTCGCGGAAGGTGCGGCAACAGGCACTTTGCAGGCTTTAAGGAAACTGTTTGCGACGGGGTCGGAAGGCATCCTTACGCCGACAGTATCAAGTCCCGCTGTAACCTCCGGCGGTATCTTGTCAGACTTTTTCATGATGACCGTGATCGGTCCCGGCATGAAGGCATCGATCAGCTTTTGAGCGAGCGGGGTAATCTCTGAAACGATGCCTTCGATCTGCGATCTGTCGCCGACATGGCAGATGAGCGGGTTGTCGGAAGGACGTCCCTTGGCGGCAAAGATCCCGGAGACGGCTTCAGCGTCAAAAGCATTTGCTCCGAGGCCGTAAACGGTCTCCGTAGGAAATGCTACGACCTCGCCTCCCAAAAGGTGCTCTGCGCAGTCCTTTATCCCGGCCTTGTCACTGCCGGATATCAGCTTCGTTTCCTTATAGATCTTTTTGCGTTCCATCATTCATCATCCTTCTTTACAGCGTCATCTGCCGCCTGAGCAAGCGTCAGCGCATCGATTATCTCGTCAAGGTCGCCCGCCAGGATCTCGTTCAGTCGGTAGAGCGTAAGCCCTATCCTGTGGTCAGTGACCCTTCCCTGGTGGTAATTGTATGTCCTGATCCTCTCGGATCTGTCGCCCGTTCCGACCTGGGAACGGCGCGCGTCGTTCTCGGCGTTGACGTCAGATTCCCTGGCCATGGCCCAAAGACGGCTCTGAAGGACCGCCATTGCCTTGGCTTTGTTCTGTATCTGGCTTCTTTCATCCTGACACGTAACTACGATCCCCGTCGGGATATGCGTTATCCTTATCGCCGAGGTCGTCTTGTTGATATGCTGTCCGCCAGCGCCGGATGATCTGAAAAGGTCTATCCTCAGGTCTTTCGGGTTGATAACGACGTCCGTCGGGTCAGCCTCGGGAAGTACTGCTACTGTAGCGGTCGAAGTATGGATCCTTCCACCTGATTCAGTCACGGGAACGCGCTGAACGCGGTGAACGCCGCTCTCGAACTTGAGGCGGCTATACGCCCTGTTACCCTCGACCGAGAAAACGATCTCCTTAAAGCCTCCGAGCTCCGTGGGGCTTGAATCAACGATGCTAACTTCAAATCCCTTAAGGGCAGCATATCCCCTGTACATCTTGAAAAGATCGCCTGCGAAAAGCGCCGATTCCTCGCCGCCCGCGCCTGCTCTGATCTCCATGATGACAGACCTGTTGTCCCTCGGATCTCCGGGAGCCATGAGGAGCAGGAGTTCTTTTTCAAGAACCTCGATCTTGTCCTTGTTTTCGGCAAGTTCGGCATTCGCAAACTCGCGCATCTCATCGTCAGCGCCCTCATCGCCTTCAAGGACCGCCAGCAGGTCTTTTATCTCCTTCTCGCATGCTTCATATGCAAGAATGGCGCGGTACTGGGGTTCGATCGCTCCAAGCTCCTTGGAATACTTCATGTACTCATCGTGATTTGCTGCCACGACAGGATCGCTCATCGTTCCGGTGAGCTCTTCGTACTTTGCTTTTATGAGATCTGTTTTGCTTCTGTCTATTGCCATAACGCATAAAAGGTAACACAAAAACCGCCGGCTTTGAAGTCCGGCGGCTTTCTTTCAGTTTTTTGAAACGATCACCCTCAGGTAGTTATGATAGTGGTAGTTGCAGCTGCGGCGGCTGTGGCTGCTTCGTCATCGGATGCTGCCGGTGCAGGAGCGGGAGCAGCAGGTGCAGGTGATGCGGGGGCTGCAGCTGCGGGAGCCTGTGCGGCTCCGACCGGAACATACGCACCGTTAATTACTTCGAACTCAAGCTGGTGACGGTTCGGCTTGTTGCAGCGCGGACAGTAAACGAAGCCGTGCGGATACCATGCGCGGTGTCCGAGATCATAAGTGTGATAATCGAACTCGTAACAGCAGTATTCGCATCTGCAACGGTACGTGGGGTTGTACTGTGCGTAGCCCGGAACGGGATAAGGATTGACAACGCCGCTGTACTGGACCCAGGGCTGTCCGTTAATGACCGGCGGCGGTCCTCCCGGGACCGGAGCCTGTGCGGGTGCTGCTGCGGGCACTGCAGCTGCGGTAAAATTGAATCCGCACTTCATGCAGAAATTGGCCCCTTCCATGCGTTCATTACCACATCTTGGACAAAACATGATCATCTACCCCCTTATAAATAGATAATTTCATTATAGAGACCAAGCAGACCACGGTCAATTAAGACAAAAAAAGTCCAAGGCCCGAAAGCCTTGGACTATATGGTGGATGCTACAGGACTCGAACCTGTGACCCCCTGCACGTCAAGCAGGTACTCTAGCCAGCTGAGCTAAGCATCCTTGCTCAAGCGTTATGAAGTATACATTGTTTTTTTGATATTGGCAAGTCATAGTTGATCTGTGGTTTAATACACCTCAAAAATGACGTAAAAAGGCCCCGGAGGCATAAGTCTTCGGGGCCTTTACCGGTTATTCTGTCCGAAAAACAGGATCAGTCGTCAACAGACTTGTCCGTAGCCTTCTCGTAAATAGCGATAACGTCCTTACCCGGTGCTTTGGTTGCAAGTGTAACGATAACTGCAACAACAAGGCCGAAAATGAAGCCGGGAACGATCTCGTAAATGCCTGTATCCGTAACAAGCGGAGTGCCAATTGTGCTTGTGAAGAGAAGGAGCCATGCAATATCCGCAGCGGCACCGCAGCAGATTCCTGCGCAGGCGCCCCAATAATTGAAGCGCTTCCAGAACAGTGAAAGGATGACCACAGGACCAAAGGATGCACCGAAGAGGCCCCATGCGTTCTCAACCATGTTCATGATGTCATTAGCCCATGACTTCGGGTTGTCGAGGCCCTGAACAGCAATGAAGAAAGCAATGACTGCAACAACAAGGACTACGATACGGCCGAGCCAGAGCATCTCCTTGTCAGAAGCCTTGTTCTTACGGATCAGGGGCTTATAGATATCGCTCGTAAATGCCGAAGATGCAACGAGGAGCTGTGAGTCAGCCGTAGACATCGCTGCAGCAATGATGGCAGACAAAAGGATACCTGCGATGAAGCCCGGGAAAATGTCGCAAACGACTTCGATGAAGATCCTCTTACGGCCGTCAGGAAGGAGCATCTCTGCAAGAGATGTGCCGTTAGTCATGATGTAAGTTCTTCCGAGATAAGCGATAACCGCAGCAGCACCAAGAGTAAGGATTACCCAGATGATGGCAACTGTAGCCGACTTCTTGATCTGTGAAGGCTTCTCGATGGACATGAAGCGTACGAGGATGTGAGGCATACCGAAGTATCCTAAGCCCCAGCCTAAACCTGTTACGATCTCCTGCCAGGGAGCAGCGAAAGGATCTGTGCCGAAAGCAGATACGGATTCACCTGCAGCGTTAGTGAAAGCTGCGTAGTGGGAAGTATCGAAGTGGCCAACTGCATTCATAACGATCGGAACCGCAAGAAGCGCAACGAGCATCATGAGGCCCTGGAAGAAGTCTGTCCAGCAAACTGCCTTATAGCCGCCCAGGAATGTGTAGATGAGGATCAGCACTGCGAAGATGATCATAGCCAGATGCTGGTGATCAGCAAACCAGGGCAGTACTGCTGCGAAAACCGTTGTACCTGCAACGAATGCTGAAGCAACATAAACCGTAAAACTGATGAGGAAGATGACAGCGCATGCGATCTTCAGCGTAGGGTTCTTTGTTGCAAATCTGTTAGTAAGATACTGGGGAAGCGTGATAGAGTCGCCGGATGCCTTGGAGAAACGGCGGAGTCTCGTAGCGACAAATATCCAGTTGGCAGCTGTTCCTAATGCCAGACCGATACCTATCCAAACCTGTCCCATACCGAACGCAAAAAGCGAACCGGGGAAACCCATCAAGAGCCAGCCGCTCATGTCCGATGCCTGCGCACTCATCGCAGTAACAAAAGGACCCATGTGACGACCGCCCAGGAAATACTCTTTCTCGTTGCCGCCCTTACTCTTCAGGAAGAAATAGATTCCGATAACAAGGACAACCACGAAATAGAGTATGAAAGCAATGATCTTGTCCATAACATACTCCTTTGGGGATTAATAACAGTTTCGTATTATATCAGATTTTACCGCATCAACATATACAGCAAACGGACATGCCGTTTGCTGTATACAAATATGTCTGAACAAACTATTCAGCGCAGTTGAATCACAGGAACAACTTCTCGAAATAATCAGATCGTTTATCGCTCATGCTGTCGCATTCGATCATTACCAAAAGGTTGTCGTCAAGCTTTCTCGCGTAGAAATAAAGGTGGGCTTCCTTACCGTTAAACTGCAATACCAGTTCCGCTCTTGTATATTCTTTTCCGGCAATCGTCACCTTGGTTCTGTTGCTATCGGTAACGCCATATCCTTCATATTCCTTTGTGGCGTCGTTCAGATAATCGTCTTCAGTATAATCACGGTCATCGGTAACTCCGAGTTTGGAATTCAGGTAATAAACGTGAATGGATTCGCCGTTCTTCCAGAAAGTCGCATCATGTCTGGTTGCCATAAAGCGGGTCCTATCCTTGCTGTTTTCAAACTCCGCGCCGGAATCCATCTCAAGTATCTCCTGCTTGCTTAAGACCGTCCAGCCTTCAGGTGCCTTTACCTTCAGTCCCGCATATTCATTTGAATATGTACCGTCAGAGAAGACGCCTTCAGTGAACTTAGTGCCATGCATGGGATCTTCCCCGCTGAACTCAGGAACAATACCTGTACGTTCGAGTTTGATCACATAGATATGACCGAACTCTTCAGATTCGATTATCTTGTTATCTGTTTCACAGGTAAACGAAGATCCGCTGTGCGCATAACCGTCCTTTTCCTTCATAAGACCGCAGCAGTAGCCGTCTTCAGCCTTAAGCATGGTCTCCATAGAATTCTTATTAAGAAGCTTTCCGGAGAAAAGCGCCCTGTCAAAAGCCACCATGTCCGTAATACAGGAATGAATGCCGCTGTCTCCTCTGGTACTGTTCGGACATGCAGGGTATCCGTCCTTGGAGAAGTTATATTTCACCAGGTCGTCAAAGTTAACCGGAGTGTAAGTCAGATCGCCCGTCGCCATTGACGTGGTCTTCTTCATGCCGCATTTGTCAAAGATGTTCTTCTTGAGGTAATCACAGTACTTCATTCCCGATACCTTTTCGATTATGAAGGCAAGAACATGATAGTTGGTATTGCTGTATTCATACTGTGTTCCGGGCTCAAATCCGAGCGGAGCCTTGTACATTGCCTGCAG
>JAILIB010000096.1 GCA_024695505.1 Saccharofermentans sp.
GAAAAAGATCGAGTACAACACAGGCTACCTTTACAACAAAAACGCCCACAGCCTTTGGATCAACGTGGCCAATTATTCGATAAAGTAAAAGGCGGCAGGTTGAGCGCTTGATGTTGAAGGTCCTTTTCGTCTGCCACGGCAACATCTGCCGGTCGACAATGGCACAGTCCATGTTTCAGGACATTGTCAATAAGAAGGGATTATCCGATAAGTTTGAGATAGACTCCGCTGCAACGAGCAGGGAGGAGATCGGAAATGGTCCTCATTACGGTACGATTGGAAAGCTCAGGGAGGTTGGCATCCCCGTGGTGCCGCACCGCGCCAGGCAGATGACCCGTGCTGATTACGATAAGTATGACTATCTTATCGGAATGGACTCGTACAACGTTTCGAACATGACGCGCATCGCCGGAGGAGACCCTGACGGCAAGATATATTCTATGCTGAGCTTCGCGGGGCTTAACAGGAGCATAGCCGATCCGTGGTATACCGATAATTTCGATGAGACCTATAACGATCTTCGTATCGGATTGGACGCTTTTTGGAGGCGGCTGTCGGAACGTGGAATTTGAGACCGATTTTTCAGTCATTCCAAACTGTTAAAAATCTTTAATCTCTTGTTATAATAATCTAGACAACAGAATAATCTCGTAACTACTGTCCCGGCGGTCAAATGGGGACCGCTGCTGTCATCCTGAAATGGATGACCTTAAGTTTGTATCCTAAAAAGCGGAGGAACGAATATGTTTAAGACGGCAGAAGACGTGATGAATTTCATTTCTGACAATGAGATCGAAATGATCGATTTCAGGATGATCGACATCAACGGAAGATGGCATCATCTCACTATTCCGGCAAAGCGGTTCAGTGAGGATACCATGAAGAACGGCATCGGCTTTGACGGCAGCAACTATGGTTTTGCTCCTGTCGAAAAGAGCGACATGGTCTTTATACCGGATCTTTCAAGCGCGGCTGTTGATCCGTTCCCGGAGATAAAGACTCTTTCAATGATCGGCGATGTCCGCATCATCGGCAAGGTCGACAACAAGCCCTTTGACCAGGAACCCAGAAACGTTTGCAAGAGAGCTGAAGAATACATGAAGGAACTCGGCATCGCAGATACTTATCTGCTTGGACCTGAGTTTGAGTTCTATGTATTTGATTCTGCTTCTTTCTCCAATGATCCGTCTGAATCCGGATTCTCCATCGATACGGAAGAAGCTTTCTGGAACAGCGGATGCTCTGATTCCAACGGCTTTCAGACGCCTCACCAGGGCGGTTACCACATCGCTCCGCCTCAGGACATTCACTATGACTTCAGAAGCCGCGTGACTATGCTCATGGAAGAGCAGGGAATAGCAGTCAAATATCACCACCACGAGGTCGGCGGTCCAGGACAGATGGAAGTTGAAGTCGAGTTCGGAACGATGACCGAGATGGCTGACAAGACAATGCTTGCGAAGTACATCATCAAGAACGAAGCAGTTATGGAAGGCAGGACCGCAACATTCATGCCCAAGCCTATCTACGGCGAGGCAGGCTCCGGAATGCACGTACACATGCTGATGTTCAAGGACGGAAAGCCCGTATTCTACGATGAGAACGGTTATTCCGGCCTTTCGCAGACAGCCATGTATTTCATCGGCGGAATACTTAAGCACATCGCTGCGATCTGCGCTTTCTCCAATCCGTCCACTAACTCTTACAAGAGACTTCTTCCGGGTTTTGAAGCTCCCGTAACTATTGGTTTTGCGACCGCGAACAGGAGCTCTGTCATAAGGATCCCTGCTTATGCGAAGACCCCTGACAAGAAGAGATTTGAGCTGCGCAATCCGGATGCCACGTGCAATCCTTATTACTGCTATGCCGCAATCCTCATGGCAGGTCTTGACGGCATAAGGAACAAGATCGATCCGGTAGCTGAAGGCTACGGACCTTATGATTTCAATCTGTTTGAACTGTCCGATGCCGAAAAGGCCAAGATCAAAGGCTTGCCCAAGTCTCTGGGTTCAGCGCTCAAGGCGCTTGCTTCTGACAATGAGTTCCTCAGGGCAGGCGGAGTTTTCCCGAAAGAACTCATCGAGCTATGGATCAACAATAAGAGAAAAGATCTCAAGAGGCACGTCGCAATGCCTACTCCGATGGAGTATGAGATGTATTACGATCTTTGATGTAAGATAATGATTTAGAGCGTTTCGGACCCGGGTTGATCCCGGGTCTGAAATGTTAAAAAGGAGTTGTACCTTTTGATCAGGATCCTGTTTATTGAAGAAACATTTGAAACGAGGGAGATCATTAAAGACTACTTTCAAAGCGAAGCAGTCCCCGGTTTTTCCATCGATTTTGCCTGTGATATGCAAAGCGGTCTGGACAAGGTCCGTGCCAAACCGTATGACTTGCTCCTGGTCGACTGTAAGCCGTCCGGCGAGGCGGGACTCGATGCATGCAGAAGGCTGCGTGAAAACAGTTCCTGCGCCATTGTCCACGTTACAACAATGGAAGATGAGGATGACGTAATACAGGGATATGCGCTGAGTGCTGATGACTATCTGGTAAAGCCGTTTTCACCTGCCGATCTTTTAAGGACGGTTTCGGAGTTTGCGGATAAAAATAGTAAAATAAAAGCCGTTATGACGCTTGAATGCAGCGGCGTAAGGATGAATCCGGTGACCGGACTCGTAACGGTTGATGGCAGGGTGGTTGAATTAACGCCCAGGTCGACAGGGATACTCAGATTGCTGCTGGAAAACAAGAATGCAGCGGTGAGCCGTGACGAGATACTGAATAAAGCCTGGGGAGACGGATTTAACGGGAGCGAAAGGGTAGTTGATACTCATATAAAGAATCTGAGACAGAGTCTTGGAAAGAAAGGCGATCTGATCAGGACCATCAAGGGGATCGGATATAAGATCCGTGAAAAGTGAGGCTTATGAACATGGCTTTAAGCGATATACAAAAGCATCTGTTTGAGATAAGGAGCGACGCGGATTACCGCGTTCTGCAGCAGAAGATCATCCCAAACGTTGATCCTGAACTGATCATCGGAATAAGGACTCCCGTGATAAGGGAATATGCAAAGGAACTAAGGAAGTCAGGCGGTTACGCCGAGTTTATCGAAAAACTTCCTCATCAGTATTTTGAAGAGTACATGCTCCACGTAATGATACTGAACGATGAGAAGGATTATGAGACCGCCATACGGGAAACGGAACGCCTGCTCCCCTATATCAACAACTGGGCTGTCTGTGACCAGTTTGTCCCAAAGGTATTTAAAAAGCATACTGACGATCTGCTGGAGCATATTCGGGTATGGCTTGATTCCGACCTTGAATACACTATCCGTTACGGGATGAAGATGCTTATGTCATTCTATCTGGATGAAGGATTTAAGCCTGAGTACATGGATATGGTTGCCTCGTCTGACCGTACCGATCTGACATACGTAAGTCTTATGACTGCATGGTATTTTGCCACCGCGCTTGCCAAACAGTATGATGCCGCGGTCAAGGTGATAGAAGCAAAACGGTTAGAGAAGAAGACTCACAACAAGGCGATCCAGAAAGCCGTAGAGAGCTTCCGGATAACTGATGAGCAGAAGAAATATCTGAAAACGCTTAAGTATTGAGCCATTAGACTGACAAAAGGCTTAGATACTATATATTGGAGCGATGTACCAAAATTGTCCTCGTAATCGCCACAGGTTGTGAGAACAAATTTTCGAATCCCTATTGATTTTAATTCTAAGAGTGGTATATTGAACACAAATCATCAGAAAGGAGCTTATCATTCGTAACTGTCGGTAAAGGGAAACGTCTGGTTATTTGTTTTGTCGTTAGTTTATTTGACGTTTCTGAAGAGTATTCATTTTTTAGGTAAGTAATTATGGAAACAGTTAAACTTGGCAAGGATAGCTCCGCTATAGAGAGGCACGCGCTGCAGATAGCAGTGTGACATCCTGACAACTGAATACCGTTCACTTAAAGGCAGATGATGCCTTGGGTTTTTGCACTCGCTGTTTGCAGTCATGAACGCACAGCGCGTGCTCAAAAACCCTCTGTGTACGTTCAGCAGCCTGGTTAAACGTATGAAACGAAAGGATTTGCATTATGAGAAGCTTTAATTGTACTGTCAAGGATATTGCATTCAGAAGTGAAGCATTGGACGTGCTTACTTCATCTATGGCTGCCAACGGATATACGGAGGCGAGAGCCGACTATCTGACCATAAAGAATCATTGGAACGATGCGCTTAACTGCGCTGCCAACAAGACCGGGAGCGAGAAGTCAAGGATAGCGCTGCGCTACCTGTCAGGCGGAACAACGATAGACAGGATCTCGAATCTCGAGTTCTACAACAGCAGAACCATCAGACGTTATATCCGTGAGTTCTGTGAGTGTATCAGAAGATACTATCTTGAAAGATTTGAGATATCGCTTGCCGAGTATTGCTGAGGAGGTGCCGCTATGAACAATATGTTTAATGATTCTTTTTGGCAGGCCGTTTCTGAAACAGCTGCTTCGCGCGGCTTGATCGAGGCTGCGGTCATCGTATATTCGCGCGTTTACGGTATGAACATCACAGAGTGCTGTTCCTTCGTCGGATTAGGTGCAAAGCGCGTTAAGGAGATCCTCGTCGATTTTGACCGCTACAGTGCGACGCTGATACCTGTTCCGCATACTGACAAACTGAGTGCCTGACCAAGGTTTCCTGCTTCTCCCGGCAAAGCGATCCTCCGTGTGTTTTGCCGGTGAAGCAGAACTTGCTGATCCTGCCTGCTACAGGCAGGATCAGTCCGTTAAATGGCACTGTTTGTTCCCGGACTCGATGTATAATCAAATTGTAAGTTGCCATACTGTCTTTTAGTTTGATCATTTTTGGATTAGGGAGAGTTTTATATGAAATTGATGCATTTGGGAGATCTTCATCTCGGAAGGAGCATAGGAGAATTCGATCTTATCGACGACCAGAAATACATCTTGGATCAGATCCTTGAGATCGTTGACAGGGAAAAGGTTGACGCCGTACTTATTGCGGGAGACGTTTATGATAAGTCAGTTCCGAGCGAAGCGGCGGTCAGTCTTCTGGATTCGTTTTTGAACGCTCTTTCCTCAAGGAACGTCAGCGTTTTCATGATCAGCGGCAATCACGATTCTGATGACAGGCTTAACTACGGAAGATGGACTTTTGAGCGTCAGGGCGTATTCATTTCCGCTATCTACAACGGTGAGCTTGACCGTCACGACCTCAAGGTTGGAGATTCTGAAGTTTGCATTTACATGCTTCCCTTCGTCAAGGCGTCACAGGTTAGGCGCATCTATCCTGATGAAGAGATAGAGACTTATGAAGACGCGGTTAGAACGATACTGGACAAGGCTCCGATCGATGAGAATAAGTGCAACATAATCGTCGCTCATCAATTTGTCGCGGGCAGGGGAAATGATCCCGTTTTTGGCGGATCTGAAGGTCTCGGTACTCTTAACGTCGGTACAGTTGAGAAGATAGGATATGATTGCTTCGACAAGTTTGATTACGTGGCGTTGGGCCACATCCATTCTCCCCAGAAGGTTGGCAGGGAAACATGCCGTTATTCCGGTACACCGCTCAAATATTCGCTTAAAGAAGTAAATGATGATAAGTCGGTTCCGTTGATCACGTTGAACGGAAAGGACGTAAGCATTGACTACGTCAAGTTAAAGCCGAAGCGTGAAATGAGACACTTGAGGGGAACGATGAAGGAGCTTTTGGACAAAGCCAACGTCAGATCTCCAGAAGATTTCATCTATGCAACATTGACCGATGAAGATGTGATCAATGACGCAATGGGTAAATTTCAGGCAGTCTATCCTAATACTGTCAAGGTGGATTACGACAACTCCCGCACAAGGGCAGTTGAAAAAGTTGACATCTCGCAGATCTTGCAGCAAAGGTCTTTTACGGATCTGATAAGCGACTTTTACAAGCAGGTATACGGTATCGACATAAGCGAAGAAGAAATGGCCGTAATAAGGGATGCAGCCAGAGAGGCAGGTGTTATTGATGAAGCCGATTAAGTTGATCATCAGTTCGATCGGACCTTATGCCGGATTGATGCCGGAGATTGATTTTGAAAGATTTGAAGAGCAGGGCCTGTTCCTGATCACGGGCGATACGGGAGCGGGAAAGACAATGATCTTCGATGCCATCTGCTATGCCTTGTATGGCGAGACAAGCGGAACCTACAGGGAAAAGGAATACCTGAGGAGCGAATACGCGGATCCGTCTCAGAAGAGTTTTGTGGATTTTTATTTCTCACATCAGGGTAAAAACTACCGCGTTTACAGGGAGCCGGCATACGAGCGTGAAAAGCTGCGTGGATCGGGTACGACCTGGGAGAGTGAAAACGCGATACTCTACATTGACGGATCGAAAACGGTTGAAAAAACGACCAAGGTCAATGAAAAGATCATTGAAATGCTTAAGATTGACTGCAAGCAGTTCAAGCAGATCGCAATGATCGCTCAGGGCGAATTCTGGCAATTGCTAAATGCTAATACTGAAAAGAGAACGCAGATACTGCGCACGATCTTCGAGACCGGCGGATACATGGACATCGAGAACAAACTGTATCTCCGCATGAAGAAGAATGAAAGTGAAGTACACGATGCAGAGCGCAGCATCGTGCAGTATTTTGATGACGTTGCAGCTGATGCTGAAAGTGAAAGCTTCGAAGAATATCAGGAGCTCCGCAGCAGAGCCGACAACCCGAAGGGCACTTGGGAGATCGATGAGATGCTGGCGGTCATCGATGCTTTGACTGAGTCTGACAATGCCAGCCTTACCTCTGTCAGTAAGGAGGCTGCTAAAACTGAAACCGAGCTTAAGCAGATCCGTGACAAACTCGCTCAGGCTGAGTTAAGCAATAAGCAGATCGAACGCGTTAAGACCCTTGAACAGGAATCGAAGAAACTCGATGAACTCAAGAAGGAAATGACTGATGCCGAAACGCTGCTTGACCGTCAAAAAACAGCTTCACGCGAAGTGAATCCTTCTTATGTTGCCTGGAAGACCAAGAACGATGAAGTTGTTTCAACTCAAAAGAAGATTTCTGATAAGACGGCTCAAAAAGCAGTTGCGGAAAAGCAAGTTGAGGAAAGCAAAAACAGGCTTGCTGAAGCCGAAAAGCGCAAGCCTGAACAGGATGAACTAAAAAAACTGGTAATCAAGATAAATGGTGAAGAGGCCAAATACCGTCAGCGCAAGGAACTGACGGAAAAACTGACCGCTCTTGAAGCTTCTCTTGAAGCTGACAAAAAGAAGGAAGCTGAACTTGAGGTTTCCCGGACTGCCCTGAATGAGAAGATCGAGTCATTGCAGAAGACGATCTCTGACTACAAGGACAAGCCCGTAGAGCTTGAAAAGTCTAAGACTGAAGGCAGGGAACTTCAGAACCGTGAAGACGACTTTAAGGAAATCCTTGAGAAGAAAACTAAAGAAAGAAACAAGCGTCAGACGGATCTGAAGAAAAAGCAGGCTGCGTTCCTGCAGTCATTTGAAGCTTATGAGAAGGCAAACGCCGAAAGGATCAAGGCAGAGAAGATAATAGAAGGGAACAAGGCCGGTATACTTGCAAAGGATCTGCAGGAAGGACAGGAGTGCCCGGTATGCGGATCAGTTCACCATCCCAAGCTTGCAAAGCTTCCAGAGACGACCATATCAGAGGAAGAGTTTGAGTCGTTTAAAGCGGCTGAGGATTCAATGCTTGAAAGGAAAACGGCTGACAATACTGCCGCTGAAAAGGCCAAGACCGCTCTCGAAGAATATGAAGAACTCATGAGAAATGAGGTGCTCGATTCCTTGAACGGCAGCGGATTTGAAAAGGAAACTGAAGACAAGGATCTTGACGGCCTCATTGCGATCCTTAAAGATGCGGAAAAGGGTCTTGCTGATAAGATCAATGAGAACAAACTTCTTACCGCCAAGCTGGAAAAGGAATGCAAGCTTTTTGAAAAAGCTCAAAAGGAACATGCCAAGGCAACCGGTGATGAAAAGGATCAGCTTGAATCAAGAAAGGCTGAACTTTTGGAAAGCAACAACAAGACCCGGCAAGAGGAAGCTGAGACCCGTGCAACGCTTAAGACTCTTCAGGAGTTGAGCTACGAAGATTGGGAGAAAGCTTTGGCAGAAAGGAAATCTGCGGATAAGACCATTCGCGAGATCGAAAAGCTTCTTGAAGATTCCTCAAATGCAAAAGCCGGCGCAGACAAGGAACTTGCCGGCATCAAAGCCGCGCTTGATCTTCTGAATGAAAACCTGAAGACCCGGACGGAAGACGAGAAGGAATGTAAGACGGTTCTTTATAAGAAGCTGGGTGAGCATAAGTTCTCTTCCTTGGAAGAAATGCTTTCACTCACCGTTTCCGAAGAGAAGCTGAATGAGACCGATAAAAAGATCAACGAATATAAGCAGGCCCTGACTACCAACAAGACTCAGTTGAAACAGGCAAGAGAAGACGCAAAGGGCAAGGAATTTGTCGATCTTGAAGCTTTGGACGCACAGTGCAAGGAACAGGACAAGCTGTTTAAGGCCATCAATGCAGAAGTGAATAAGATCACAAACCGGATGGAAAACAATGCCGAAAAGAAAAAGAACATCTCCGAGCAGCGTGACGGATTCGAAAAGTCCCGCAAGGAGTACTACACTTGCAAGAGACTTTATGAATTGACGCACGGAACTACGCGTAACGGTAAGATAACACTTGAGCAGTTCGTTCAGGCTGCAGGGTTTGACGGCATTATTGCTGCTGCAAACAGAAGACTGCTGCCGATGAGCGATCAGCAGTTTGAATTGTTCCGTCAAGTGGATTCGATCGGCAAGCAGAGCAATAATTTCCTGGACCTTGTGGTTATGGACTACAATACCGGAAGAAGACGTCCTGTCGGAACCCTTTCCGGCGGCGAAAGCTTCAAGGCGTCGCTCAGTCTTGCGTTGGGCCTTTCCGATACCATTTCTACAAGCAAGGGCGGCATTCAGATGGATGCACTCTTTATCGATGAGGGATTCGGAACGCTCGATAAGAAGTCCATCGACACTGCCGTTGAGATACTTCAGAATCTTACCGGTGCCAATAAGCTTGTAGGTGTTATCAGTCACAGGGAGGAGCTTATCGAGAAGATCCCTGATTCTCAGCAGATCATGGTCGAGAAGACTGCAAAAGGCAGTAAGATCACCTTTGACTCATAAGCAGCCCGCTTGGCATAGCGTGATCCTTACTGTGCTATAATTCTCATAAAAGTGTTCCGGGAGGAATAATTATGACTATCTGCTTTGAGAAGATTCCGGCAACTTTGGATGAGTTGAAGGCACTGCCTGAAGCCAGCTTAAAGGAGCCTGAATATGGCGCGGCACTCTTTATCGCTGCCATGATGAACTATAATGACAATCCCGATCTGGCGATCTCCATGCTCGAGTTCCTGAAAGGTCCCGGCGGAGTATCTCCTTTCGAGAAGCAGTTTTTAAAAGACAGGCTGGGCGATGGCAAGGACTATGTCGTAAGGTCTTATTTTGCCGGCACTTCTCCTGAAAACGATTACACT
>JAILIB010000114.1 GCA_024695505.1 Saccharofermentans sp.
ACAGTCTCAGGTGGTATACGTACCTCTTGAGAATCAGGCGCAGGTCGATAAGATCCGTCCCGTACTGTCAAAGAAAGAAGCAATGGCTCTTATAGACAAGATCCCTTATAACAAGCTCAAATGGATCGAGGATAGAAATGACCGCAAGGATGCGTTTGCAGATATCATCGTCAACGGTTCACGCGAGGACATCATGAGCATGATCCATCTTATTAAGTGTCACGCGAAGAAGCTTTCCAGAGAGGGCAAGCATCTCAATGCCCAGGATGAAAGGGCGCTTAATGACGCTAAGGTCAGGATGAACAATGAGATCGCGCTGGCTTTGGACATCGAGCCGGAGAATGTCGTCGAGCTCATTCACGAGAAAACGGGCGAGGTCGATTTCGCCTGACACCTTGACAATGCCTTTGCATGTGTGTTTTAATGACCGCAGTTTTTCATAAGGAGATCAGCTCAAGTGAAGACTGCGGTTTTCTATTTTGCGTTTAACTATTATTACTACTTCGGAGATAATTGCTGAAGCGGCTTTTGTTGCGCGAGAAAACCTTAATCGAATCAGTTAAGAATAAACGCTGCAAGGGTACGCAAAGCCCGGGCAGCGTTTTTTGGATTTAAAGACAACAAGGAGAAAAGAACATGATTGCAGTACTTAAGAACACGGCTACTAAGGAACAGATCTCAAACCTCATTTCATGGTTTGAAAACAAGGGACTCAAGGTCAATGAGTCCAAGGGTGAGTATTGCACCGTGCTGGGCCTCATCGGAGACACTTCTACGATAGACATCAACCTCCTTCAGGGTCTGGATATCATCGAGAACGTTACCAGAGTATCTGAAACATTCAAGAAGGCAAACAGAAAATTCCATCCGGAAGATACGGTTGTTGACGTCAGCGGCGTTAAGATCGGCGGAGGCAATTTCTGTGTCATCGCAGGCCCCTGCTCCGTTGAGAGCGAAGAGCAGATCCTTTCCTGCGCAAGAGCAGTCAAGGAAGCAGGCGCAACGATATTGAGAGGCGGCGCGTTCAAGCCGAGGACTTCACCTTACGATTTCCAGGGACTTCACGAAGAGGGCATCAGGCTCCTGCTTGAAGCCAAGAAGGAGACGGGTCTTCCCATCTGCTCCGAGATCATGAGCCCTGAGCAGATTCCGGTCTTCGAGGACGTTGACTTCCTTCAGGTCGGTGCAAGAAACATGCAGAACTTTGACCTTCTCAAGGCATTGGGAAAGACAGGAAAGCCGATCCTCCTGAAGCGCGGCCTTTCCGCTACGATCAAGGAACTCCTGATGAGCGCTGAGTACATCATGAGCGAGGGTAACCCGAACGTAATCCTTTGCGAGCGCGGTATCAGAACATATGAGACATACACGAGAAACACATTTGACGTAAGCGCGATCTCGGTACTCAAGCAGATAACCCACCTGCCTATTGTCGGCGACCCCTCTCACGCAACGGGCAAGTCAAATCTCATCAAGCCGATGTCCATGGCAGCCGTCGTTTCAGGCGCGGACGCCCTCGAGATCGAAGTTCACACATGTCCCGAGAAGGCTCTTTCGGATGCTGCACAGCAGCTCACTCCGGCTCAGTTCACTGAGGTCATGGACGCGATCGCAAAAGCAAGAAGCATTCTGTAATATTGACGCCGGAAATCCGGCGTCTTTTATTTCGAAAAGGAAGTGTAATTAAATGAATATAACAGTTGGTGTAGTAGGATTAGGTCTTATCGGCGCGTCTTTTGCCAAGGCATATAAAGAGAATTCCGATTCGACGGTCTACGGCTGGAACCGTACGGACAGTGTTACACAGATGGCCAAGATGCAGGGCATCATCGACGATGAGCTGACTGATGAGAACCTGGGCAAGTGTGACCTCGTCATCCTTTCACTCTATCCTGAAGCGACCATCAACTGGATGGAAAACCACAAAGACCATTTCAATAAAGACGGTATGGTAATCGATGCGTGCGGCACAAAGAGGCTCGTATGCGAAAAGGGTTTCAAGATCGCCGAAGAAGCAGGCTTCTTATTTGTCGGCTGCCACCCGATGGCCGGCACGAAATTCTCAGGCATGTCATATGCAAAGGGCGACATGTACAAAGGAGCTCCAATGGTCGTAGTTCCGCCGGTTTTTGACGACATGTTCCTGCTCGACAGAGTTGAAAAGCTCCTGGAACCCTGCGGATTCGGAAGCTTCCATCTTTCGCATGCCGACGAGCACGACAAGATGATCGCCTTCACTTCACAGATGGCTCATCTGGTCTCAAATGCATACATCAAGAGCCCTTCAGCAAGAAATCATAAGGGATTTTCTGCCGGCTCGTACAAGGACATGACAAGAGTTGCCTGGCTCAATCCGACAATGTGGACGCAGCTCTTTTTGGAGAACAAGGACAACCTCATCTTCGAGATCGATCACCTTCAGGAGGAGCTTGCCAAGTACAGGAAGGCTTTGGCAGATGACGATTTTGACTGCCTCAGGGACCTTCTCGAAGAGGGCAGGCAGATCAAAGAGGAGGTCGACGGAATATGAGAACAGTCCGTTTTCCGGCACCTTCAAAGGAATATGACGTAGTTATCGGAAACGGCGCGGTCTCTGTGCTGGGCACTGAGGCGAAAAAGCTCTGCCCGGGTGCTTTGAAGGCTTTGATCGTAACCGAAACTAATGTTGCCCCGCTCTATCTGGACAGGGTAAAGAATGAACTTGAAGGAGCAGGGATCGAAGTAACAGATTATGTTTTCGAGGCGGGCGAGAAGTCCAAGGGTATTGAAACCATTGCCGCTATGTGGAACAGGATGGCTGAAGCGGGCTTTACCAGGACTGACTTCGTAGTCGGCTTAGGCGGCGGCGTTACCACAGATATGGCGGGCTTTGCGGCGGCGACTTTCCTCCGCGGAATCAGCGTTATCCAGATCCCGACTTCGCTCCTGGCGATGGTCGATGCTTCGATCGGAGGCAAGACCGGAATAGACATTGCCAAGGGCAAGAACCAGGTCGGCGCATTCTGGCAGCCTTCAATAGTAATAGAAGATATATCTTTTCTTAAGACGCTTCCTGACGAAGTGTTCACCGAGGGTATGGGAGAAGTCGTCAAGCATGCGTTCATCGTGGATCCTGAGCTCCTTGAAAAGCTCGAAAGAGCAAACGGCAGCATAAGGGAAGACGAAGCGCTCCTGGAAGACATCGTTGCCATGAACGTTTCCGACAAGGCATCTGTCGTTAAAGAAGACGAAAACGATAACGGAAGACGCCAGATCCTTAATTACGGACATACGATAGGACACGTTATTGAGCGCGACAGCGGTTATACGAAGCCGCACGGAATTTGCGTTGCAAAGGGCATGGGGATAATGATCGACGCATGCGTCAGAGCAGGTTTCCTTGACGCCGGTACCGCTGAGAGAATGAAAGATCTTATGAAGCTCTATAAGCTCCCGGTATCAGATGACATTACCCCCGAGGCGATCGTAGCCGGCGCGATGAACGATAAGAAGAAGCGCGGCGGGAGCATTTCGGTTATACTTGTAAATAAGCCCGGACAGGCCGAGATAAAGAAGATGTCACCCGAAGAATTATTGAGGTTTCTTTCAAAATGAGATTATCCTGCAAGAACATGATGCTTGACCTTAAGGCTCCGCCGTCAAAGTCGGCTTATCACAGGGAGCTTATCGTCAACTTCGTGCTGGGCGCAAGAGGCGGTTATCTCGATATAAAGAAGGATGACAACGATGACGTCATCGCAACGAAAAGGTGTCTCGCGGCATTGTCTGCCGCATCCGATACCGGTGATGACGATATCACGCTCCCCGCAAACGAGAGCGGTTCGACCTTGCGTTTCATGATCCCTCTGGCACTTGCACTCAAGGGTTCGCCAGAAAGGAGCATGATCTTCACAACGAAGGGACGCCTTGTGGAGCGCCCGGTGGATGACCTCGCAAAATGCCTTTCTCCTTTCGGAGTAACGATCGAAAAGGATATTGAAAAGCGTACCGTTACGGCAAAGGGATTCCTGATGGCGGGTGATTACACCATCGACGGCAGCATCTCATCCCAGTACATTTCAGGACTCCTGATGGCCCTGTCAAACTTCAACAGGCCTTCAACCGTTACCGTTACGGGCGAAATGTCTTCCGTGCATTACATTGAACTCACTGTAGCGGTCCTTAAGAAATACGGCGTGGAAATTACAAGAGACGGAAACGTCTTTAACGTTCCCGGACGTTCCGGAATAGATACCCCTTCAGGAAATTTCACCGTTGAGGGCGACTGGAGCAACGGAGCTTTCCTGCTCTGTTTGGGTTCGCTCATGAAGAACGGCGGTGCCATGATCACCGGCCTTGATCCCGAATCTGTCCAAGGCGACAGGGCGGTCATTGATTTCCTTGAGGATCTCGGCATCGAAGTTGATACGGAAGACGGTGCCGTTTCGGTCATGGGACCTGACGGCGAACCGCCGGTCGATGAACTGACGCGCGACTGTAACGACACTCCTGACATCGTTCCGTACATGGCGGTGACGGGAGCCTTCAAAGCAAAAAAGACAGTTCTTACAGGCATCAGACGTCTTCGCATCAAGGAGTCCGACAGGGCATCAGCGATATGCGGAATGCTGGCTGCCTGCGGAATAAAGACTGAACTGGAAGAAGACTCCATAACGGTCTATGGAGCTGTAAGGAGCGAGATCCCCGAAGAGATCGTACTTACTTCTTCAAACGACCACCGCATGGCTATGGCTGCGGTGCTCTGTGCGGCGGGTACCGGAAGAAAGATCGAGATAGACGATATCTCATGTCTTTCCAAATCCTACCCTGAATTCAAAAAAGTAATCGAAAACGGGATGGCAATACCATGAGCATGGACAGCACATACACCGGAAGCAAACTCAAACTCATGATCTACGGTCAGTCTCACAGTGAGACGATCGGCGTTTACGTCAAGGGACTTCCTGAAGGCGTAAAGCCCGATGAAGAGTTCATCAGGGAATTCATGGCCAGAAGGGCGCCTGGAAAGAATGCCTGGTCCACTCCGAGGAAAGAAGCCGATGAGGTGCATTTCGAATGCATCGACGGAATGCTTCACGGTTTTATCTACAACACAAACACCAAACCCAAGGATTACGCTTCGATAATGAATTGCCCGAGGCCTTCCCACGCGGACTATACTGCTGGGATCCTCTATGGAGACGAAGCAGCACATTCCGGCGGAGGGATCTTCTCGGGAAGAATGACTGCTCCCTTGTGCATCGCAGGCGCCATCGCCCTGACGGAACTTAAGAAGATGGGAATCGAGATCCATGCCCATCTGAAGTCTGTTTTTGACGTCGAAGACGACACATATTTCGCCCATGATCCCAGGGACAAAAAGTTTTTGGAAGACCTTGCAGCATGCGCAAAAAAGGATTTTCCCGCGATCTCCGACGAAGCGGCTGAGAAGATGAAGGCAAGGATCGAAGAAGCAAGAATGGACTGCGATTCCGTAGGCGGAGTCATCGAGTGCGTCATCTCAGGGCTTCCCACAGGTATCGGAGGCCCGATCTTTGACGGCATTGAGGGAAAGATCTCGCAGATAATCTTTGCGATCCCCGCGGTCAAAGCGATAGAGTTCGGTGCAGGATATGACAGCACGATCCTTAAGGGTTCAGAGAACAACGACGCATTCTTCTTCGACGAAGAAGAAAAAGTAAGGCTCAAGACCAACCGTTGCGGAGGTATCTTAGGCGGCATCAGCGTGGGTGAAGCGGCTCCCGTAGTCTTTGACTGCGCGCTCAAGCCGACGCCTTCGATCTCCAAAACGCAGGATACCGTTGATCTTGCGGCGAAGAAGAATACAACGATAAGCATAGAAGGAAGGCATGATCCGTGTGTTGCGCCGAGAGCAGTGCCCGTAGTTGAAGCAGCCGCAGCGATAGCGCTTTATGACATGATCCTTTCCGGACCTCAGAATTGAACTGCTGATATCCTGTTCATTTTGATAAACAGACCCGGCGCAAAAGGCACTCACGCACGCTGTATTCATAAAGAATAAAGGGTGCCCCTATGTGAATTGCTTCACTTTCAGGGCACCCCTTATAATTTGTGGATTATAGATCCGGATCATCAGAGCGCTGCGAAGTTGATCTCATCAGCCAGTTTCTGAATGTCTTCCTTTGTTAAGTTGTTGAGTTCCAGGTCGTCGTTCAACGGCAGGACGTTTACAGATACAAAGCTCTTTTCGAGATTTGCGGTGATGATCGCTTTCTTGAACTCGCCGCCTTTGTTGTTATAAGCAATGGTAACGGTTATGCCGCTCTTTGTCTTATAGGTCCATTCTTCGTATTCCTGCTTGTTTCCGATGTTGAGAAACGAAGTATCCATATAACCTCTCATGGTTCTTGAAAGCTGGAAATGGATGCCTTCAAAAGTCGAATCCATACTGAAGGCTCCGTTATCGAAGATCCATCCGCCTCCGGAAGCGCTGCTGAAAAAGACGTCTATTCCTTCCTTTTCCTTAAGGATCTTCTCGTCGCAGTCAGAATGTCCTCCGTGAAGCTTAAGGTTGTATTTTTTAGCGATCTCTTCGAGCTTGTCTGCCATCTCCTGAGAGTAGATCGCATAACCGGGATATTTATCGCCAAACGGGTCCTTTTTAGTGCGCTTGCATTCCTTGTCATAAGCATCCACTATCGACCAATCAGTATCGTAGCTGCTCTTGAATCTTAACCACTCATCTGTTGCCTTGTATTCGGGCGAATCTGCATATCCCGCCAGCGAAATGAACTCTTTAGGCGGCATAGAATTCTTGATGTCTTCTTCGATCGAAGGACCCCAGGAAGACCTTCCGAAACTCAGATCCCCAAGGCCTCTTATTGCCGCATAGACCGACAAACCGAGTGCAGACACTACTGCTGCGACCAGCAGGATCGTGACAGCTTTCTTTTTTGTACTCTTCTTAGGCATTTGTGTAACTTCCGCAGGTGCGGACATAAGCATATTTCTCATTTCCATTTTTCTGGTTCCATCCATTCTTATTTTGTCCGAGGTGTCTCTCATAGATATTCCTCCAGTCCTATCCTCATCAGTGCCTTGCCTCTGTTGATCCTTACACCAACTGCTGATTCGGATATTTTCAGTATTCCGGCGATGTCTTTGTAAGAGTAACCTGCATAGTAATACAGGTAGATAGGCATCCTGAACTGGCCGTCCAGGTTCATGAGCTCATCAAATACAGCCTTGTTTCTTTCGTTGAAATCATCGAAATACTGCAGTTCGTTTTCCGCAGACTCGAGATCGACTCCGGTCTGACGTGATGCCGACTTGAGATAATCCTTGCATTTGTTGGCCGTCATGGTAAGGAGATACGTTTTCTCCTTGTTAGGTTTAAATTCGACATGATTACCGAGGAGTTTCAAAAACACGTCCTGAACTATGTCTTCAGCATCGTGTTTGGAACCCGA
>JAILIB010000128.1 GCA_024695505.1 Saccharofermentans sp.
GCGGTTGCCACTACTGATTTTACTGTATTGGAAGCAAAAAAAGCAAATAAAAAACCGTGAACCAAGGTTCACGGTCTTCTTTGGTGCACCTCCAGGGACTCGAACCCTGGGCCCACTGATTAAGAGTCAGTTGCTCTACCATCTGAGCTAGAGGTGCGTTAACGCAACGTGCATTATTGTATCACACCGTTTTAATTAGTCAACAGGTATTATTCGTATAATATAAACTTTTGCGTTATTTCAAAGAGAGGATTACTTTTTTCCTTCATCAAGGAATTCACTGAAGTCATCGAAAGTCTCTTCAGCGGTAGCAATCGAAGGCTGAACGGGCTCGTCAAGCTTCCTGGTTTCTGCAGGCTTGATCTCAGCTGCCTTGATAGTAGCCTCATCCTTAACGGGTTCAGCTTTAACAGGCTCTTCCTTGACAGGTTCTTCCTTAACAGGTTCAGAGACAGCTGCCTCAGTAACAGCAGTTTCGTTAACAGCAGCCTCAGCTTCGTCAGCAGTTTCGTCTTCAGCCGGTTTTTCGAGAAGCGATTCGTCAGCCTTGATGCCGCGTTTTTCTGCTTCTCTCATGGCAGCTGCACGCTCACGAGCCTCCTCAAGAAGACGCTGCTGCATTTGCCTTCTCTCTTCTCTCTGACGTTCCTTCTCGATCTCGGCCTGCTTAAGTTCCTCGGCCTTCCTCAGCTCTTCTTCTTTCTCTTTTATACGTTCCTCAGAAACCTTGTCCCTGTTATAGTTTAAGAGATCGACGATCGATTCCGGAGCCTTTACGGCAGTACTCATTATCTGATCCATACGCTTGCGGCTTTCAAGAGCGGCAAGAGCTTCATCAGCTGCAACCTTATCGCCGAGTGCCTGCAAAGCAGCGAGTTCTTCTGCGGTAAATCCGTCTGAATCAGCATCGGAAGAAAACGTTACTTTAGGAGTATCGATCTTGACATCTGAAACATTGGAAACGGAAAAATCAGAAGCCGCAGCCTTGATCGACTTAATGTCAGGCAGTTCCACACCGGGCAGAATGTCATATTTTTTCTCTTCGCTCATAAGGTCACCTCTCAAAAAATCAGCAACAGCGCAATGATGACAAGTTCAACAGCGCAGGCAATCCCCAGCGCCAGGGCGGGAATGTTTATCTTTCCGGCCTGCTTCTCCGCAACTGCAGGTTCGGATTCCGGAGCGGTTCCGGTATTCTCATTTTCAGGTTCTTTAACAGGTTCTTTCTTGTCTTCTTCGTTCTCTTTTGTCTCTTTATCCTCTTCGCTCTTTGAAGCCGCTGAACTGATTATCTCAGAAGCCTTCATGAGGTCTTCTTTGATTGACATTGCAACGGTCTTGAAGTTCTCTTCAGACGTGCCGAATTTTGCGGCACTGCTCTCAAGAGCAGAGGCGTCAGGCGCATTCGTACCCTCAAACAGAAGGACGCCGAACGATGAATCGTCGCTGACGTTTGAAGAACCGACGATATACTTCTCAAGGATATCCTTGATAGCGGCTTCGCCCTTTTCCCTTCCGTCTGCGAAGGTCTCAGCCATCTTGGCGACTACGGGCTTAACAAGGCCTGCATCTTCATCGTAGACGTTGTCCTGGACTCCGTCAGTCATAAGAGCAACGGCATGACAGTCATCTACTGTCGTCTTAATGAACCTCATGTAATCTGCGGCATGACCTGCAGTGATGAAAAACGTTGTTCCGTCCTTCTCATTCTGCGGCATCGAAAACGGTGAAAGTCCTGACGGAGAGATCCTTACTACAAGTCCGTCTCCCAAATGACCGATTATCATTCTCCTGTCCTTTACCGCAACAAAAAGGAGCGTGCAGGAAAGCTGGTCAAGGGTATCAAGTTCCTTCTCGGCGATAATGTCCGCAAACTCGATCCTGATCTTGGCCATGAGGTAAGATCTGACGGCAGCTTCACGGTTCTCGCTGTAAAGAGCATCAAAATGATCGGTCAGGATCTCAGCTATCGTCTTAACGGCACATGCCGAACCGAAACGCGCGTGAGTATATTTCTTTCCGCCTGCACCGTCAGCGATACAGACGACCGAAACACCGTTCTTCTGCAATGCGAAAGAAGCATCCTCGCAAGGCACCTGCCTGCTTATATGCTTCTGACCGATTATGGTTACGCAGCCGACGGTTATACCGGAATACATCAGTTGTCCTCGTTAAGGAAGTTCATGAAGTCGTCAACACCAACGGCAGAACCCTCAGGTGTAGTGTTGATATGATAGAGAGCATCATCGCTCATTCCGGAAGAAACGATCGACGATGAAGACGATCCGAGGAATTCGAAAAGCTTCGCGAAGTCTGTTGAATTGACCGAGATCGGCTCCTCACGCTTAACTGAAAGACGGCCTAAGATATCGTAATCAACGCCTGAACCTACGCCGATGTTGAATACGACGAGTTTGTCATTAGCTTCGAGCTCGTTGCAGGCCTTAATGGCAAGTTCCATATTCTGCATGGCATTGGGGCCCTGAGGAGCGCCGTCCGTGATTACTACGAGCCAGGGCTGATAGTACTTGATGCCCATCTGCTTGTAGCCTTCCTTACGTGCGTTGAGAAGTTCCAAAGCTGTGAGAACGCCTTCACCGATAGGAGTAAGCGTCGTAGAAGCCGTGATCTCAGGGATTCCCTTGTCTTTTGCGATCTTACCGAAAGGCATTACGATCTCGACTTTGGAACCGAACGTAACAATGGCGATATCTGTTGAATTACGGGTATCATCATTATTCTTGATGGATGCAAGGAAATTCTGCAGGCCCATGTTGAGCTGCTTTATCGGATTACCCATCATTGAACCGGAAGTATCGAGTGCGAAGCAGATAGGAAGCCTTCTCTTTGTGCTCGTACCGAAATCCGAAGAACTAAACACCTCTCCCATAGTAAATAGACCCTCCAAACATCAAATCTGAACAGTTTAATTATATATTAAATTGTCAGAAAACAATCAGAATAATCCGAAGAACTTCTTCTTTTTTACAGGCTCGTCATCCTCACCAAGCTGGTCCTTGGGAATGTAACGGCCGGTAGGAACGTGAGCAAACGGATCTCTGGTAAATGCAGGCTTGGAAGTATCAGCAGCGGGATTTGCCGGCTTTGCAAAAGCGGAATTTATGGGTTCCTTTGCAGTTGCGGGAGCTTCCTGCTGCTTGATCTGTACGGCAGCAGCATGAGCAGCCGCAGCAGGAGACGGCACATGAGCCGGAGCAGCCTTCTTTTTCTCTGCTTCAGCCTTTAATGCTTCCCTTTCAGCTTCTACGTCAACAGATACCTGCTTGTACTCCGACTTCGGGAAAAGCTTATATGCTTCAGGATCATCATAGACGAAATTCTCGAGATCCTCTTTGTACTTAACAACAGCATCGAGCCATTCGAGAGTGTCGTAAGACCAACCGTTCTTAAACGTCTCGAAGAGCATGGTGCGGAGCCTGTCGGAAAGATATTCCCAAATATGGTCATAACCGCCGACCGGGATGAACTCAGATTCATTCTCATAGTTGTAAGGGAAATTGTGATTTACGATCTCTTCCCTTAACGTCTCAGCACCGTTCCTCGTAGCATAAGGATGAAGTCCGCAGAAAAGGACTGAGAATACGAGCATAGCGATAGAGTAGTCTTCATCACGAAGACCTCTTAAGAACTTGGCAAAGTTCTTGCCCCAAAGTCTCGGATCAGTAAATTCCTCAGTACCGACAGGACAAGGAAGATTTCCAATCTGGACGCTGTCCATATCGATGAGATAAACATCAGAAGACGTATCGATCAAAGCGTTCTTCAGCTGGATGTCGCCTGCGATGACGTCATGCATGTGCAGATAGAGATACTTTTCGATCAATGCAAGGAGTGTCTTAACTACATCGGTCCTCGTCCAGTTCGGGAAATGCTCAAGCATCGCGTCAGGACCGTCGAAAACGGTTCCGAGCGTTGTTCCCTTACCGAGTGTCATCGTATAGCCTACGGGCGAATTACGGAAGAATACGAGATCCTTAGGAATGCAGAACCCCTTGCCGCTGATACCAAGTTCGGTAAGCTTTTTGAGCTTTGCCCAACGGAGCGGAGTGATGATTCCCTTGTGATAGATCTTTGCAATATAACCGTTTACGTTTGTCGTAAAGACCATGCCCTCGGCGCCGCCGCTCAAACGCTTGACCAGCTCATACTTTTCGCCTGACTCGGTATTGACGATATCGGAAATGCTGGCGCTTCCGAAAGTCTCGATGTATGAACTGTTATAAGCAAGACGGCTTGTTTCCTGCTGAGGGAAATTGAAGAAAAGAGAATCGGAAGAATCAAAGATGTTCAATACACCGTTCGCAAGAATAGCGATATCACATGCGATATAAGGATTCTTCTCATATAATCTCTTGGTGAAGATCGAGTTTCTTGTAGCAAGAACGCAGCAACCGTCAGATATCTCATTAATGCTGACGGCAACTTTGTCCAGGTCTAATTCTCTGATGAGATGAAGCTTGCCTTCTGCAAGGAGACCGGCACAGATCCTCTTCATAGCAGCAGCTGCCGCTCTGTCCTTAGGATCCTTTATGTGAAGTATGCAGTAATGTAGAGCTTTAAAAGATTTATCGACATAAACGTCAATGCCGGTCGCGAGGAGCCTCAAGAGCTCTTCGAAGACAGGACCATCAGCAGAATACTCAAGCAAGACCGAGTAATCCAAAAAAAGGGACTTATAGCCAGTAAGCGCTTCTAACATATAACACCTTCCAAATTAACCTCTCATACATTAATCTAATGCGTTCTTCAATAGATTTCAACAAAATATTGAAAAAATATGTCAATTTGTGAAAATACTGTTATTTTTACTCAATTCCGACCAGCTTCATGAGATATCTTGCATTAGATTCCCTACTGATTCCACTGGAAAGTTTGTAATCGAAAGTGATACCTGTGTCCGTATATGTTTCAGAAAAATGATAGTAACAAATATTCTTGAAAGAATTGACCGTGTGATCGATCATCGCATAGTCGTGTGTGGTCATGAGACCGCAGATCCTCTTAGCTGAAAGATTCTTCAAAACGATGAGCGCACCTTCTGTCCTGTCATCCGAATTCGTTCCGCGGAAGATCTCGTCGATAAGGAAAAGAAGCGCAGACGCGCCGTCTTTCGAACACTTGATTATCTCGGATATCCTGACGAGTTCAGCTTTAAACGTACTCATGTCCTCGCCCAGATTATCGGTTATCCTCATCGAAGACATTATCCTCATCCTTCCCAGTCTCAACGAACTGCAAGGAACTTCAGAACCCATGTATGCAAGTATCGAACAAACTCCGACAGTCCTTATTAGCGTCGTTTTTCCGGACATGTTTGAACCTGTTATCAGGGCGATGTCAGACCTTATAGTAACTGAATTGCTGACCGCTGAATCAGGCGAAAGAAGCGGATGGCAAATATCCTTTCCTTCGAAATATGCATTGTCGTCAGCTGAATCGCTTTCCTCTATTTCAGGGAACGAACTCACGCTGCTGACAAACGAGATCTGCGATGCGCACATGAGTGATTCGATCTCTGCGAGGTTTGCTACAGACTGGTAAAGGCTGTCACCATATTTCACCGCCCATTTGCCCATGAAAAAGCAGACAAGATTATCGAGCGGAAATACTGCATTTATAAGGAACGCAAATATCGGCTGGCTCCTGAGTCCTGCGAAAAACAGGATGACTGACAATGACGACAAAGAACCCGTTACGGTCTTCCCTTTCTTGCCTGAGATCAGAGAACAGAGATATTCGTCTTTGAGGCCGGAAGACTCGAGAAGTGAATAAAGCTTATAGATCGTAGAAACCTGGGAAGGCATGCCGTCAGCCGCTTTGAAGTAATATGCGTTTGCTTTGACGCCAAAAGCCCAGACAAGAAGATTAAAAGCCAATACGCCGAGAACAAAGACTCTGACGTTATCGGGGAAAACCACCAAAGCTGCCAAAGGTATAAGCCAAAGGCAGATCTGTACCGCCGCAACAGTTACAAGAGAAGGCTTTGCAGGCTTTTTCTCTGATGCAAAATCGATCAAAGCCTTCGGGTCCTTTTTCATGTTTCCGAGCATTGCAGTCGCCTGATACTGCTCGAGAAATTCAGGTCTTGAAACCAGTTCTTTAACGGCTTTCTGTCTTTTAACGATATCTGAAGCGGACCTTATCTTATCGCCCGAGCCTAACAGTTCGTTAGCAAAAGCCCTTCTTCCGAATGAAGTTTCAGCGACGTTAAGACGTGAAAACAAAGACTTCTTTCCGAAAAGATCGAGATCCATGCAGTAATCGTGATCGTCTGTGTAAAAACCGATACCGCTTGCGTATCTTTGCGCATCCTCGATCTCGTCCCTTCTCTTCAGTCCATCGCAAACAGTCTTGAAAAGCTCATCAAAATCACCTTTGATCCTTGCGATGTATCTTGAGTTAACGTTCAGGAGCGCTTCATAGTACTTAAGCTTGGAAGTTATCTTACCGTGGATGATGCAGATAATAACAAACAAAATGAACAGGACCGCAAAGATCAGATAGAACACAGGCATTTTCCTTATGGTTGCCCAGATAAAGCAGAAGATCCCCGACAAAAACAATATGAAGCGGATGACGCTGAGCAAAGTGCTCCTGCTGTCATACAGCTTCAATGATTCTGTGATCTTCTGATAGTATTCTTCAAAAAGTTTAGGACTTGCCGTCATTCACTTTTCCCGCTGTTCTGGAAGTTGAAGGCTTTTTAGTAGCCGCTTTCTTGGCACCGGTCTTTGCAGTGGCAGCCTTTGCTTTGGTAGCAGTTTTTGCGGCCGGTTTAGCTTTAGCGGTGGTCGTCTTTGTTTTAGCCGTTGTCTTGGAAGTTGTCTTTGACTTTGCGGCGGTCTTCTTTCTGGGAGCGCTCGGCTTGCGCTTGGGAACGCATATATCAAGGACTTCACCAACGTTGTCGTGAATGGTGAGAAGCGCCTTAAGATCCATATAAGTAGAACTCTTATTAATAATTACGATCCTGTCATGCTTAAGGAACTGTGCGAATGTGGCTGCAGGATAAACCGTAAGAGATGTACCCGCAATGATAAGAAGGTCACACTTCTTCACCGCCTTGATCGCATCGTCAACATCCTTGTGATTGAGGTTTTCTTCATACAAAACGATGTCAGGCCTGACGATACCTCCGCACTTTTGACAGTGGGGAACGCCCTCCTGGGCAACAACGTATTCGAGATCATATTTCTTGCCGCAGTCCATACAGTAATTTCTGAAGACGGAACCGTGCAGTTCGATGACGCACTTGCTTCCCGCTTCCTGATGAAGATTATCGATGTTCTGTGTGATTATCGCTTTGAGCTTTCCCTGTTTTTCAAGCCTTACCAGAGCTTTGTGAGCCTTGTTCGGTCTTGCATCGGGATAGATAAGTTTACGCTTGTAAAAATCGAAGAATTCTTCAGGATGCTCCATGAAGAAATCGTGGGCGATAATGTCGATCGGTCTGTATTTCACTCCGCTGTCGGAATTGTAGATACCGGTACCGCTTCTGAAATCAGGGATCCCGCTTTCCGTAGAGACTCCTGCACCGCCAAGAAAGACAATGTATTCAGAATCCGCAATGATCTGCCTGAGCTGCCTCAGCTTGTCTTCTCTAACCGTTCCCAGTCTGTCAATCCTAGTTTCCACTATTTCTTCCTCGCTGTTCTTGTCTGTGCAAGCCTAATTACTGAAGATAATCCGGTACTCCATCAAGATCCAGATCCTCATCGCCAAAGTCATGAGAGCTTGCAGCTCCGAACATTTCCTTACCGGTAACGCGCTTTTCATCCCTGCGCTGTTCAACCAACGTACTCAAAGCCTTGCGTACCCTGTCAGGTGTCTTGATGCTCTTTATCTCAAGAACGGGCGTCGTCTTATCGGCTGTATTAAGGATCACCGAACCGACGCCGAAGATCTTCTGTCCGAAAGTCTGCTTATAAGTAATGTCAAGAATACGGTAAAGCAGGATCTCTTCAGACTTGGTATTGAAGATTCCCGTTTTCATGTAGAACTTGTTCTTACTGAAACTGTAGATTGTGAAAGACAAAGGAAGGCCCAGATATCTCTTGCGGTCCTGCCAAAGGATCTCTTCATTCTCTGTGAGATTGGTAAGCCTGTCGATCTTCGTCATAACCGAATCCTCCGCTTCTACAATGCGCATCTGCGGAAACACTGATGCTAATATCAAATATATTATAAAATCTTGATATTAGAGTCAATTTTCGAAAAATGAAACACAATTATAATATTGCGTCACTGTTTGCGGTTCTTCCTAGCCGGATCAAGGATCTCATCTTTGTCGAACAGTCTGGAGAAATCGTAGTTCTTCATTGAATTCGGAGAGATGATGCACCTGTCGAAATACAGATAATTACTGCCGTAGATGTGATAAGGCTTCGGGCCTGCACCAAAGAAGATCCTGAATCCGTTACTCTTCAGGTACTCTGCACGTTCATCGGTACCGTATATGTAGTTGCCGCCCGGATAAGAGATCATGTGCGTGTCAGGGATCAGCGAACCGATCTGCTTCATCCATTTGTCAGTATCTTCCCTGATCGCCGCGAGGTCCGCTTTCCTGGCATTGGGCAGATAACCGTAAGTGCATGAAGCGAATTTCCATCCGGTATCCTTAAGCCTTTCAACTATCGCCTTTACGGCATTCCTGTTGTTCTCGATCTCAGCATCCGTGTATTCTTCCTGAGGAAGGTTTGCAGTATGGAGTTGGGCATTTCTTACCTTGATCTGCTCACGGTCAACAACGTAGCCGAAGCACGAATCGTGACCTCCGATCGATACGATCCCCTTTGAACCGTCGTATGTGAAATCGATGTGATTGCTTACAAATACGTCAAGTATTCCGATGGCTTCCGCAGTCCTGTTGACAACTGCATCTTCAGCACCGTCCTTGCCCATGACCGTGTATTCTCCGCATACCTGCTTCTCGTCGTTTAAGACAAGCCTTCTGCATGTTCCGCAGACGTATGCCGTCGGGTCATAACTGAGGTTCTCGATTATGATCACCAAAGGCTTCTTTCCTTCGGGTATGGTCAGGTTTCTTTCGAGAATGAATCCCGGATCGGTAGCTGACATCATGTTTTCGGGATCTACGAGAACGTATCCTTTTTGATAAAGATTCTCAAGGATCTGATTAAACTCGTTCGCGGTCAGGTAAAGCCCCGTATCGCCCTTACCGAATTCAACACCGAATGCCGTATCCGTATTTGCGATAAGCGACCTTACGCAAAGGACTTCAACGTGTCCTCTGTATTCGACCGTCTTGGCCGTATGACCTGTCGCGACCAGAAGGTCTGATCTTATCTTATCGTCTTCGGGGAAGATCGCGGCAAGGTTGGAGAAGAGCTTCTCGGCAGAATAGAACTTGTACCTTTCGAGCATGCGCTCGCCCTCGGCCATCATAGGCTCATACATCGCCGTCTTGATCTCCTGGATCCTTTTAGCGGAATATTCACCTACAAAGCCTTCATAATGAGCGTTGACGTTCTGGTATCTCTGCACGGCCTCCACGTAGTCTCCGCCGGCAAGTGCCTTTTCCGCCGTACGGACGTCTCCTGCAGCGGTCTCGATATAATCGACTTCACGCAGCATCGGTCCCGCGATCGCCGAGAAGTTACTTATCGGTGAGATCTGATCGAAAACAAAAGTCAGGTCAGGCTTTTCAATCTCACCCAGCATATAGCTGACGCAAAGAGCATTCAGTCTTTTTGCAACGACAGAAGCCGTAAGTTCCTGCATGGAATCGAGGAACTGGACGTCGCTGTGCTGGGGCGCATATCTGTTGCTTACGATCCTGTCAAAAATGAGATCGACCTTCTGCTCGACGATCGCTTCCATGCTGCTTAAGAGCTTGATCCTCTCGTCATGCGTATTGTCATTAGCATCAGGATTGTCGGCTAAGACCTGGTCCTGGACTTTTCTGTATATCGAAAGAGCCTCATCGTAATTTCCCATTTCGATAGCTTCGCTGAAATCAGGAATAGTACTGTCTTCATACGCGTTCATCCTTGCAAGTATCGCCATAACGACCACAAGAAAAACGAACGCTACGCCGCAGGCCAGCGCCGCAAAGCGGAAACCGCTGTTCCCGCGTTTATCGGTGTCACTTATATGATAGCCTGCAGAAAATCCTGTCACTTCAGATCATCAAAGCTAAGCTGCTTTGCCTCGAGGGATTTCTCCCTTATGTAATAGCCGATAGCCGGTAATTTGCGTATCCTGTAATACTCAGGATCTTCAACTTCAACTTCTGCAAGAAGCGAAAGGCTTCTTAATACTGAACCCTTCTTTGAGAGCAGGAGCTGAACGCCCTGCGTAGTCCTCGTCGTCTTAAGCGGAACGAGCGAACACTTGAAAACAACCGCCTTGTCAATGCTGCTCGTTGCGACCATATCAGGATCCTCATCCTCTGAAAGGAACTTGAATCCGACAGGTTTGCTGCCGTCGAAGAACGCGTTTAAAAGCTTCTTTCTGTTCTGCTTTGTCTCGTATGAACTGATCGGGAATCTTGCCGCTTTTCCGTTCTCGAAAGCAATGAACAAAATGCCCTTATAGTCAGTTGTTGAGATCATGAAGATAGGCTTCTCGCCTTCATCCATTGAAAGCTCGCTGTTAAGGAAGTGACCGAGCTCACCCGGTTTCGTGTCGGAGAAATCATAAACGTGCGCCTTGTAGAGGTTGCACTTGTCCGTGAAGACCAGGAGGTCGCTCTTGTTCTCCGCCTCAAAGCCCATGAAGATCTCATCGTCTTCCTTGGTCTTGAGATCACCTGCGTTCCTCAATGAATTCATCGTATGCTTCTTGAGGTAGCCGTGACGAGTGAGCATAAGATGGAGCCTGTAATCAGGTATTATCTGCGACTCTTCAAATACATGAGTCTCCTCGTTAGCAACGATCTCAGTTCGGCGCTCCTGGCCGTATTTTGCAGCGACTTCGCGGAGCGTCTTTACGATAATGGAATCAATGCGCTTGGGACTCCTTAAGATATCCTCCGTGTCAGCGATGTCTTCCTTGAGTTTTTCTCTGTCTGCGATCCTGTTAAGGATGTACTGCTTGTTGATATTGCGGAGCTTGATCTCTGCAACATATTCAGCCTGCTCCTCGTCGATCTCAAAGCCCTTCATCAAGTTGGGGATTACGTCTTCTTCAAGTTCGGTATTGCGGATGATCTTGATCGCCTTGTCGATATCGAGAAGGATCTCGGCGAGACCGTCCAGAAGATGGAGCTTTTTCTTCATCTTCGCGAGATTGAAAGAGAGCTCTCTTGAAATGCACTTTCTTCTCCAGTTAAGCCATTCGCTGATTATGTCAGGAACACCCAGGACTCTCGGAGAACCGTCGATCAGAATGTTGAAGTTGCAGGAGAATGTGTCCTGAAGTTTCGTAAATCTGAAGAGTTTCGTCATGAGCTGTTCGTGATCGGTACCACGCTTGCAGTCGATCGTGATCTTCAAGCCGTCAAGGTCAGTCTCGTCTCTGATGTCAGCGATCTCCTTTGCCTTTCCGGCCTTAACAAGATCTGCGATGTTGTCGATTATGGCTTCAACGCTCGCGGTATAAGGGATCTCGGTGATCTCGATGATGTTCTTCGACTTGTCGACCTTGTATCTGCTCCTCAACGAAAAGCTTCCCTTACCAGTCTGATAGATCTGACGCATCGCTTCCTTGTCGTAAAGAAGGAGTCCGCCGCCGGAGAAATCAGGTGCAGGCATTACTTCGAGCAGATCCGCATTGGGATCCTTCAGGTACGCTTCAGTAGCTGCACATACCTCGGCTAAGTTAAACGAGCAGATGTTTGATGCCATACCTACGGCGATACCCTGGTTTGCATTTACGAGTACCGCAGGAAAAGTCGTCGGAAGCAGGACGGGCTCTTTGAGAGTTCCGTCGTAGTTGTCTACCATATCGACGGCATCTTTATCGATTCCCTTGAAGATCTCTTCACAGATCTTCTCAAGCCTTACTTCCGTATAACGGGGCGCAGCGCACTGCATGTCCCTTGAATACTGTTTACCGAAGTTACCCTTTGAATCAACGAACGGGTGAAGCAATGAGGCGTTGCCTCTTGTAAGTCTGACCATCGTATCGTAGATCGCCTGGTCGCCGTGAGGATTGAGCTTCATGGTCTGTCCTACGACGTTTGCAGACTTCGTTCTGTTTCCGCCCAGAAGTCCCATCTTATACATTGTATAAAGGAGCTTTCGGTGCGAAGGCTTGAAGCCGTCGATCTCGGGGATCGCACGTGACACGATGACGCTCATCGCGTACGGCATGTAGTTGATCTCGAGCATCTCGGTTATCGGCTGGTCCATAGCCGGCATGTCCTTGGCAGAGCTGTCCGTCAGCCTTGCCTTAAGTGAATCGTTATTGATCTCTTCTTTCTTCTTTCGCGCCATCTTTTTCACCCTAAATCAAGCATATCGAGGTACTTCTTTCCGTCCGTCTCGATATGGAGTTTTCTTCCCGCAAGGTTGTCACCCAGGAGCAGATCAAAGATCTCAGCGGTCCTCTTTGCATCTTCGGGGCAAGCCTTGATAAGCCTTCTGGATTTCGGATTCATGGTAGTCTGCCACATCATCTCAGGCTCATTCTCACCCAAGCCTTTCGATCTCTGGATCGCACAGAGCTTGGGATCGACCTTGGATAAGATCTGGGCCTTTTCCTTCTCGTTAAATGCAAAGAAAGTCTCTTCCTTGGCATTCTTACCCTTCGGCCTGTATGTGATCTCGAAGAGCGGAGATTCGGCTACATAAACATAACCCTTCTCGATAAGCGTCGGAGTAAGCCTGTAAAGCATCGCAAGGATAAGCGTTCTGATCTGGAAACCGTCAACATCGGCATCGGTGCAGATTATGATCTTGTTCCAGCGCAGGTTCTCGATGTTAAATGCGCTCAGATCCTTTGTGTGCTTGTTGCTTATCTCAACGCCGCAGCCCAATACCTTAAGCAGATCGGTTATGATCTCACTCTTGAATATCGTTGCGTAATCAGCCTTGAGGCAGTTTAAGATCTTACCTCTTACAGGCATGACAGCCTGGAATTCGGCGTCACGGCCGAGCTTGACCGAACCCAAAGCGGAATCACCCTCAACGATGTAAAGCTCGCGCTTGTCAGAATCCTTGGTCCTGCAGTCGACGAATTTCTTGATGCGGTTGTTGATATCAAGAGAACCCATAAGCTTCTTCTTGATGTTGACCTTGGTCTTCTCCGCATTCTCCCTCGCACGCTTGTTTACGAGGATCTGGTCGATAGTCTTGTCGCTCAGGTCTTTGTTCTCGATGAACCAAACTTCAAGGTTATCCCTGATGAGCTGCGTCATAAAGTCCTGGATGAACTTGTTGTTGATCGCCTTCTTGGTCTGGTTCTCGTAGGAAGTCTGCGTTGAGAACGTGTTCGTGACAAGGATCAAAGAATCGGCGATATCCTGGAATATTATCTTTGACTCGTTGGCCTTGTACTTGTCCCTGGACTTGATCTGCTTGTCAAATTCAGCGGTAAAAGCATTCCTGACGGCCTTATCCGGAGATCCGCCGTGCTCAAGAAAACTCGAGTTGTGGAAATACTCAAGGGCATTTACTTCATTATTGAAGCAGAATGCGACTTCCGCCCTTACCTTATACTCGTCTCTGTCTTCCTTGTCTCTGCCCTTACCTTCGCCTGAGAAAGAAAAAACGTCGGTAAATCCTCTCATGTCGGAGAGTTCATTGACGTACCCTTTGATACCCTCGGGATAGATATAAGAGAACTCCTCGCCCGTCTGGGCATCCTTTAAGACGAACTCTATTCCGCTGTTGATAACGGACTGGCGCTTGATTATCTCTTTGAAGACCTCAAGCGGGATTATCGTCTCGGTAAAGACTTCCGTATCAGGCTTCCAGCGCTGGATCGTACCGGTCCTTAAATACCTGTAAGGCTCGGAAACAAGGTCCGTGACGGGATTGCCCTTCGCAAAGGACATGGAATACTTGGTCTTGTCACGGAAAACGGTTACTTCAAAGAACTCGGATGCATACTGTGTCGCGCATGCGCCAAGACCGTTAAGGCCCAATGAGAATTCATAATCGCCCGAACTGTTGTTATTGTACTTGCCGCCCGCATAAAGTTCACAATAAACGAGCTCCCAGTTGTAACGGCCTTCCTTTGCGTTATAGTCGAGCGGGATACCGCGGCCGAAGTCCTCGACCTCGATCGTTCCGTCCGGGAACCTTGTGACTATTATCTTGTCGCCGTAACCTTCTCTTGCTTCATCGATCGAATTTGACAGGATCTCGAAAAAGGAATGGATGCATCCTTCAAGATTGTCCGATCCGAAAATAACGGCTGGTCTTAACCTGACTCTGTCAGCGCCCTTGAGCATCGAGATGCTCTCATTGCCGTAATCCTTCTTACTCGGCATATCGCCTCTTCCTCGCTTTTTATTAATTATTTAATGCTTTGTTCGATTATAACACAAAGATTTCAATATCCTTCAAGCCCAAAATACACGAAAAATAAGGTTGTCCGCAAAAACGGACAACCTCAAAACGGCGAATTTCTAAAAAACTCAGATGTTGGGTATCTCCTCGGGCGCACACTGCTTAAATTCGTTGGTCGTGCCTCTTCCCGGATATGTAAAAGGACCGGTGTAGATCAGATTAAACTTAAACGCGTACGTATTGAATTCCGGAGTTATATCGATCTTATACTGCATCGGGTTGCGAAGGCCGTAACTGTCGCAGCTTACGACATGCGAACCCGGGGCGAGCATTACCCTTACGGAATCCTGATTCTGGATCAGACCATAATCATAACCGTCGACCGTTATGCTTATCTGCCTTGCTACATACAAAGGATGAAAACTACCCATTCTGTATACCAGAAGCTGTCCTGCATAAGCATAAGCCTTTTTGCAGACAGGACAGGGATAACCCGCCGACTCGTCCCTTTTCAGGTCATCCGAGACATTTCCGCAATCCGGACAACGTACGCGGTATTTTCTGCCGATCGGGATTATGATGTTACCGCCTTCCATCCTTGGAGGAATATAAGGAAAAGCCGTTCTTACAGGTTCTGCCGGCGGCTGTACTGCAGCAGGCGATCCGCATGACATGCAGAACTTCGCATCATCAGCCATCGGCTTTCCGCACTTATAACAATTCATATCAAATCCCCCCTTATCACATGTGATAATTCATTTTAACATACAGAAAACGGGCAATAAAAAACCTCTTTCGTCTTGCGACTGAAAGAGGTCTTTCTTTTTAGATTGGTGAGCCATGGGGGACTCGAACCTCCGGCCCACAGCTTAGAAGGCTGTTGCTCTATCCAGCTGAGCTAATGACCCTGGAGCGAGTGATGGGAATCGAACCCACGTGGTCAGCTTGGAAGGCTGAAGTTCTACCATT